>CAYYPD010000006.1:0-45581 GCA_964473445.1 uncultured Muribaculaceae bacterium
GCGTTTCGCTTCATTTTGCGCTTTGATTTTGCCAAATTTTCATCATACTTTGGCCATTCCAACTTGTGAACAGAGTCAGTTCCACCCAATCCCTCATAGATTTCTTCCGTCATATGCGGTAATACGGGAGCTAACAATCTCAAGAATGTTAATACAGCAAAGCTGAATATATTTTTATCTTCGTCAGAATACTCTTCTTTAGCGTTCATATAGTCATAAATGACATTTGCAAACTCTCTGTATTTAGATATTACAGTGTTGAACTGGAATTCATTTGCAATATCCTGAGAAATTTTCTTAATTGTCATATGAACTTCTCTGACAAGATTGTTGTTTTCTTTTGTTAAACCGGAAATATCAGGCAATTTATAATCAAGAACAATATTTGCTTGATTATCACTATATATTCTCCAAATTCTGTTTAAGAATTTATAGCAACCCTCAACGCCTGCATCAGACCAGTCAAAATCTCTGTTTGGCGGTGAATCGGAAAGAATAAATAATCTGGCAGTATCTGCTCCGTAGTTTCTGAATATTTCATCAGGATCAACCGTATTTCCTTTTGATTTAGACATTTTTGAACCATCTTTCAAGACCATACCTTGTGTTAAAAGGTTTTTGAACGGTTCATCTATATCAATAATCTTCAAATCTCTCAATACTTTTGTGAAAAATCTTGAATACAATAAGTGCAAAATAGCGTGTTCTATACCTCCGACATATTGATCAACAGGAGCCCAATATTTGATTAAATCTTTATCAAACGGAGCTTTATCATTTCTTGCGTCAATATAACGATAGAAATACCAGTTTGAACACATAAAGGTATCCATTGTATCGGTTTCTCTTTCAGCCGGACCTCCGCATATCGGACATGTTGTATGTTTAAATGTTTCTGATGTTTTAACGGGCGACATACCTTTAACCGTAAAGTCAACATCTTCCGGCAACATAACCGGTAAATCTTCTTCTTTAACCGGTACAGTTCCGCATTTCGGGCAATAGACAACCGGAATAGGAGTTCCCCAATATCTTTGCCTTGAAATTAACCAATCACGGAGTCTGTATTGAACTTTTGCTTCTCCAAATCCGCCTTTAACCGCCTTATCAATAATTACTTGTTTTGCTTTTTCGTTTTCAAGTCCGTTACAATCAAGTGAATTTACTAAAATTCCTTTATCCGTATATGCTTGTGTTAATTCCGTTAACGGATTTTCAGGGTTTTGGATAACAATTTTCATTGGTAAATTGTACTTTTTAGCAAAAGCGAAATCCCTGTCATCGTGAGCAGGAACTGCCATAACAGCACCTGTACCATATTCAGCCAAAGCGTAATCAGCAGTCCAAATCGGGAATTCTTCACCATTCAACGGGTTAATCAAATGAGTCCCTAAAGGAACACCAGTTTTAGGTCTTTCTGTTGAAAGTCTTTCAATTTCAGACATTTTTCTTGCATTTTGTCTGTATTCTTCAACCGCAGCCTTGTTTTCAGGAGTAGTTAATTTTTCAATATCTTTATACTCGGGAGCTACAACCAAATAAGTAATACCATAAGCGGTATCGGGTCTTGTTGTGTAAACAGGAACTTCAAGTTCCGGATTTTCTTTTACTTTAAATCTCAAAATAGCACCGGTTGAACGGTCTATCCAATTTTTTTGCATTGTTTTAACGCTGTCAGGCCAACCCTCAAGCAATTTAATATCATCAAGAAGTTCTTCTGCATAGTCCGTAATTTTCAAGAACCATTGAGATAAATATTTCTTTTCAACCTGACCGTCACATCTCCAGCATTTTCCGTCAATAACCTGTTCATTTGCTAAAACGGTAGAGCAGTTATTACACCAGTTAACAGCGGCTTCTTTTTTATAAGCCAACCCTTTTTTAAACATTTGTATAAAAAAGTACTGAGTCCACTTGTAGTATTCAGGTAAACAAGTTGTAACTTCTCTATCCCAATCAACCATTAAACCAAGTGATTTTAATTGTTGTTTCATGTATGCAATGTTATCTAACGTCCATTTTTTAGGATTTGCACCGTGTTGAATTGCGGCATTTTCAGCAGGAAGTCCGAAACTATCCCACCCCATCGGGTGAAGAACGTTAAAACCGTTCATTCTTTTATATCTTGCAATAACATCCGAAATGGTATAATTTCTAACGTGTCCCATGTGTAATTTACCTGACGGATAAGGGAGCATTGATAAAACATAATATTTTTCTTTATCAAAATCATTATAGACTTTGTTTAATTTTGTATCATCCCAGTGTTTTTGCCATTTCTTTTCAATTTCTTGAGGAAAATATCTGTCTTTTAACACAACTAATCTCTCCATTAATATTTATCTTCAATAATTATAATCTAAAAATGCAAAACTTACAGTTTTAAGCAAAAAAATAAATATTTGTTAAAAGAACAGAATTTATAAGTATTTTAAAATTTCATTAAGTTCAATTTTTAAACAATCTAATTTTTCGCAAGTTGTTTGTCTTTTATCCCACAAGCAAGGTCTGCAATCTGCGTTATTTTTTATCGCAATAAATTTGTCTGACACGGGAAGAAGTTTTGCTTCGTTTGTAGGACCAAATACCGCAATAGTTTTTGTATCTGTAGCAACCCCGATATGCATTGGAGCAGAATCAGAACAAATTAAGACTTCTGATTTTTTTATAAGCTTAACTAAATCAAATATATTCTTTGTTTTTCCAAACATATCAACAAAATCAGTTAAATCTTCGCCGTTTAGAGATTGTCTGATTTCTTCAATACACTTGTTATCATCGGGTCCGCCCGCCAAATATACTTTTTTACCGTTTTTCAACATTAATTTTATCAGTTCAGCCCATTTGTGTCCGTCAAAAGTCTTTTGAATACTTTTTGAAACGCTTATTGCGCTGACTCCCGGATGAACAAGTACGGAATTATTCTCTTTTTCGCAAACTTCTGTTTTAATAGACGGCAATTCAAAATCAAATTGAGTAACCGGCTTAACCAAATCGAAATACATATTTGCAGCATACTGATTTTTATTCAACACAACAGCGTTAGTAAGAAGTTTTTTAGATAAATTTGAAGTCGCATACCCAATTCCGGTTTTAATACCCGTAAAAAACAGCAACACAGGTATTAAAGGATTTGTCCCTGACGAAATAACCAAATCATACCTGCCCGTTAAGGCTTTTAAATATAATTTAAACATTTCGGCGTACTTATTTTTTGTTTTTATATCAACACAAAAATAATCATCCAATAAGTCGGTCAGGTTAACAAAAGCCTTGCTTCTTCCCTCTAAACAAAGAGTAATTTTTGCATTAGGGTATGTTTTTTTCAATACCTGAATAACAGGAAGAAAAAGTATCTCATCACCGATACCGCCAAAATTTATTAATAAAATATTTTTATATGAACTCATACTAGAAAGGTTTTGTTTGGTTTAATTTTTTTCTTAATTCACGAAAACGGGCAATATCTTCCTGAGCTTTACCTGTTTCTCTAAACACAACTTGAGTAGACGGGTGAACCATCATAATACAATCAATATGAATTTCTAAGAAGTTATATCTTCTTGGCGGATTGTTTGTATTTTTTTGATAAATTTCTGCATTGGTAACCGCTAAAAATCTTTTTTCTTTATCATTAAGTAAGTCTGTAAGTTCTCTGTTTGTTTTAGTGTATTTTGAAACATGAACCGTACCTTTAATTTCATGGTCTGCGGTTAAAATTATTACCTCTATTGGAACTGTATCTATATCTTTTGCCATTTTTCACCTGTCCGTCAAATTTATATAATGATTATATTATAATTTCTAATATTTTACCAGCTTTATAAGATTATTAATATTAATAGCCTCAAAGAATTGTGCCCGATGGGAGTTGAACCCACATCTAAAGACTTCGGAGATCTTTGCTCTATCCTGTTAAGCTACGGACACGCAACATAACAATTTTAACATTTTCATTTTCATATATCAAATGTATTTATGTTAAAATTATATTGTTTTACTATTGTAGAGGTTTTTTATGGCAGAAATTTCCATTATCGTACCGGTTTATAATGTTGAAAAATATCTGAGGCAAGCTATAGAACCATTACAAAATCAATCTTTTTCAGATTTTGAAGCAATTTTAGTTAATGACGGGTCTCCTGATAATTGTCTAAAAATCATGCAAGATTATGCGAATAAAGATAATCGATTTATCGTTTTAAATCAGGGAAATCAAGGTCCCGGACAATCAAGAAACAATGCCCTTAAAATAGCAAAATCACCGTATATTACATTTCTTGACCCTGATGATTATTTAGGGAAAGACTTTTTAAGAAACTTATACGAAGAAATAACAAAAAACAATGCTGATATAGTGGAAACGTCTTATACAAGATTTTTTGAAAAAACAGGGATTACAAAAGCTGTTAATTTAAAACTTTTAGAAGAAAATATTGACTATACAAAAGATATTAATGAAGATTATTTATTCTATCCAACTTTAGCGGTTTGGAACAAAATTTATAAAAGAGAATTTTTAGAAAAGAACAATATATCTTTTTCTAAAAACCCTGTTAACGAGGATGTTTTATTTACTGTAAAGGCTCGATTTCTTGCTGATCAAATAAGATTTATTAATAAACCTTAATATTTCTATAGAATAAGAAAAGGTTCTATTACCCATAAAAAGACAAAGGCTTTTTGCACTGCATATATCGTTTTAACAAAAGTCTTAGACTTCTTAAAAGAAGAAGGATACTATGAACGCAACAAAGAGTCTGTTAATAAAGCACTGACAAAACTTTCAATGTATTACTACGTCATAGTGCCGTTCTTAAACAGAATAGAATTTATAAATGAAGCAAAAAGGAATCTTCCCAAAGAAGCCTTTACACAATTTATAAAACAAGCAGTAAGAACAGAAATTGATAATCTGTTTTCCGTTAAAAATATTGAAGAAGACGGGAAAAGATACAAAATTTTAAATATCTTTTGGCAAAAATTTAAGCTGAAAGAACTGCCTCCAAAAGAATAAGATTACCCAACCGGCTAATATCAATACGACCGTTATAATTCTATTATTTATTAATGGAAGTATAATGGAGAGGTTTTTATGCCCAAAGTTTCAATATTAGTACCTATTTATAATGTTGAAAAATATTTAAGAGAATGCTTAGACAGTTTAATAAACCAAACCTTAAAAGATATAGAAATTATTTGTATAAATGACGGTTCCACCGACAATTGCTTACAAATTCTAAAAGAATACGAAAATAAAGATTACAGAATAAAAATAATAAACAAACCTAATTCAGGTTACGGCGACTCTATGAATAAAGGGTTAGCCTTTGCAAGCGGAGAATATGCAGGTATTATTGAATCAGACGATTTTACCGATAAATATATGTTTGAAGATTTATACAAAATTGCAAAAAATAAAAATTGCGATGTTGTTAAGTCTGACTGGTTTCAATATTGGACTGGCAAAAATCAAAACCGTAAAATGGGGAAAATTTCAGTTTTCAAGTCAGGAAAAGTTACAAATGCACTAAAAGACAAATCCCTGTTAAGAATAACTCCATCTATATGGAGTGCCATTTATAAAACAAGTTTTCTCAGAGAAAACAACATAAGATTTTTGCCGACTCCGGGGGCGAGTTATCAGGATACATCTTTCACATTTAAAGTATTTATGTGTGCAAAGAGAGTTGTTTTAACAAAAAAAGCCTATGTTCATTACAGGCAGGATAATATGAATTCCTCTGTTAAAAGCAAAGGAAAAATTTACGCACTTTGCAATGAATATGAAGAAACCGAGAATTTTATAAACAAAAACCCTAATCTTAATGAATTTAAAGAATTTATTTATACACTTGAATATAAAGCCTGCCTTTGGACTCTTCAAAGAATAGATAACAGTTTTCAAGATGAATTCATAGATAAATTTGCCAGAAGGTTTAGCAAAATCAGTAAATTAAATATCTTAGGAAAGTATTTTTTCAAAAAAACCGATAGAAATCAATTTGAAGCCTTAATTAGCAATAAAGAAGAGTTTAAGAAACTGGAGAAATCAAGACAAGAAAAAATGCTAAGACATGGAGAGCGGGCTAAAAAGTTTTCTGTAAGAATAAATTCTTCAAGAATAAGTATAATTTTATTTGGGAAACAAATCATAAAAGTAGGGTAAACATTTTTCTTGTACGAACTAAAGAGGAACGAACAGTTCCTCTTTTCAATTGCAATTTGCATGCCTGATATAATACTTTACCATAGGGATTTTCCATCAAAAAAGCTAAAATTATTAGAATGATTGAATTATTATTTTTTGAGAATAACAAGAGGGGTAAAATCCCCTAAAAAAAAAGCTTCCAATATGGAAGTTAAACGGCGGTAAGGGGAATTGTCTTGGATTTGCTCCTCGCTCGGAAAGTTTCGCAATTGAACCTTTGGTTCACTTTTGCTCAATTTCCTCGCTATCCGGACTAACTTCGTGGCGTCCGTCCGCAAATCCGCTGAACCCCCGACAAGTCTGTCACATTGTGGTTTCTATTTTCTACTTTACGTTGACAACAAAACAGAGAATACAACAAGTGTATTCTCTGTTTTATTCGGCGGTAAGGACTCTGCCGAGAAAAACAATTAAATATTGTTTTTCGAGAGGGGCGAACCCGTAGGGTGAAATTCCCCTAAAAAAAGAACTTCCAATGTGGAAGTTAAACGGCGGTAAGGGGAATTGTCTTGGATTTGCTCCTCGCTCGGAAAGTTTCGCAATTGAACCTTTGGTTCACTTTTGCTCAATTTCCTCGCTATCCGGACTAACTTCGTGGCGTCCGTCCGCAAATCCGCTGAACCCCCGACAAGTCTGTCACATTGTGGTTTCTATTTTCTACTTTACGTTGACAATAAAACAGAGAATACAACAAGTGTATTCTCTGTTTTATTCGGCGGTAAGGGGAATTGAACCCCTGTTTAGAGAATGAGAATCTCCCGTCCTGACCTCTAGACGATACCGCTATATCATCATTATACAACCTAAATATTTTTTGAACAAATTATTATAAGAAAATCAATCCAAAAGCCATAATAAGCATTCCTGAGATAATTCCGATTATAACATGGTGATTTTCTCCATATTCTCTGGCTAACGGTAATAACGTGTCAAAAGAAAGATAAACCATAATACCTGCAACTGTCGCCGTCATTATTCCTACAGCTTGTGCAGGCATAATTGTTCTTAGCAGAACAACTCCCAGTAAACCACCTATTGGTTCAGAGATACCCGATAAAAAAGAGTAAAGAATTGCCAGTCTTTTTTTACCGCTGGCATGAAAAATTGGCAGAGCAATAGCAATGCCCTCCGGAATATTGTGTATTGCAATCGCAATTGCAACCGGAACCCCTAGTCTTAAATCCTGACTTGAAACAAGAAAAGTTGCCATACCCTCAGGAAAGTTATGTAACGTAACCGCAATTGCAGTAATCAACCCTGCACGTTTAATTCTTCTTGCTTGTGCAATTTTTTTGTTTGCAGTTAAAAAATCAGATTCTATGTGATCAGGAATAAAATAGTCTATAATCACAGCAATAACAATACCAACCGCAAAACCTACAAATGCGAGAGCTTTTGACCGAATATCCCCATAATAAGCATTTAGCATAACAGGAGCTTCTCTCATAAGTTCATTCAAACTTACATACACCATAACTCCTGCCGAAAAGCCAAGCCCAACTGATAATGCTTTAAGATTATCACGTTTTACAAAGAACGTAATAAAACCGCCTAACAAGGTGGACATGCCTGCTCCGAGGGTTAATATTAAAGGTATAAAATAACTGTTCATTGCTACATTTTAGCACGAAAATAATTATTACTGATAATTTTTAAGTAGTTTTTAATTGGAAGATAATATATAATAAACTTATGGCAAAATATTTTTATACGGCAAAGAACAAAAACGGCATAGTAAAAAATGGCGTAATTAATGCGATAAATATGAAAAATGCTGCAGATAGGCTGGAGTCTGACGGACTTATTGTTCTTGAACTAAAAGAAGATGTTCAACCGAAAAAAGAGTCAGACATTCATTATAACTATTCAACAACAGAATATTTTAATTTAAAAGAGAAAATTGAATTTTTTAACTCATTTTTCTTTATGTATAGATCAGGATTATCAATATTTGAAATTTTTCAATCAATTTATTCTGCAACAAACAATAAAAACATAAAATCATTTTGCAATAAGATATCATACAGAATTTCAAGAGGGAACTCCTTGCGTGATGTAATGGAAAAAAATTCATCAATTTTAGGGGCAGCTTATTCTACATTGATTGTAACAGGAGAAGAATCAGGTAAACTGGAAGAAGTTTTGTCTAACATTCTTAGGAATTTAAAAAGAGAAGAAGCTATTAAATCAAATATTATTAACGCAATAACATACCCGTGCATTATATGTTCATTTGCAATTGCGGTTTTTCTGTTCTTTAAATTTTTTGTACTAAAAATATTTGCGGCATTCGGAACAGGCATAAGTTATTCTTCAATATTTGAACTATTTGTAACTGCAATGATTAAAATCATTTTAATATTTGCAATTATTGCAGGAGGTGTATTTTTTATATATACGAACAGAAATGCACAAAAGAAACTATTAAAAATAATTTCACAAATAGGCATAATCGCAAACCCTATAAAAAGTTTTAATTTTGCAAATTATTTTTCTGTTTTCGGACTTGCTTATCAATCGGGGATTCCTATTGCACAAGCAGTATTATTAGCAAACTCGGTGTTAAAAGATAATGAGTTGAGGTCTGTACTAAATAAGGCAGCAAAAATGATTGAACAAGGTTGTGAGCTAACAACTGCTTTTGGAATAGCACATGTATTCAGTTCTTACGCTATGTCACAACTTTCAGCCGGCGAGAAATCAGGAGATATGGATAAAATGGCATTAATAGTATCTGCTGATTACGAAAAAAAATTAGACTTGCAAATAAAAGTAGCTTCAAAAGTTATAGAGCCGATTGCCCTGATTTTTGTAGGAGCAATGGTAATGTATATTGCGGTTACTGCCTATAGAAGTTACTACAATGCCATATTTAATATGTTTTAAATCCAAAATTTATTAATAAATTTGTAATAATTTAAAAATAAATTATCATTTTTTTCAGGTTCAATTTCAGGTTCTTTGTAGATAAAATCTATATCAATTTTTTTATCGGGGAAATTGTTGTTGTACCTTTTTATTAAGTCCTCAATATGATACCAAACTTTATAGTTAATTTTTAATTTTTTTGAGATTTCAATAAAATATTTTGCTAAATTTATAACATTTAAAAGTTTTTTCTCATCATTTTCATTTTCGCTTAACCAATGCATATCTATATTTAATATAACACCCGACACGTTGTGAAGTTTTGACATTAAAACATATTTAAAAATTTGTTTTTTAGAATCATTTACCCCCGGGATTACTATAAATTTTGTTTTTACATAATTATTATTTTTTTTAGATAACCCTTTTGTATATTTATTAATGACATTCCATACGGTATTCCACAAATCCGCCTTTTTAATAAATTTAAAAAGATTTCTTGTTCCGCAATCAATCGATGTTGTAACAGATATAATTCCTTTTTCAATACCTCTTTCTATCGATGGAGAATATATTGTACAATTTGAGTTTATATTGATATTTTTAATACCTTTTTCAATCAATAAATCTAAAAGAGCATTGAAATTTTTATCAAGAGAGGCTTCTCCGCCTGCAATATCAATTTTTGTATTTTCATCAATCATTCCTTTCTCAAACATATCCTGCAACACAGGAATAATATTGTATTCTTGAGTATTTAGTTCAACCTCGGACGGCTTACCGTTGTCATGATTTTTGCAATATATACAAAATAAATTACATTTTACCCAAATATTAAGCAAAATATAATTAAAAGCTCTTTTTCGCTCTTTCCAATCTTTTTCCGCTATCCAAGTACAATTTTCACATTCTTTAAGGCAACCGCCATTTTTCATTAATTCAATGTGTTGCTCTCTATTTTTAAGAAATTCCTCCCAGTTGATTTTCTCTCCATGGTAGTTTCTGTATAATACAGGCTGCCCCCCGCAATGTGTTGTCATACAACAATAACCAACTTTGTTTAGATGATTAAAAAATATTTCTTCTTCTATTGATTTGCAACTTCTATATTTACTCATTTTGTACTTCCTGATTTTTTCTTTATTATACTATACAAAATGAAATTATATTAAAATTCTTATAGCCATTAAGATATTATTTGAATTTTGATTATACTTATTATCTCTATACATATAATTCAATAAAATTTTAAATCTTTCCTTTGGTGTATAAGTAATGCCTACCGTATATTCTTTGCTACCCTCATTAGCGAGGTGTTTATTTTTATTTATATAGTCATACTTACCTACAATTTGTAATTTGTTGGTTAAATCAAAAGCCACAGAAGTGAAAAATCCCTCACTTTTTGTATTTACAGGCTTAATACTGTTGTAGCCGTCAGCGTGTGCGTATTCAAATTTTGAGTGAAATCTGCCATAATCATAACTTGCATGGGCTCCATATACTCCGTAATTAATTTTATTATGACCTTGGTCAACGCTGCCGCCGATTTTTAGAGTTCCGAATTTTTCATTATCCAAATTTGCAAAGGGTTTGAAAGTTGCAAGTCCGATAAATTCTCCACCGTTAAAAAAGTTATGAAGAAATCTTGCACTGTCATAAACACCAATGTCATAATCCAAATACTTATATTTTCCAAGATTTCTAACCCCAACAGCATAAGTATTTGCATAAGTTCTTGAAATTTGTGCTCTTAAAACAGTATCTAATGTCCAAGTTGATTCTGACCCATTTACACCAATCGGAACACGCACATCTTCTCCTACCGATATTGCTTGATTTTGATTGAAGTTATGTACATAAGAAAATTGAGTTATTCTGCTTGTGAATTTGTTGTAATTGTCGGGGACTGTCTTGCCGAAATTATAACGCAAGGTTATTATATCTTTATTTTCGTTTAAATTTAATATAAGATAAGGTTCTGCCAACGGAATATTATATTTTGAAGTAACATCTCCGTGGTTTTCGGGAACAGTTAATTGATAATCTCCGCCATAAAACATACCCAATTTAACAGAAGTTATACGTTTACTGTTTTTAGGTTTATAACCGTCCTGAGAAAAAATATATAATAAAGACGAATTTTTTTCTTTATCATTATTCAAATCACCTTGATAATAATCAATAAAGGATTGTAACAACGGACTTTTAACATTCAATTTATCACTGTCTGTTTCAAGATGAACAACATCGTCATCCGCAAAAGCAGGCAATGTAATAAGAAATAAGATAACAATTGTAAAATACGACCACTTTATAGACTTCATAGACCCCAAATTCAATGTTATTACATTCTATCACAGAAAAAATTATGATGATAGTTTTTATTTTATGTTCTTCTGACGGGTCTGATAAATATAAAAAAAACTAATGCATGGTGGCATTAGGCGTAAAATGTGTTAATCTGTGTGGATATATGTAAATGTACGATTTACATTCTTTTAAATTATTTTTTGTTATACAATCTCTATGAAACCATTGCCAAAAGGATATCCTCTCTTTGTTTTGCTTCAAAATCCGTTTGTATAAATACGTTTGAATCAATTCCATAAGAAACTGTTTCTTGATTAATTAAATTAATATCATAGTTACTTGTCGGAATAGTAGGTCCTTCCTCGTCAATAGGTTCAACAACAGGTGGGATTGTCGGTTCTTCTTCATCTATTGGTGTATCAGGTAAATAAGAAGAAAGGTTAGTAATTTCACTGCCGTCAAAGAACCTGATTTTCTCGATTTTCCAATCATCATCAGCGAAATAGTTTAGAATAAGTATTTTGCCGTTTTCGCCGATATTAATTTCAAGTGAGTCCGCATCATCTTCACAAACATTAAAGGTTAAATCATTTACGGTAATGCCCTCCCCGAATGATATAACATCATTTCCGCCGTGGTCTTCAATTCTGTCGTTGCCGTCACCTGTATTATAGATATAAGTTGTGTCATTTCCGTTAAACTCACAAAGAACATCATCGCCGCCTTTGCCTTGAAGTGTTGAATTTCCGTTATTTATTGACATTAAAACATTATCGGAACTGTTTCCAATAAGAGTTACGCCCTCTTCACATCTTGAACGAACAGTATTAATTAGTGTATTTTCTGCAAGAGTATAATCACCTGATACACGAATACCTGTAAGATATGGCGTTACATCCGTAATAACCGTACCGTCAGCGAGTTCAAATCGTTCAATCTTATTGTTGTCATCGTTCATGTGGTTATTTATTGTTATATTTCCTTCTATACCCTCAAACCAAACAACAAAATGATTAGCACCCTCCATAAATCTAATATTTTCGGTAGTTATGCCTTCGCCAAACTTAATTGTGTCAACACCGCCGTAATCTTCAATCGTATCAAATTCGTCACCGATGTTGTAGATGTACGTGTCATTTCCGCCTTGGTCTTCCCAGAAGAAATCGTTTCCTCTACCGCCGATAAACGTATTATTTCCGCTATTACCGCACATCCAGTTGTCGAGGTCATTACCTGTTGCTGTTGTATTATCTTCTCCTCTTAAATGTGCTTCTACAATACCGTCTGCAAGTGTAACATCACCGTTTGACGCCCACGCCCATACTTTATCGGATAAATCTGTTATTGTGCTGCCGTCTGCGAATACAAAGTTTTCAATCTTACTGTCATCATCACCAAAGTAATTTTCAATTGTAACACCTAATTGACTGTCCTCTTCCGTTGCAAACCAAAGTTCCAAATTATTGCTTGAAAAATCTTTAAGGAAACGGATATTGCTTGTTGTAGCACCCTCTCCAAATCTGATTGTATCATTACCGCCTTTGTCAACAATATAGTCATAATTATCGCCGAAATTGAAAATGTACGTGTCATTTCCGCCAAATGTACTTTCAATTCTATCATTGCCTAAGCCTGCAATAAACGTGGAGTTTCCGTAGTTTCCAATGATTAAATTATCATTGGCGTTTCCTTCTACAGTAAGGCTGTCATAGCCCAAAAGTTTTAATTCTTGGAGTTTTGCACTCATAACATAATCAATATATGAAACATCTGTAAGCAATTCATCTTTTAAATTTGTAATTGTTCTGCCGTCCGCAAATACAAATGTAAAGTTTGAAGCGTCTCCTTGTATTTCAACGTTAGAATTTGAGTCTTCCATCCAAATATTTACACTTTCACCGTTGTAAGTGAAAAATGTATTTGCATAAGTAACATTGCTTGCAAACTTGACAACATCTTCACCCGAATAATCTCTTATTAGGACGTATGTTTCATTTGCGGAAAGAATGTAAGTATCGTTACTGTTTTGACCTGCAAGAATACTGTTATTGCCTTGCCTGAAATACACAGTATTTTTATATCCGCTTGAGGTTTCTTCATATCCGCCGTTGCCGTCATTCATATAGTAAATCATTGATTCCGAGTTATTTCCGACAGGAATTTCATCTTTATAATGTTTTGAACCGTCAGCAAATTCAAAAATCTCAATTTTATTGTTTTCATAATAACTGTAAATGCCGTCATCACTAACAACAAACCAGTCTTTAACAACTATTTTATCTGTTGAATTATTTATTGAAATAACCATATCATTTTCAGATTGAGAAAATGTCAGGTCATCCCAAGAAATTCCGTTTCCAAAGTAAATAGTATCAACGCCTTGCAAATCTCTTATCGTATCTTGTCCGTCGCCAACATTGAAGATATAAAATTCATTTCCTAAATGACTATAAATGTAGTCATTCCCTGCTTCTCCACGAACAGTATCATCACCGATTCCGGCAACCCAACCGTCACCTTCTCCCTCTATATCAGGATATATGATATCATCTCCGTTTCCGCCGAAGATAATATCACTGCCATCTCCTCCTAAAATTGTATCATTGCCGTCTCCGCCAAACAACCAATCGGAGTCTCCGTTTCCGAGTAAGTGGTCATTACCTGCTCCGCCGTCTGCGATATCTTCACCGCTGCAACCTGCAAAGTAATCATCCTCTGTTCCGCCATATAGTACATCATCACCGTCATACGAGTGATAGTGATGTGAAACGCTTTCATCATTATCTCGCATTGCATTATCAGCTGCGTTGCCTGCTTCTTCATCTCCAATCGGAGCTGTTAAAGTTTTACCTATTGTATCAATAAGCCATTTTAACTCTCTGTCATTTTTAGTAAATGCTCTGTAAAAGCAGTCGTCATCCGTAGGATCAAAGAAGTTTGAATATTTATCAATTCCAAGACCTTTCAGCATTTTTGTAACTTGAACAACCAGCTCCTTGCCTGCCGTTTCATTCTCTTCAATAGCGGATTTTAGAAGTTGTGTAAGAGGTGTTAAATCGTATTTTACGCCGCTTTTATCAATTGCTTCATAATAAGCCGAAAAATGAGTTTGTTTCATTAGTTGTGCATAGATTTCAACTTTTAAGTTCTCATATTGAGACTTTAGTCTGTTAGAAGCCTCTTTATTTGGATTTTCAGGATGTTCACTGCCTTGAGCGGACTCATAATTTGAATAAAAAGTTTTTCCGTTAAATGATTCAAGTATAGCTAAATGCTTTGCATTTATGTTTTCTCCTCTTGAATTTTCTTCAATATTTTCAGCATTCGTCCATTTTAATAAAATTTGTTCAACAAGATTTTCTCTTACCGTATCACTTGTTTCTGTTGCAAACGAATTAACAAGTGCTTTTAAACTCTCGTTTTGCAGCATTGCCTGATGAAGAGAACGTGAAGTTCCTGAACCCTCAATATCAGGCATATTTGATATTTCGGTTGTTTCTTCAAGCTCATTTAAGTCGTATGAATTTTTATAATCTGTTTGAAGATAATACTCTCCAAAATCTCTTGTTATGCCGTCGGTCGTTGTAAAAGATCCGAGTTTTGTTCTTCTGTTTCCGTTTTCGTCCGTATAATTTTCATCTTGAATATCATTTATATTTATCGAGGAAATACCTGCCTGCTCCATAGTTAGAATGTCGCCGTTACGAAGATAAATTTTTAGGTCGTTAAAGTTTTCATCGTTTGAATCAATAATACCGTCGTTGTTTGTATCATAAGCAGAAAGAGCTGAAAGGGTAAGAAGTTCTGCTGAACCTTGAATTATTCCGTCATTATTAACATCTGAAACCAGTACTCCGTCGCCGCCTTCTGCCCATGATATACGTTCTGCAAAACCGTCATTGTTGTAGTCATAGTTTACTCCAATAAACGGACTTGATGTTGTATTTATTCCGTCACCGTTAAGGTCAAATAACAGCGGATCTGTTTCTACATTGTCATCATCCTCGGGATCTTCTTTTCCAGGCAGTTCCAAATAAATGTCCAAATCACCATTACGGAAATCTGAAATTGTAATATTTCCGTTAATAAATAAAGTTCCCTCTCTCCACGAATATTTGACATTAATATCTTTTCTGTACCAAACATTATCACCTAAATAGTCTTCTTTTGAGGCTCCATTAAGACCTACCCCGTCAAGGGATACACAACCATGTTGTTTATATATTTTTCCCAGTTTTTCACGGGCGTCAACTATTTTTGTTACTGATTTTCTCGATACATAATATCTATCATAACCGTATGAACCGTTTAAGACAGCTGTTCCGGAGTAATTTGATAAATGGTCGTTTCCATAATCGCCATACAAGAAATCATTACCTGCTCCTGCGACAAGAGTATCATCGCCGTTTCCTCCATATAAAAAATCATTTCCGTCTTCGCCGTATAATTTATCGTCTCCTTTATCTCCAATTAACAGGTCATTACCTGCCCCGCCGTATAATTCATTTCTTGATACAGAGTTCGTATAGTATTCATTCAAATTAATGTTGTTGCTATTATTTATTAAGCTATTTAATCCATCAATATCAAGAATAGTTTCTCCTGCAATTAGGACATCGTTACCCTTTCCCCCGTAAATAGTGTCATCGTCAGTTCCACCAATAAGTATATCATCATCATCAAGCCCAAATATTTCATCATTACCTCCATTTCCCCATGCAATTCCTTTCTCATGCCCACCGAGAAGAGTTCTTTTTATTGAAATTTTATTATCATTTGCATCTCCAAGTACATAATTTAAACCTGTTGGAGTTAAATAATGAAACGTAGTTTCTAATTTATCTGTTATTCCAAATACTTTCTGTATTATGTCTACTGCATTTTTTAAGTTTTCAGGGGTTACAAATCCACTTGTTATTGCTTCTTGTACATTATGTTTATTGTTAATATCATACCCCCATAAAGCAATTGCATTTTGCCATGTCCAATTTATTCCGTCAGGTAGTGTTATATATTTTTCGAAATCTTGATTTTCGTATACTGAATGGGGTTTAAAAGAACCATCTTTTAACCCCTTTGTTAAATAATAACGAGTTTCTCCTACATGATTTTGATAACAACCTATAAAATCATTCATATTTACATAATTTATTACATCTGAATTCTCAGTTCCAGATGACTGAGCTGCCATTCCCGGTGCGTTAAAAGTTGTAGCACTCACATCTCTATCTGCAGCAACAAGCTGGGCTAATGCTCCGCCTAATGAATGTCCTGTTACAGAAATTGACCCGCCGTTAGACAAATACTCAAGCATACTATCATAATAATTAATTGCACCTGTTTTTTTGTGAGGGGACAGCACCTATTGCAATTTGAATATCATCTATCGCTACATCCAAAAGAGAATCTGTTCCTCTATAAGCAATAACAATTTCTGCATACTTTCCATCCTCTCCTTTGTTTCTTCCAAATGCAACAGCTTGAAAACCATTAAATCCCCCATTTGTAGAGATAATATCCCATCCTTTTTCACTCATGTCTGAAGATAAATCTTTTTCAATGTCATTTGAATAAGATAAATTCGCAAAATAAGCATAATCAGATGCTGAAATAACCATAAAAACTCCTTATTTATTTTTAACAACTAACATTTCCGGTGGATAAGGGTTTCCCATTACATTAGAACCACCCCAAATTATATAATTCCCATTGTTTAACATAACAAATGACGGTGAAGATCTCTTATAAATCATATTTTTAAATTTTAAAAATTCATTTTGTGCATATATATATATCAGACTTGAGTTTAAAGTTTGCAATGAAAAATCACTACCAGCTTGCCCACCCAAAATTAATACATTATTGTTTAAAATAGAGATAGAGGAATGGAAAAATTTCCCAGGTCGTGGCATATCAGGGGTTGTCTTTTCTATAAGAGTATTAATATTTATTATTCTAGCAGAACGACATCCGTTTAAATCTCCACCCTTTCCTCCGGTCACTAATATTTCCGAATCAGAAATTTTAGCAATATTATAATTTTCTCTACCATTTTTTAATTGTTCAATTGTATTATTTGATAAAATAGGATTATATTTCATTTGTAAAAATGGATTTATGTTTATTTCTTTTAAAGATAAATCTCTCAAATCAAGTAGAACAATTGGGTTTTTTCTATATATATAATTATATGGGTACATTAAAATTTTATCTTTGCACAGTTCTATAAATTCATATGATGTAAGTATGTTATCATACGAAATGCCTTCTATTTTTTTAAATGTATTTGTTTTTACATCAAACAGTTCTATTTTATTGGTTTTTTTTATTACTACAACATTATTATTTGGTAATAAATACATTTTATGATTGTACATTTCTTCATTCATATTTGAAATTTTTACAAATTTATTTTCTTTTGTTTTATAAATTTCTGCACTTTTTAAAGAAAAAGAGCCTTTTCCTCTCTCAAATCTTCTTCCGCCTGTAATTAAAACATCACCATTTGATAACAAAATAGCAGAATGAAAAGCTCTAGAATCATTCATATTTGGTAATTTTAAAAATTTATTTTTAATAGGACTATAAACCTCTGTAGAATTTGTTGAATTGAGGCGGGAAACAAATCCTCCGGTAAAAAGGACGTTCCCATCTTGTAAAACAGTAGCAGTTGCCCCAAATGACCTTGGAACTACAAAATTTGGCATTCTTTTAAATGAATATTTTGTATAAAGTTCTTTTTTTATGCTATCCATTGCAAATACCTCATTTAAAGAAAAAATAGAAATTATAGCTACTACAAATAATGATAATAACTTTATTTTTAATGTTGCATTTCTACCACAATATTTTTTTACACTTTTCCCTTTTTTATCATTCATTTAGATTTCTCCACTATTCTCATAAAACACTTATTTATTGCCGACTTCTACTTGCTCAATTATAACGTGAGGATTCTTTTGGAGTTCATATTGAGCTACAGCTCGTTTACATATGTCGTAACAAGTTGATAGAAACAATAATGTAGCAATGAACATTATCGCTAATATCCACTTCAAATCTCGATTATTTTTTTTAACTAATCTTTTGTACTCTTCATATTCCTTTTCGTACATTTCATACCCCTTTTGCAGATATCCCCTAACATAATTTTTACTATGATACTATTTTTTTTCTTATCCTTGTATATTTAATAAGATTTCTTAATATTTGTGCTTTAAATTCTAATCATAACACCATTTAATCCTAAAATTTTATAATTATATCTTACGCAACATTTCTCATCACCCGTTTTGTTTCTGTTGGGTTAAAACCCAACCTACATACTTATCTGTTGCCGACTTCTACTTGCTCAATTAAAACGTGAGGATTCTTATTGAGTTCATATTGAGCAACTGATCTTTTATAAATATTATAAAAAGTCGGAAAGCATAATGCAGTGATAAGAAATATTAATATAAATAACAATATAATTTCATATTCGGGTTTAACAGGTGATTTTTTATAATATTCTTTATACTCATTATTTTCATCGTAATACATTCTCTTACCCATCTTTTGCATATTTTTACTAACACAATTTACCCTATAATACTACGATTTCCTTGCACTTGTATATTACTAAACCGGCTAATAAATCTTTTATCATATTCCCAATCAGAATAATAAACACAATGCCGTTACTGCTTTTTATTTTTTATTTCAATAAACGTATGAATGAAATTCGATATTTTATTTATTTCTCTTTCTCCGAGAGCAGGATAAACTCCGACCCAAAAAGAATTATTCATTATAAATTCTGTATTCGGAAGCTGTTTATAATCATTTTCCGTCAAATCTTTTGATGACAATATCGAGCTGTTATTTATTCTTAGCTTTATGTCATTTTCTACAAAGTAAGGCTGCCTTAAAATATTTCCGCCAAAAAGTTGTCTTGTTCCTATTCCGTTTTCTTCAAGATATTCTACCAGTTGCTGCTTTGTAAAACTCATATTTTCTTTTACGGATATAATGAAACCAAACCACGCAGGAGTTGAATTTATTGTTGCTTTTGGCAAGATTAAGAATTCTTGTAAATCAGATAATTTCTCATACAAAAGATTAAAATTTCTCTTACGCTTTTCTATAAAATCATTTAACTTTTCGATTTGAGCACATCCGATAGCAGCTTGCCAATCTGTCATTTTAAAATTGTATCCGACATGTGAATACACATACTTGTGATCGTACCCAAACGGCAATTCCCCTGATTTTTGACCAAATCTGTTGTTACAAGCATTGTCATGACCCGTTTCACAACAACAATCCCGTCCCCAATCTCTAAAAGATTGCATAATTTTTTTTAAAACCTGATTGTTTGTAATTACAGCTCCGCCCTCACCTGTTGTAATAGTGTGTGCGGGGTAGAAACTTAATGTTCCGATATCACCTATCGTTCCTGTGAATTTATCATTATATTTTGAACCTAAAGAATCACAATTGTCCTCTATCAGCCATAAATTATACTTTTCGCACAATTCTTTTATTTTTTCTAAATCAAACGTATTTCCTAACGTATGGGCAATAATTACGGCTTTTGTTTTTTCTGTTATAGCATTTTCAATATCATCAATTTTTATATTGTATGTACCAATCTCGCAATCAACAAAAACAGGTACCATTCCAAGAATTATGACAGGGTTTATGGTGGTCGGGAAGCCTGCTGCAACTGTTATTACCTCATCACCTTTTTGTAATTGACGCTCTTTTAAGAGAGGAGAAGTTAATGCTGAAAGTGCCAGAAGATTTGCACTTGAACCTGAATTTACGGTTAAACAATATTTTACGCTTAAAAAATCTTTAATTTTTTGCTCAAACTTTTTATTGAAACGCCCTGCCGTAAGCCACATATCAAGTGAAGCCTCAATCATATTTTGAAGCTCCTCAACCCCTATACACTTCCCTGATGGCGGAATATAGCTATATTCTTTGTTAGCTTTTCTATTAAAAAAATATGCTTTTACAGTTGTTTTTATAATATTTAATAAAATTTTTTCTTTTAATTTTTGAAACATATCACACCTATTCAATTGTTTTCTCTATCTTATCATACTTATTTTTATTTTAATGTTTCTTAACAATAATTTGATTTTAGTAAATTTTAAATCTTCATTTGTTTTATAAGGTCATACAGTTCAAATGTAAAGTAAGTAAAGGAAGGGAAATTAATATGAATATTTCAAAAGCAAGAATAGCAGGATTTATTGCAGGTTATACATTGGCAGCTGGAGGAAGTTATGCAGCATGTAAACTGGCAAAGAAACCTGTTGGGGCTACGGGGTCAATTGCTCACATAGTTTCAAACCCAAATTTAGATGAAAAAGGCAAAGCTAAAACTTTAGCTGACATAACAAAAGAAGAAATAAAAGATACCGCAAAAATCACCCTTGCAGCAGGTACAGTTGCAGGAACAGTCGCAATTGCAACAGGTTGTTCCACAAAAGCAAATAACTTCGCAAAAGGAATAATCTCAAAAGCAGGAAATGCACTTGCAAAAGTAACCATATCAGATAAAAATTTAAAAGAAGTTGTTAAAAAAACAAAAATCGGTGGAAAGTTCACAAGTTTACCGACTCCTGCAAAAGCAGCTATATTAGCAGGAACAACAGTTTTAGCAGCAGCGCTTCCCTCCATGAGTAGACTTTTTGCCGCTAAGGGAGGATATATTGAAGGTCATAACGAAAATAAATAGTTATAACACTAAAAAAGACCTTGGTGAATTATCAAGGTCTTTTTATGTCTAAAATTAAAAAATTTAAGCATTTAATTTTATATATTGAGCATTTTGAATGCCGTCAATTTTATTTATTGTTTGAAGAGTTGCTTCATCAACATCTCTATCGATTGTTATAATCATTATTGAAACGTTGTCTTTTTGGTTTGATTTTTGAGCAACTTGCATTCTGTTAATATTGATATTATGTTCGCCGATTACTGCAGCTACTTTAGCAATCATTGACGGTTTATTTTCGTGAGGAACAATCAACATGTGTTCTTCTGCCTCAATACTCATATTATAATCGTTAATTTTTACTATTCTCGGCATATTTTGAGCAATTAACGCACCTGTTACAGTGTTTTCGTCAGAATCTGCAGTCAACGTAACTGAAATTGAGCCCAAGAAAGTGCAATCTTTTTGAGATTTTGACGTAACAACGTTAATGCCTCTTTGTTTTGCAATAATAGGAGCATTGACAAAGTTTACACTGTCTGCCGTTGCGAAAAATACACCTTTTTGAACGGCTACTTCAAGCGGAGCCACGTTTAACTCTGATAAATTTCCGTTAACGGTAATTTTTATATCTTTCAAATTTCCTTTTGAAATTTGCTGAACTAATTGTCCTAAATTTTCTGCTAATTGCATATACTCTTTTACAGGTTCTAAAATATCAGCCTTTAATGCAGGAATATTTATTGCAGCTTTTGCACTTCCGCCCGTTAAAACCGATTTGATTTGTTCAGCTACGTCAATAGCTACATTAAATTGAGCTTCCGTTGTGCTTGCCCCTAAATGCGGAGTCATAACTATATTTGCTTCGCAACCATATAGAGGTGATGCCGTGATATCAGGTTCCGTTTCAAATACGTCAATTGCTGCCGCTTTAACCTGCTCTGATTCAAGAGCTTCTCTTAATGCCGCTTCATCAATAATTCCGCCTCTTGCACAGTTAATTATTCTTACCCCTTTTTTCATTCTGTTTAAAGTGTTTTTATTAATCAAAGCAGTTGTTTCTTTTGTTTTTGGAGTGTGAATTGTTATGTAATCACATAATCCCCAAAATTCATCCAAACTTGAAACATATTTTGCACCGAGTTTTTCTACGGCTTCTCTTGTTGTATAAGGGTCAGAAACTATAACATTCATTCCCAATGCTTGTGCTACTGCTGCAACATGCCTGCCGATTTTACCAAAACCTATAATTCCTAAAGTTTTACCGAAAACCTCAACCCCTGTAAATTTAGAGCGTTCCCATTTGCCCTCTTTGGCAGATTGAGCTGCCGCAGGGATATTTCTTGACATTGCAAGCATTAAAGCCAGTGTGTGTTCTGCTGCCGCATTTGTGTTTCCGTCGGGGGAATTTACAACGATTATACCGTTTTGAGTTGCCGATTCTATATCAACATTATCAACACCAACACCTGCTCTACCCACAATTTTAAGATTTTTACCCGCTTCAAGAATTTTCTTTGTAACTTTTGTTTGGCTTCTAACCATTAAAGCGTCATAATCTTTTATCTTTTCAGCAAGTTCATCTTCGCTCATAGTAGGAAGAAAATCAACATCAGCCGTTCCCTCTAAAATTTTACCTGCTGCTTCATTAATTTTATCCGTAATTAATACTTTCATTTTTACCTCTTATTTGTTTAAATATTCAATCAAAGTTGCAACACCTTTTCCTAATTCAAACTTGTATCCGAGTTTGTGAAGAGTTGCTTCAAGTGAACCTACTGCAGTAATTGCATCACGTTCTGATACAAAACCTAACGTACCCATTCTGAATATTTTATCTTTTAATTGGTTTTGTCCGTTTGCAACAACAATATCATAGTCTTTTTTCATAACCTTTCTGATATCAGGTACACTTACTCCCTCAGGCGGAAGTACTGCCGTAATAGAAGTGCTTGCGATTGAATCATCTTCAACAAATAAAGTTAAACCGATTGCTCTTAATGCAGTTCTTAAACCTCTTGCAATTTTAGAGTGGCGAGCAATTATATTATCAAGTCCTTCTTCTTTCATCATTTCAAGAGCAACTTTTAACCCTGCGATTAAGCTGACTGCAGGAGTAAATGCGGTTGAGTTTGCAATGACGGATTTTCTGTTTGTTTCCCAGTTAAAGTAAAAATCAGGTCTTTTGCATTCTTTTTGAACAGTCCATGCTCTTTCGCTTGCAGCTAAAAATGCTAATCCCGGCGGAATCATAAAGCCTTTTTGAGAACCTGAAACAAGAACATCAATGCCCCATTCATCCATTTTACATTCAATTGCGCCTAAACTTGTAACCCCGTCAACAACTGATAATGCACCATGTTCTTTAATATAAGAAACAATAGTTTTTACATCGTTTGTAACCCCTGTCGAGGTTTCATTTTGAGTCATTGTAACAAGTTTAATCTCTTTATTAACATCAGCCGCTAATTTTTTCTTAACGTCCTCAGGATTAATAGCTTTACCGCTTTCGACCTCAATTGTATCAACATCAGCTCCAAGTGCTTTTGCAATTTTTGCCCATCTTTGACCAAAATTTCCGATAACTAAACATAATACTTTATCACCGGGGTTGATTAAGTTTGAAAGAGCTGCGTCCATTGCACCTGTACCACTGGAAGTATAAACTAAAACATCGTTTTTAGTTTGGAAAACATATTTTAAATCGGAGTAAACGGATTCCAATATTGATGAGAATTCACTGCTTCTGTGTCCCATCGGATGTTTTGCTATTTCGAGTAATACTCTCTCCGGTACCGGTGTGGGTCCGGGAATCATTAAAAAAGTCTTGTCTTTCATTTTTTTCTCCCCCAATAACTATACTGATTTATATTTTCTCATGAATTTATGTTTCGGTGAATAGAATGTTAATTTTGTAAACTATTTTGCTAAAAATAGAAATTTTTTCAAAAAAATTGTTTTTATATATTTAAGTAAGGAATAAAAAGTCATGCCGAATGGTGTTTCTTGTGCTTATTTCGCAGTTAAAAATCACGAAACAGGCAAAAAAGATAATAATATATTTCGTGAAGGAATTGCAGGTATCCAAGGTATCAGAACTTTGAATGCTGCAACTGCCCTTGCTACACCTGTTTTAATGACAGGGCTTGCCGAAAAAAGCAGAAAAAGATTTAAAGACGGTTCTCTCCCGGTAAGATTTATAGAATACTTATCTAATCACATGGAAGGAATTCGTACTAATGTTTCATCTGTTGCAAATACCGGCAAAAAAATTGTATATCCTTTAATTATTTGTTCCGGAATTTTAAATACCGTAAGGTCAAAAGATAAAGTTCGTACAGCCTGTTCGGAAGCCGGCGGGATAAGTGTTATGTACTTATTTGAAAATGCAGCTGAACAAGGACTGAACAAGTTACAATCATTTTGTTCAAGCAACTACTCTAACAATAAAGCCATAAAAGTCTTATTACCGTTTGTAAAAGGTTTTGCATTCGTTTGTGCTTCATTGCTCGGTTATTCACTTGGCAGTGAGGGTGCTAAATCAATGGTTGATAAATTGAGAAGCAATAAAAAAGGTAATGTTGATAAAACAAATAATAACAAAGCGGATAATCAGCCTAACAGCATATTTGATACAATGAAAATTGAATAAATTACAATAACATTGCAAGAATCATTAATAATATGCCGCCAAACTGTGAAACAGTTGCCATATTTTGCATTTTTCTGTTGTTTTCATATTTATAACTGTTTTGTTTTGCCTCATAAGTAACCGCAATTCTTTGCAATCTTTGCAGATCATTATCGGTTGCAAATGTTCTGTTGAAAAGACTTTGTTCAAGTCGTCCGAGTCTTGTTGAAATATTATCGTTATTATAAGTTGTTTTCAAAATATCTTGCTCCAGTACCGCAAGTTGAAACGGCACAGATTGTGTGTTTACACTCGGAAGTTGTGCATTATAATCATTCATTGCCTGATTTGCATAACTGCCATAATCATCTTTTATTTGCTGTTTTCTTGGCAAAATAACGGAGGATAAGTTATCAACCCTGTCATTTAACGCTAATTTCTGACTTGTTTTCTGAAATACCTTTGTTTCAAGTCGGTCTAAACGTTTATATATATTTTCTTTTTTATAATCCTGATTAAAAATAGTTTGCTCCATTTTATCAACAATCGGATAATCTACGGAAGAATCTTCTTTTATGGATTGAATTCTTTCAATTTCTTTTTGCTCTCTTTGTTTAATCTGTTCCGCTTTTTGTTTCTCGGCAGCTTTATAAAGCGATTCTTTATTAACATAACCGATATCATTTTGAATAGACTCTATCCTTGAAGTTATGTTTCCTTGTTTCTTCTCGCCATATAAATATTCTTCAATATTTTCAACACGTTTAATATCTGATTCGGATTTATTTTCATATCCGAAAACGGTAGTTTCAAGCTCTCCTATTGTAGCAGGAGCAACTGCAAAGCCTTGCAGTGATGTTATTAGTAATACTATTAAAATTGTAATCAGTTTTTTCATAATCATATCTCTATATTGAGAAAATATACCAAAGTTTCGTAAAAAAGCCAATTGTCCAAGAGAATGCAAAAAATAGTCCGATAAACGGAACCGATATTAGCATAAATGCTCCGGTCAAACTTATCCCGTAAGCTGATTTAACTGCATTTGCATACAAATAAATTATCCATAAATACAATAAGATTTCAGCATTTGAACCTATAATAAAGCCTATGGAACCCATATTTTTCAAAATATCAAGCGGAGCAAAGAAAATAAACGGTACTGCTGCAAATGCAGAGTAGAAAAGAATTTTGCTTAGTCCGCCATTTTTGTCAAAAATTTTAGCAATATACTCAAAAAATAACCCTGTAATAAACCAGCAAACTACAGTGAAACACACTTTCCACAACAAAGACAACACAAAAAATGTTTCAAATATTGTATTTTTCGATATCGCTATCGCAATTTGAGTAAACAGTGTAACTATAACTACCGTACCTATTGAAAGTCTTGCAGAAGTTTGAATATTTTCATCTTCAAAAAAACTCTTGGGTGAAAATATTACGGAGTATATATATTCAAAATATTTTTCAGTTGTTATTCCCATAAATATAAAGGCTTTCTGCTTAATCTCATACTTGTCGGAATTATGTTTTTCAGATTTAAGTTTGTTTTAGAACCGTATTCGTTGAAGTTAAAGAAATATTCGCTAAATAAACTTTTTTCCGAATATTTTACCAATTTGGCACTATAATTATTGTTATATTTCTCTTGTGCCATTTTTTCAATTATATCTTTAGCTGTATCTATATCTCCGATTGTATCAACAAATCCTATTTTTTTTGCTTGACGTCCGGTAAAAATACGACCGTCCGCATACTTTCTCAGTTCAGATTCGGTTAACACGGTTTTTTCTGCGGAGTATTTATCATTTCTTTGTACTCTTCCATTGATAATTGCTTCTACAAACTGGTTATAAGAATCATTTACAACGTCCTGCATTAATGCCTTTTCTTCTTTTGTAATTGCCCTTGTCGGAGAGCCTAAATCTTTATACTTTCCGCTTTTGATAACGACAGAGTCAACAAAAAGTTTATTTGTTAAAAGCTCATGAAAGTCCATAAAAGAAAAAATTACACCTACACTGCCCGTCAGAGTGCCACCTTGAGCAATTATTCTGTCAGCGGCAGATGCAATATAGTACGCACCGCTTGCTGCAGTATCATCAAGTACAACAACAACCGGTTTTTCTTGTCTTATTTTCATAATTTGATTATAAATACTCTGCGACATAGCAACCGTTCCGCCTGGGGAATTTATTTTTATAATAACCCCCTTTATATCATTATCTATTTTTGAATTTATTAACGATTTCAAAAGTGCAGAAGCATTGTATTCTCCGCCAAAGAAATTTTCTCCGTATGAAGATTCTATTTCGCCTTCAAGCTCCATAACCGCAATCTTATTAGAGCTTGTTTTTCCGGATTTTTTATCCGAACTTCCGAAATAAGGTTCATCTTTATCAATGAAAAATATCCCGACAATAAGGCATAAAACGCATAAGACTATAACAATTTTTGAAATTAATGATGCTTTCATTGTTCCTCTCTGTTGGAAAGTTTTTTTATAATATCGTCTAACAAATTAACCATTACATTTTTATAATGAGTTGCTTTTTCTTCCGTTTTCGCTTCGAAACGAAGAGTAAAAACAGGTTCGGTATTACTTTGTCTTATTAAAGCAAAGCCGTCGGGGAAAATTATCCTCAACCCGTCTATAGTTACTATATCGTTAATTTTTGTTCCGAAAATATTCCGGTTATTTTGTATTTCTTTTTTTACTTCTTCTAAAACTGCTTTTTTCAGATCGTTCTTACATTTGTGTCTGACTTCGTTAAGAGTACAAACTTTATTAAACGGTTCAAGCAAATCACCCAATTTGAATTTAGGATTTTTTAATTTATTTTTTGCAACAATTTCAATAATTCTGCAACCTGCATAAACAGCGTCATCAAACCCGTAATATCTGTCTTTAAAAAACATGTGACCGGACATTTCTCCCGCTATAACCGCATTTTCTTCTCTCATTTTTGCTTTTATAAAACCATGACCTGTCTTTGCCATAACTGCAATACCGCCTTGGGCATTAATTTCATCATATAAAACTTGAGAACATTTTACTTCCGAAACAATAACAGGTTTTTCGCCTCTTATAGCAAGATTTTTTATTACATCTTGAGCATAAATATAAAGAAGTTTATCCCCGGTTAAAATATTGCCCCCTGAGTCAATAATGCCAAGTCTGTCGGAATCTCCGTCAAACGCAATACCTAAGTCGGCATTTACTTCTTTTACTTTTGCTTGAATATCTTTTAATGTTGAAAAATCACTCGGGTTCGGGTGATGGTTAGGAAAATTTCCATCAGGCTCAGAGTATAATTCAACAACTTCGCACCCTAAATCTCTGTATAATTTCGGAGCAACTACACCTGCAGTTCCGTTTGCACTGTCAACAACAATTTTCAAGCCCTCACCTACTCTTGCAAACATTTTTGTAAGAGTCTCACAGTATTGCGGAATTAAATTGTAAAGTCTTAATTCCCCATGCTTAACAGACGTTATATCATTTGTTGTTTCCTCAATTGTATATTCTTTTACTTCTTTAATTTCTCTTTCACCTAAAGTTGCTTTGTTAAAAGTTATTTTTAAGCCGTTGTATTCTGGCGGATTATGGCTTGCCGTAACAATTAAAGCACCTGAAATTTTAACTCCGTCGGCAATTTGTTCGGGATATGAAGCAAATTCGGAATAATATCCCATCGGAGTCGGAACAATGCCTAAATTAATTACGTTTGCACCCATGTGAACAATTCCTTTTGTTAAAACTTTTGCAAGAGACTCGGAATGTAACCTTGCGTCCCGTGAAATTGTTACCCATATATCACTCGGTTTCAAGCCTGTCTTTTCTTCAATATATCTTACATAACCTTTCCCCGTATAGTAAAATAACTCCTCTGTTACGTCCTTTCCATATATTCCTCTGATATCATTTTTGCCAAAGGCACTAAAATTTGATGTTGTCGCCATATTTATATCCTTGTTGTAATTTTATAAAATGTATATAATTTATTATAGAATATAATTGTAATTTATACTAATAGTAAAGAAAATGCTTAAAAAATTTGTAAAAAATCTTATAAATAATGAGGAAAAGAAAACAATGTATCTTTTTCTCATTCCGTCTGTTTTAGGGTGTGCAATTTTTATTTTTTTACCGTCTGTATTTTCTTTTATGCTAAGTTTTACGGATTGGGATTTAATCGGCGACTTAAAATTTGTGGGATTAAATAACTATATTGATTTAATTCAATCAAAAGAATTTTGGTTTATTTTCAAAAACACAATTTGGTATGCGGTTTGTGTAACATTTTTTGCAACATTAATTCCTCTGATATTAGCGTCTGTTTTGAATTCTGCAATAAGAGGAAAAGGATTTTTTAAAACCTCTTATTTTCTTCCTTTTATTACACCGATGATTGTAATTGCAATGATATGGCAGTGGATTTTTGACCCTAATATAGGGCTTGTAAATTCTTTATTAAAAATCAACATAAAATGGCTTTATGACTCCGGTTTAGCAATGGGCGTACTTATATTTGTTTCTGTTTGGAAATTGATAGGCTACAACATGATTATACTGCTTTCGGGATTTTCATCGTTAAGTTCGCAAGTTTTTGAAGCCGCTGAAATTGACGGAGCAAATAAGATTAAAACATTCTTTAATATTACATTACCGCTTTTATCTCCCACAATATTTTTTGTAATTTTAATAACGACAATAAGTTCATTTCAAATCTTTGATTTAATATACTTAATGACCCGAGGCGGACCTGAAAACTCTACAAATGTATTGGTTTATTGGTTATATTCAAACGCATTTGAATTGTTTAATATAGGAAAGGCTTCATCAATAGCATATATTCTTTTTATATTTATATTTATTTTAACAATTATTCAATGGGGGCTTAGAAAAAAGTGGGTTCTCAATGAAAAAGAAGATTAGGCAAGCACTGATAAGAGTGCTTGCTCTGCACTTACTGATTTATTAGGTTTCAAGTTTTTTTTTGAAGTTTCGAAAACTGTATTAATATTCTTTTTAATGTTTACTGCTTCTTTTGTTATTTCAGGGCTGAATAAATTTGAAATTTTATTTATTAATGTATCTATAACCGAATCTTTTTGTGTAACATTGTAAGCAGATCTATATTCAGGATAAGGAACAGCTGTTCTTTTAAAAGCTGTGTTATACTTGTTATTGTAATTGTATGCGGTATTTATTGAATTGATTTTCATTTTTACCTCTCTTTCGTAAAGTGTTTTAAGTACACTTTATTTTATACTTTTATTATGAATTAAAAAATAATTTTGTCAATACCTAAATATTATGAAAATATTAAATTTTTAAAATTCAATATTTATGCACTTTTAGGTATTAAGTGTATTATATGCACTTAATCATAATTTAATACCGGTAAGTTGGGTAGTTTTTAATTAGGTAATTTGGTTAATTGCAAAAGAACCGTTTATTTAGTTATATAATAATATCTTTTTCATACTTCCAACTATTCTTAATTCCAGACAGTAGGGCATTTATGCCCTCTTTTTTTATGCGAAAATTTAACTTAATATATGTTTACAATATATGAAATATTGGCAATTTTTAAGTTTTTTGCAACTTTATATATACGAAAAGTAAGAAATAAAAGGTGGTCTGTTATGAATAGTATATCTATGAATTCTGTATCCTTTAAAGGAGTTCAGGAAAATATAGAACCCGAAAAAAAAATAAGTGCAGCTGAAATAGAACAAAAAGCTGATGAATTTACAAGAACAGTTGATACTGTTGCAGATAGTGTAAATAAAACTACAGACAGTGTTGTTGGAGCATCTACAAAAGTTATCGGTAGCGTTGGAACTGTCGGTATGGCATTTTCTAAATTAATACCTAATGCCGTAAAAGATTTCTTTGCACCTGCAAAAAAAGTTCTTGATGAGCAAGGGAAAGCTATTCTTGATAAAAATGGCGAAACTGTAATGAAAAGAGTTGCTAATCTCAAACATATAGGTATAGCAGCCGGTGTTGCAGCAGTAGTTGCAGCAGGGGTTGCAATTTACAAAGGCGTTAAAGGTCATATCAAACACAAAAGAGAATTAGAACTTCTAAACGTGCAAAATGAAGCAAAAGCAGAATCAGCTAAACCAAAAGAAGAAATTGCAGAACCAAAAACAGAAGAAATCCCGAATACAGAAGAATAAAAATATAATAAATTATATTAGAACTAAAACCCTAAAGTCGTAAATCGATTTTAGGGTTTTAAATATTTATCAAAACATTAATAAAATCTTTTGAATTCAAAATCAATGAGTTTCTGAACAGATTGAAAAACTACGCTAACGCTTGCTTTTCTAATCTTTCAGAATGACATGAGACTGGGTAGTCCACCATTATTCTTTAATACATGTCACCCTGAACTTGTTTCAGGGTCGCAAGGGCTTTATTTATTGGACAAAGAATACTTAAAATAGTCGTCACCTCACCCCTACCCTCTCCTCATAGGAGAGGATTTGATGTGTATCCGAAATAGTAGACAAAAAACTCTCTAAAGGAGTTTTAAGAAATAGAGAAAAGATATACAACTGAAAATTAGTGAGTAGCACTCCGGTTGCGGTTTTGTAAAACCTATTAAAAAGATTCCCCATCCGGAGGACATTTTACTTTTATTTCAAAAGCAGTTTCTTTTTCGGTAGATTTTAGAAGAATAATATCACCGCCTGTCAGTTGAAGTTGTTTTTTGCAAAAAGCAAGCCCGACTCCATTTCCGCTTTGCTTTGTTGAAAAATCCTGTACAAATATTTTTTCTTGAATATCAGTGGGGATTTCTTTTCCGTTATTTGAAATAATAATTGAAACCGAATTATTATCAATATTCGTTTTTACAACAATCTTTCCAAAATCTTTTCCGGCCTCAATAGCATTAAAAATTATGTTCATGATTGCACATTCTATTTTTGCCTTATCAGCAGAAATTGTAATATCAGGTACTTTTTCAACATTAATTTCAATTGAAGATATTTTTGCCTTTTCTTCGCACAAAGAAACAGTATTTAAAATTACATCTTTCAAATTAAATTCCGAAATATATGTTTTAGCTAAACATCTTAAATCGTTAATCAAATAAGAAATATGTTCAGAGGAATTTTCTATATTCCTTACAGCGTTATCCAAAGAGTTTTTAACTTCTTCATCAAAAGAAACTTTTTCCAATCTCTTTTTTACAATTGTTAAATATAAATTCACTATAGACAAATTATTTTTAATTTCGTGAGCAATAAATTTTGCCTTTTCAGCTACAGTTTGTACGGTTTTTAGGGTTTCATCACTATCCTGCAAACTGTTACCTTCCGCTTCTTTTAATATCAGTTCTTCATTCTTATCGTTTAATATTTCCGCAATATTATTTATTGCATTGTTTAATACCAAATTTTCACGTCTGTCCGGTGTAAATTGAGATAAATAATCTTTAAAATCAAAATTTGAATTTTCAGATATACATTTTGCTATTTCTGTAATCAACTTAGAATTATATAAAAGGCAAACAGGAGTTTTATCATTTTCTTCCGAGAGAGAATAATCCCAAAGCATAGCAGCGGAATATCTTCCTCCGAGGGCAATAATAAACTCAGTATTTTTCCATATATCATTAATTTGAGAATTATTTATTTTTTGTGCTTGCAGGCAATCACAATATGAAACAATTTTCGCTCCCGAAAAATTTAAGCGTTGAAGGATAGAATTTTTACCCTCAATGCTCTCTAATTTTAAAAGAACAAGAGCTTTAAATTTCTGATTAGAACAAATCGGTTCTATAATCGCACGAAAGAGACCGTTTACAGTCTCTTTCGTATAATCTTTTACAGAATGGTCTAAAATATATTTGTGCAGTGTATTAAACAATTTTTTCATAATGCGACTATATAGCCATCTTTAACTTTTTTCTGTTTAAAAATCCATTATTGATTGCATATAATACAGCTTGTGTTCTGTCATTAACTTGCAATTTTTGAAAAATATTATTAACGTGAGTTTTTACGGTTGTTTCACTTATAAATAATTGTTTTGCAACACCTTTGTATGTAACACCTTGAGTTAATAATTCCAAAACTTCTTCTTCTCTTTGAGTTAAGAATTGAAGTAAATTTTCTTCTTGAGCTGAATTATTTATTTCTTCTTTAAATGTTTTTTGGAAATATTCAAAGAAGCGAGAAGATAACCCGGCAGGTAAATAAATTTTACCTTGCATTACTTCTTCAATTGCATAAATCAATTGAGCAGAAGCCATAGTCTTTAAGATATAGCCTTTTGCTCCGATTTTCATAGCTCTAAAGATTAAATCAGGATCATCATATCCTGTTAAGGCTACAATTTTTGTTCCCAAATCCAATCTTTCGATTTCGCTGATTGCCGTTAATCCGTCTTTTTCAGGCATGTTAATATCCATTAAAACAACATCAGGTTGATATTTTTTTACTAAGTTAATTGCAATATTTGCGTTTGTTGCAGTTGCAATTACTTCAAAATTTGTTTCAAGATTAATCAGTTCTCTGATACCTAATAAATGATCAAAATTGTCATCAACTAAAATAATCTTAATTTTTTTGTTAAATTCAGTATTCCTCATATACACGCTCGCCCCTCTGTAAAACTCATGCTCTATATTCTTATATTACATGTCGTAAGGGAGCATCTCATCCACAGAAAGATGAATTAAACTATGTTAAAAGATGTATTTATTAATCTAAATCTTTAGATTAATAAATACCTGAATTTTCAAATTATATTTAAAGAACAGCCTTAAACCCTTTAAAGAGTATTTGGTTTTATAATAATCAATTATTTGAATGATTTACTGTTCTGAAAATTTTCTCATTTTTATTTTTTCTTTTAATTGCTTATATTTATTTATTTTTTTAGTTGTATTTTCTTCAATAACAATGTCTTTATCTTCGGCAATATCATCAGGTCGAATATTTTCTTCCGACGGAAGAACCTCTTCCTCTAAATCAATTACAACTTCACTTGGAGTAACATCAACTTCTAAATCTTCGTCATCAGTTTGCTCTACAATACCATCTGCAGAATTATTATCAACCTGCTCTTCTTCAATTTTTTCTTCAACAATCGTATTATTTGATGAATCTTCATCTTCGGTTTCTATAATATCTTGTTGAACGGCTTCTTTCTCACTATGAATTACGGGTTCTTTATCCATTGATTTTATTAATTGAATAGCACTGTCAATTAACTCATCATTAAGAGAATCTTGTTTATCTTCCTGTGTTTTTACGTCTTTATTTTGGCTGTCATATAAAACACTATCCGCAGAATTATTTACAGTAACAATATCTTCACTGACTGTTTTATTCTCTTCTTCAATATCATCATCAATTTCTTCGTATTTTGAAAAAAGAGTTTTTAATTTTACATCTTCATCATATTCAATTGTTGCAATATCGGAAATATAATAAATGCCTGTTTCATCCGTATCAAAATATACCAAGCAAGAATCGGATGAACCGATTAAATGCCTTGCATTTTGTTGCGTTAAATTGTTTGTATTTAATAATATTAAAGTCTCAAGCGTTTCAATTATTTTACCGAATGATTTAACATTCATTGTCCAAATGAACGTTTTATAATCACATAAAATCAACTCAAACAGTTTAATTACATCCTGAATAGACGGGTTTGGGATAATTACCTTAGAAGCGGAAACAAATTCCACATCATCTTTAACATTTTGCAAAATCTCAACCGACTCATTTTTAGAAATGAATTTTCTAACGTAAAAACAAAGCAAATTATTATCAACATCTTTACGGGATAATAAAATTACGTTTTTATTCCCGATTAATATTCTTCTCAAGATTTTTTCGGCTTCTTCATCTCTTTGAAAAAAACTCATAACCATAATATCTTCATTTGAATTATAGTTAATTCCGTTATCTGTTATTTTAAAACTGTCAGTATTGCCGATACGTTCTCTAAAATTCATATTAATCTCTCTTTATTACTGCATTTGCAAGTTGGTTGTAAACTGCAACAATATCCAGTTCAGGCGTGATTTCTTTCAACGATTTATAGCTTACAATAGAAGCATTTGTTGCAATGTAATTTTTCGGTATTTTCATATAAATATTTTTTTGAATCCTTGCAGTTAAAGACGGAAGTAATTTTTCATGTTTAGCAGCCGAATACTTGTTCAGTATTATTTTTGCACGCTTATCATAAACAACATCTCCAAATTTAGGAAATAATTCGGAAAACATCGAAACAGCAGGCTCTACAATAAAGAAAATATCATCAGATTTCTTTAGTAAAGACTTATTCAAGTCTGTCATTTCAGGATTTGCATCAATAAGAATATATTTAAAATTTTGTTTTACAATTCCCAAAAACGCCTTAAATACATCTTCGTTATATTTATAATTATAGCGAAAAACTCCGTTTCCCATAATATATAATAAAGATTTGTCATATCTGTAAATATGTTTATTTATTTCAAAACCCTCTTTTACAGATTTATCAATCATATAAGTTGTTGAATATTCAAAATTTGCATTTAATCTGGTGGAAATATCATTTAAATTATTATTAAAATCCATCAATAGGACTTTTTCATTTGCCACATCAGCAACTTCTTTTGCAAGATTGAATGCAAAGAAAGTTTTGCCTGTATTTGCCGCAACAGAAAAAACAGAACCGAGCATAGATTTTTCATCATTAGAGGAATTCATTATTTCTTTTTTATAAAACTGTTGAAGAGTAAATAAGAAGTCTGTTTTTATAACAGGTTTATATAAAAACTCTTTCGCACCTGTTCTTAGTGCTTTCACATGTAAATCCGCAGATTTATCATAAGAAATAACTATAAAATAATAATTTTTATTTGTTGAAAGTGCTTTTATTTTGTTAAGAACAGATAAATTACTTCCGCAGATATTAACTATAATAACTTTTTTAGAATTATCTTTCGGAATTAACTCTTCTTCAAAATCATTAAATTTCGAAAAAGAACAGTCAAAAGTAAGCTCCCTTATGTAGTTTTCAATAAGGACTTTTGATGTTTCATCTATATCAAATAACAAAATTTTAATATTATTATCCATAATCTAATATTACAACATTTTTTATGAGATAATCAAGAAAAAAAAGAAAGAATAATATGAAAAGAGTAAGAATAATAGGAGGGGGCTTAGCAGGGAGCGAGGCAGCTCTTCAATTAGCCAAAGCAAAAATTTATGCGGATTTATATGAGATGAGACCCAAAATTCAAACAGGAGCTCATAAAACAGATAAATTTGCAGAATTTGTTTGTTCTAACAGTATGGGTTCTTATGACATTTCAAATGCGTCAGGACTTTTAAAACATGAAATGGAAAAACTGGGTTCTGTTTTAATGCCGATTGTACACGAAGTTCAAGTTCCTGCAGGCGGAGCATTAGCTATTGACAGAGAACTTTTTTCCGAAAAAGTTACCGAATTAATAGAAAATAATCCTTATATAAATATAATAAGAGAAGAAATTACGGAGATTGATACATCAATTCCCACAATTATTTCATCAGGTCCTTTAACATCACCTGATTTAACCGAAAAAATCAGAGAATTTATCGGCGAAGATTATTTATACTTTTTTGATGCGATTGCACCGATTATAGAAAAAGATTCAATTGATTTTAATAAAGCATTTTATTTAAACAGATATAACAAAGGTAATGCGGATTATATCAACTGTCCGATGAATAAAGAGGAGTACGAAAAATTTTATAACATATTAATAAATGCTCCAAGAATAGAATTAAAAACATTTGAAAAGAATGCAAAGTTCTTTGAATCTTGTCTTCCGATTGAAGTTATTGCCTCAAGAGGAATTGATACGTTGCGTTTTGGACCGTTAAAACCTGTCGGATTGGTTGATGACAGAACAGGCGTTGAGAATTATGCGGTTGTACAGTTAAGGCAAGATAACAAAAGTGCAAGTTTATACAATTTAGTAGGTTTTCAAACAAACTTAAAATGGGGCAGCCAAAAAGAACTTATTCAATCAATCCCCGGACTTGAAAATGCTTCAATTGTAAGATATGGTGTTATGCACAGAAATACGTTCATAAACAGCCCGAAAGTATTATATCCGACGCTTCAATCAAGAAAAAATACAAATATATTCTTTGCAGGACAAATTACGGGAACAGAGGGGTACACGGAATCAATAGCATCAGGACTGCTTGCAGGTTTAAATATGGCAAGATATATAGAAGGAAAAGAATTTCTGGAGTTGCCATCTGAAACAGTGTTAGGGGCATTAACTCACTATATAACCTTTACGGGACATACCTCTTTTCAGCCGATTAACTCAAATTGGGGAATACTGGCAGAAATGGAAACGGATAAAAAAGTTAGAAAAAATAAAAAATTAAAAAATGAATTGCTCGCAAACAGAGCTCTTCAACGAATTGACGAAATAGCTAAAAGCATTCAGAATAACGACAATATATAAGGAGCCGTAATTATGGACGTAAAAATATATCACACAGGACCACTGCAAGTTAATACTTATGTACTTTTGGATGAAAAATCAAAAGAAGCCGTTATTTTTGATGTCGGCGGAAGTTTTGAAAGAATAAAAAAAGATATAGAAGCTCAAAGCTATACAATAAAATATATTTTAAATACTCACGGTCATTTTGACCATATAGCAGGGGAAGTTGAAATAAGAAACAATTATCCCGATATTCCTGTTTACGTTGGTAAAAATGATTTATTCCACTGTGAACATTTAGAACAAACAATGCAGCAATGGGGATTTTCATCCTCTATAGGGGCATTGAAACCCACAAAATTTATAGATGAACACACAAATTTAACCATTGGAGATACAAAAATTCAGATTTTTGAAACCCCCGGACACTCAAAAGGCGGACTATGTTATTATGTTGACGGGAAATTATTCTCAGGTGATACTCTTTTTCTTGACTCCATAGGAAGAGCAGACTTTATTGACGGCGATACAGACTCACTCATTTCTTCAATAAAGAACAAATTACTTCCATTACCCGATGATACAATTGTATATCCGGGACACGGGTCAAAGACAACCATTAAACACGAAAAGTTAAATAACCCGTATCTGAATTAAAGAGAACACAAAAAGAACCATTAGTTACATAAGAAAATAAGTTTAAATTGCCTCAAAAGCTAACTTATTAATTTTTTCGTAATTTTGCAAACCCTTAACTACATCCTCGGCTAAACCGTTAAAAAACTTTTCTAAATTTTCAGTTAGAATTTTGTTCAAGTCGTTCATATTTTTCCTTTTTCTTAACTCTGATTGTAATAACGGCATATTTTTTTTGAACTTTAATTTTAAGATATATATTTGTATATATTTCTTTACAAAAATATCAAAAAGCACTCCTGTAAAAAATGTATTTATTAAAGTTTTTGTTAAAATTTACATCAATTTTTACATCAAAAGTATGATATCCAAAAATAGAAAATATGATAACCTTATTGTACAAATGAGTATTTTTTAATAACAGAAAGGGCTATTATGGAAATAGGAAGAATCAGTTTACATAGAACAAAAGCTGCCGAAAATATAGCAGTAAAAAGACAACAAGCAAGGACAAATAATTTAAACACAAATCCGTTTGGCGTAAGTTTTAAAGGAAATGTTATACAAGCAGATGTATTTGAAACATCAAACAAAACATCAGCTACTGAAATGATTGCACAAAAAAGCAAATTATTCGCTTCTGCCGTAGTAAGCGGAATTAACAACTTTAATGAAGCATTCAAATCAAGAATGAACTCAATTGTTTCTTTCGGTAAAAAAATCACAACTAACGTATTTGATACAATTGAAAGAATCGGAAACACAGAAATCAACCTTGATATGTCAGGACTAAAAGACAAATTATTCGCAGACAGACAATATAGTGTTAAAAATCTGACAAACAGACCTGTAGATGAATTAAAAGACTTATGGACAGGTTTAACAGAACAAGCACAAACAGTTTAGTATTTGACAATCAGAGGGAGAACAGATATGGAAAATAATCAAAAAATCAGAAACATAATTCAAGCATTAGGGGATCATAAAGACAGCCAAGCAGCAATTGATATTCTTACTGAACTTGGTACAAACTCTCCTGATGATGAAATTAGAGAATTAACAGCTCAAACACTAATTAAGAAAAATACTCATGAATCACTAAGAGTTGTTTTAATATCAAAAGGTAAAGGTATTAACGACTTATCTGCAAGAGTTGCAATGGCTTCAATTAATGAATTATTATCTTTAAAAGATAAATCAGAAGCCATTAAAATTCTTGATGACACAATCAAAATGCACTCTGAAGAAGATGTCAGAAACACAGCTCGTTCGGTAAGAGCATTAATGACATTCTCTCTATAATAGCCATAAACAAGAAGGGAATTATATATATATAAAAAACTCCTCTAATATTAGAGGAGTTTTTATAAAATTTGTGTTCTATACGTCAGCAACAAATCTTTCAATTTTAGCCATTTCAGGGTCTTTTTCTTTTATACCGGTTTGTGGATTTTCAACATAAGCAATATCAGATAAATTTGATTTTAAGTTTTCAATTTTACCTAAGGGCAGGTCATCAAAACCACAATTACTAGCCCTTCCTGCTAATGATCTGTTTGAAATCAAAGAACCCATAGCGTAAGCTAATGCTTTGTTTCCTCTGTTAAAGTGGTATTTCAAGGTTTCCATAAAACCATCAGAAACCAATCTGTCTTTAGTGTCAATTGTATCGCCTTCACTGCAACTCCAAGGTACAATATCTAATACATCATGAGCTTGTTGAATTAATAATTTATCTTCAGGTGTATCCTTTGTATATTTATCAGCTACTTTATTTAATGTGTTGTGAGTAGCTCCGTAAATAGATGTTTTTTTAATTCCAAATGATACGGGTGCAATATTCATAACATTTCTCCTTTTCTAATTATTTAAGAATAATAAACACATAATTATTAAAATACAAAAATAAAAAATTTGCCGGTTGTTTACAATTTTTTATTAATTAATTTCTTATTAAGTTATATGTTATAATTTTCAAAAAAGGAGAACTGAATGAAAAGTTATAACATAGCACTTTTAGCAGGCGACGGAACAGGAAAAGAAGTTACTGATGAAGCAGTGAAAATTTTAAAAGCCGTTGGAGAAAAATATTCAATTGAATTTAATTTTGAAGAGGCTCTAATCGGCGGATGTGCTTATGACGAATACAAAACTCCTTTGCCTGAAGTAACTTTAAATATAGCAAAAAAATCAGATGCGGTTTTATTAGGTGCAGTAGGTGATTGGAAATATGACACATTACCGCCTGCGTTACGCCCCGAAAGAGCATTGCTGGGAATAAGAAAAGAGCTTAACTTATTTGCAAATTTAAGACCTGCAACGGTATATCCCGAATTAACTTCACTTTCACCGTTAAGAGAAGATATTGTTTCGGGAACGGATATTATGATAGTAAGAGAACTGACGGGAGATGTATATTTTGGCACACCCAAAGGTATTGAAATAAAGAATGGGGAAAAGTTCGGATTTAATAATATGTGCTACTTTGAAAGAGAAATAAAGAGAATAGCAAAAGTTGCTTTTGAAGTTGCAATGCAAAGAAATAAAAAACTATGTTCTGTTGATAAGGCTAATGTTTTAGATGTTTCAAGACTGTGGCGTGAAACCGTAAAAGAGATTTCAAAAGATTATCCCGAAGTTGAACTTACAAATATGTATGTTGATAATGCAGCAATGCAAATAATCAAAAATCCGAAACAATTTGATGTAATATTAACAGGTAATATTTTTGGAGATATATTATCGGATGAAGCGTCAATGCTTTCAGGCTCTTTAGGGTTACTTCCAAGTGCCTCGCTGTCAAATTCTAAACCGGCAATGTATGAACCCATTCACGGAAGTGCTCCTGATTTAAAAGGGAAAAACATTGTAAACCCGATAGCAACAATACTCTCTGCTGCAATGATGTTAAAATATTCTTTTAAACTTGAAACAGAATATACTGAAATGGTAAATGCCGTAAGAAAAGCATTAAAAGCAGGCTATAGAACTGCTGATATCGCAAATTCATTTGATAACTCGGTTTCAACTACTCAAATGGGAGATATTATCAAAAATAATATACTTACTTAAAACAAACCTCAATATATACCTCGAATAAAACTTCTGACAATAAAAAAATATCCGCAAGTTGAAGAAAATCTAAAGAAAACAATAGCAAATAAAGAGGGAAAAATTCTTGAGGGGATTGACTGGGCATCTGACGTAAAAAAGACGCTCAAAAAAGCTATCGGCAGAGATATTTTTGAATAAAACAATAGAGAAAAACAGAGTAATATTTTTATTATTTAAACCTTTTTAACTTTTTACTTGACACTAAAATAGCGTTTTGTTAAACTTGCGAAAGATTGTCGGAGGGCAATTTGTTCAAAGAAACAAAGAGCCGGATAAGGCACAGATTGAAATATCTGTTTCTTATCCGGCTTTTTTATGGAGAAATATCAAAAATGAATTTATTAACAGACAAAATTAAAACACTTTATTTTAAGTACTTATACGCTGCATTTGGAAGTGCAATGATATTATCAATCTATTCAATTGTTGACATGGCAATAGTAGGGCAATATCAGGGTCCGAGCGGAACTGCAACTTTAGCTGTAATTGCTCCGATTTGGAATATTATATTCAGCTTAGGTCTTTTGCTGGGAATCGGAGGTTCAGTCTTATTTAGTATTTTCAGGGGAAATAAAAAAATCGATGAAAGAGTCAGCAATGAATTCTTTTCAGCAAGTGTAATCGGAGCAACCTTAATATCTCTCATCGTCTGGATTGTGATTGTTTTATTTGAGAAAAATATTTTGATATTTTTTGGTGCAGATGATGTTCTGTTAAATTATGCAGAAAAATATATGTATCCGATACTCTTTGTTGTTCCTATATTTTTATTTAATCAAATGCTGGCAGCATTTTTAAGAAATGACAATAATCCTGCATTAGCAACGATAGGAATTTTAGCCGGCGGAATTTTTAATATTGTTGGAGATTATCTTTTTGTATTTACTTTTGATATGGGAATTTTTGGTGCAGGTTTAGCTACTGCAATAGGAAGTGTAATCTCATTTGCGGTTATGTTTACGCACTTCTTGTCAGACAAAAATACTCTAAAATTTGTAATTCCGACAGAATTATTTAGTAAACTTAAACAAATCGGAATAACAGGTTTCTCCACATTTTTTGTTGATATTGCAATGGGTATTTTAACAGTGCTGTTCAATAGACAGATTATGCAATATCTTGGTTCTGACGCACTTGCAATTTACGGACCTATAATTAATGTCAGTACATTTGTTCAGTGTTGTGCTTATAGTGTAGGGCAAGCTGCACAACCGATTATCTCAATAAATTTTGGAGCAAATTGTACATTAAGAATAAAACAAGTTTTAAAATATTCCTTATACACAATAGCCTTTTTTAGCATATTTTGGACAGCGTTAAGCCTTTGCTATCCAAATTTGTATATAAAAATATTTATGAATCCGACAGAAAACATTTTAAGAATTGCACCTGAAATTATAAGAACATACTCTGTTTCATTTATATTGCTGCCGTTAAATATTTTTGCAACATACTATTTTCAAGCAATTGTCCGCTCAAAACCTGCTTTTATAGTTTCAGTATTAAGAGGACTTGTTTTAAGCGGAATATTAATTTTACTTCTACCGCACTTCTTTGGCGGGAATTCTATCTGGCTTGCAATGCCAATAACAGAAACAATAGTCGCAATTTTGGCAATTTGTTTTATAATCAGATATACAAAAAGACTTCTAAAATCTGCTTAATTCAGAAACAATGAGATTCCGGACAGATTGAAAAACCACGCTAACGCTTGTTTTTCTAATCTATCAGAATGACATGAGGATAGGAAGTTTATCATTTTCAATAATAACATGTATTATTACCCAAGTGGCTATATATATTACCCGGTTGGGTAATATATCGGTTGTTTTTTTGGAGGATAATTTTTCTTGGAAAGTGTGAAAGAGAAATTAAAAATGCCAAAAGTATCAGTAATTATACCGGTTTATAATGTAGAAAAATATTTAAAGGAATGTTTGGATAGTGTTGTAAATCAGACGTTGAAAGATGTAGAAATAGTTTGTGTAAATGACGGTTCAACCGACAACTCGCTTTCAATTTTGCAAGAGTATGCAAAGAACGATGACCGAGTAAAAATTGTAGATAAACAAAATGGCGGTTACGGACAGGCAATGAATGTCGGTCTTAGCAATGCAACAGGTGATTTTATCGGAATTGTTGAACCTGATGACTATATAGCTTTAAATATGTATGAAGACTTATATAATCTTGCGACAGAAAACAATGCAGATATTGTTAAATCTCCATTTTTTGAAAATTTTGATACCCCCAAAAAGAAAGAAATTTCAAAGATAAATTGGGATAAATCTCACAAATTACCTAATAAAGTCTTTTCATTGGAAGAATGTCCGTTATTTTTGTTTTTCCATCCAAGCGTTTGGAGTTGCATTTATAAAAAGACCTTCTTAGAAGAAAACAACATAAAGTTTATAGAAGCAAAAGGTGCAGGCTGGACGGATAATCCGTTTCAAGTTGAAACAATGATTTCGGCTAAAAGAATTTTTTATACTGATAAAGCATATTACTATTGGAGAATAAGAAATCTCAATCCGAGTGATGATTTGAGAGATTATACACTGCCTTTTGTAAGAAGTGATGAAATTCACGCTTTTCTTGATACAAAACAAAATATAAATTCTGAGATTATAAATTGCCTTTTAAAGAGAGAAATTGCATATTTAACAATTGTTCTCGGCGTTAAAAATATCAAAAATAAAACAGATTACTATGAAAAAATAAAAAGTATGTGCAAAAGAATTTATAAAAATCTTTCATTGCCGTCTGAATATATAACAAAAAAAGAACTTAATAATTTATCAAAAATATATAAACATCCTTATATAATGCGTTTTTGTTACAGATTTAAGGCTGAACGAAAAAATTTGTTTTCATTGCACTTAACACAAAATGATTTTAAGTTCAGATTTTTAAATTTAAGCTATTATAAAAAGTTTGGGGAAAAGGACTGCTATGGAGAATAAAGTTCTCGTATCGGTAGTAGTTGCAGTATATAATGCAGAAGCATATCTTAAAGAGTGTATTGACAGTCTTATAAATCAAACATTAAAAGATATAGAAATAATTTGTGTAAATGACGGTTCAACCGACAACTCTCTTGCTATTTTAGAAGAGTATGCAAAAAATGATAATCGTATAAAAATTCTATCTCAAGCAAATCAAGGGGCAGGAGCGGCAAGAGATAACGGTTATAAAAATGCGAAAGGCAAATATATAATATTTCTTGATAGTGATGACATTTTTTCTACCGAAATGCTTGAAAAAATGTACAAAAGTGCGGAAGAAAACACTTCTGACGTGGTTGTATGTAATTCATACAGTTTTGTAGGAACAGTGGAAAACGCAAAAAAACAGTACGGAATAAATTACAATATAATAAAAGATAACAAAACCTTTTGTCCGAAAGATTACCCAAATAGTTTGTTTCAAATATTTGTACCTTGGGTTTGGGATAAACTTATAAGAAAATCATTTATTGATAATTTTTATATAGAAACCTCAAAATATCGAATATTAGAGGATCATTTAATATTTTTTCCTGTGATTGTTCACGCCGATATTATTTCAATTGTTGAGGATTATTTAGTTTTTTATCGTAAAAATTTCAACGGTATAACTATGTCTAACGGGAATATAAATATACAATTAAAAGGTATATTTGCAGAAGTTAAAAATATTATTAGCCAAAATAATTGTTTTGAGTTTTATAAGCAATCATATTTTAAATATATGTTGTTTTATATTTCAAGATATATTGAAAAGCCGTATTCATTTAAGTATAAATGCAAACAATATAAGCATTTAAGAGAAATTCTATTGACTGATTTAGATTTAGAAATGATTGATAAATCCGAATGCACTAAAGGTCAGAAAAAACAGATAAGAATATGCAAGAAGATAAAACTATTCCCTAATTGGTTTTTGTTTTCTTTATTTTCTAAAAGATATTTTTTCTCAATAAAAAGTTATTACGAAAAATTTAAGATAATTACAATTTTAGGTTTTCATTTTAAAAGGAGGATAAATGGGTAATATTTCTCAATTGGATAAACATCAATGTTTTGGCTGTTGGAGCTGCTATAATAAATGCCCTGTTAAGGCTATATCAATGGTTGAGAATGAAGAAGGCTTTTTATATCCGGTTGTAAATGAAGATAAATGTATAAAATGCGGATTTTGCCTTTTAGCTTGTCCGATTTGTTCTTCTAAAGATGTGAATACCCAAAATCCTAAATGTTTTGCACTAATGGCGGAAGATGAAATAAGAAAGGAAAGCTCATCCGGAGGTGCGTTTACCTTGTTTGCCAATTTTATCCTGAATTTAGGCGGATGTGTCTGCGGTGCAGCTTATAATGATGATTTTTCTGTATCACACATTATTATTGATAATGCAACTGATTTAAAAAAATTGAGAGGTTCAAAATATTTTCAAAGTAATATTGAAAATTGCTATAAACAAATTAAACACCTGTTAGAAACTGATAAATATGTTTTGTTTACTGGAACACCTTGTCAAGTTGCAGGGTTAAACACATATTTAGAAAATGTTAAGTATAAAAAATTATATACTGTTGAACTGCTATGTCACGGAGTTCCGTCTTATAAGACTTTTAGAAAATA
>CAYYPD010000007.1:0-45113 GCA_964473445.1 uncultured Muribaculaceae bacterium
TACATTTACTTACTCATTATAACATATTTTAAATTAAGAGAAAATCAAAACCTATAGTTGCTCCGCTTGCGTTTGCTAAGTATTATAACATATTTTAAATTAAGAGAAAATCAAAACTGAGTCCTTTATTGTATGAGTTTCGCTCTGATTATAACATATTTTAAATTAAGAGAAAATCAAAACATTATAGTTTAGGTTTTATTTATTATGATTATTATAACATATTTTAAATTAAGAGAAAATCAAAACTGAACAACGTAATGAAGTTTAAAAAAAACGATTATAACATATTTTAAATTAAGAGAAAATCAAAACATATTACAAACTTTATCGGATTCAATTTTAATTATAACATATTTTAAATTAAGAGAAAATCAAAACCTATACTACACATCTACATCATTTGTACTAATTATAACATATTTTAAATTAAGAGAAAATCAAAAGAAAAAGAATTCTCCTGATACAAACCCGTATTAGAATTTAGAATTGAAACGCATTGCGTGATATGATAATATGATAAACAATCTGAAAAGACAGTAGAAATATCAATCATGTACAGAAAACCATATATAAATATATATCTTGAACATAATTTTGATTTTGATGAGGCAAAAGCAGAGGTTGATTTTGCTTTTGATATGTTGTTTAACTACACATATAAAGATTATATGCTTGGTAAACAGCTTAAAGATTGGCAATTGACCAAACTTTTAAGTGTAATTAAAGAGCGTGTTTCAACTCACAGACCCCTTCAACAAATAATAGGACAGGCATACTTTTGCTCCAAAAAGTTTTTTGTTGATGGAAATACTCTCATACCCCGCCCTGAAACGGAAATGATTGTCAGTGAAGCACTCAAAATACTGGAAAATATTAAAAAACCGGCATTGCTGGATATTGGAACAGGTTCGGGGTGTATTCCAATTGCTATTGCTCTAAATTGCCTACCCGTCAAAATAGAGGCAGTGGATATTTCTCCAAAAGCACTTGAAATAGCACAAAGAAATGCAATTTTTCACAATGTTCAAAACCAAATAAAGTTTTACCGGTCGGACTTATTTGAAAATGTTCAAAATCAATTTAACATAATTGTTTCAAATCCGCCGTACATACCATTAAAAGATAAAGACTCATTAGAAATCGAAGTTAAAAATTTTGACCCTTATAATGCACTTTTCACAAGTGATGTTGACGGCACGGAATTTTACGAAAAAATAACAAAAAACGCAAAAAAATATCTGCAAAAAGACGGATTTTTACTTTTCGAAATCGGAATAAACCAATCTCAAAAAGTATGCGATATCCTCGAAACCTATAATTTTAAAGTCTTAAAGGTGTTAAAAGATTTGAGTTTCATAGACAGAATTATAATTGCAAAATATTGATAATAATTATCACTTTTCTTTTTTTATATAATATAGTATAATAAATTCGAACTTGAGGTAAGTGAAATTGAAAAGGAGAAAATTATGACAAAATTCGTATGTGCAGTATGCGGTTATACAGTTGAAGCTGATAAAGCACCTGAAAAATGCCCTTTATGCGGTGCTGCAAGTGATAAATTCAAAACAGTTGATGAAACAGCAGGTTTATCTTGGGCAACAGAGCATGTGATCGGAGTTGGTGCTGATGTTGATGCAGAAGTAAAACAAGGTTTAAAAGATCACTTTGTTGGAGAATGCACGGAAGTTGGTATGTATTTAGCAATGAGCAGACAAGCTGAAAGAGAAGGATATCCTGAAGTAGCTGAAGCATACAAAAGATATGCTTTTGAAGAAGCTGAACACGCTGCAAAATTTGCTGAATTATTAGGTGAAGTTGTTACTTCTTCAACAAAGAAAAACTTAGAAATGAGAGCAGAAGCCGAAGCAGGTGCATGCACCGCAAAAATGGAAATTGCAAAAAGAGCTAAAGAATTAGGCTATGACGCTATTCACGACACAGTGCATGAAATGGCTAAAGATGAAGCTCGTCATGGACAAGGATTCCAAGGTTTATTAAAAAGATTATTTTAATCAATAATTAAACAACTGGAAAAGGCGGGGAGTAACGTTCTCGCCTTTTTTATATTTTTTTTAAATTTGCTATTGACTTAAATAATTCAGCAAGTATTATAATAATTGTTGAGGGCGTTTAGCTCAGTTGGTAGAGCGCCTCCCTTACAAGGAGGATGTCAGGAGTTCAAGTCTCTTAACGCCCACCATTTAAAAAGGACTTATTGAAAGTCCTTTTTTTATTATAAATTAACATTGGTATTGAGAAGAATAATGCCTATTAATTATAAACTTTTTGACAAACTGCTAATAAAAAGGAACCCCATTTAGATTTGAAAATTTATTAATAAGAATACCATCACACCTTTGGTATTTAATGGTTTGTGCTTTTTGTATTATAATAAAAGCATGCTCAAGTATTATGAAAAAGATAATATACAGTTATTTCTAGGGGATTGCATCGAGATTTTAGAAAAAGTGACGGCAGAGTCAGTTGATATGATTTTTGCAGACCCTCCATATATGCTCTCAAATGGGGGAATAACTTGCCAAGCAGGTAAAGTTGTTTCTGTAAATAAAGGTGCTTGGGATAAAAGCAAAGGTTTTGATGAAGATTTAGAGTTTCATACTCATTGGATAAATGCTTGTCGTAGATTGTTAAAACCCAATGGCACTATTTGGATTTCAGGTACATATCATTCTATTTATGCCTGTGGTTATGCTTTACAAAGATATGACTTTAAGATTCTGAATGATATTTGCTGGTTCAAACCGAATGCTTCGCCCAATATGAGTTGCAGATATTTTACAGCAAGCCATGAAACTCTTTTGTGGGCTAAAAAAGATAAAAACGCAAAACATACTTTCAATTATGAAACAATGAAATATGGCAGTTGGGATGAGGATTTTATAAAAAAAACAAATAAACAAATGCGTTCAGTTTGGGCAATAGGTACACCTAAGCCATATGAAAAAGAATTTGGTAAACATCCGACACAAAAACCTTTAGAATTATTAAGACGCATAATCCTTGCTTCTACTAATAAGGATGATTTAATTCTTGATCCATTCACAGGAAGCTCAACTACTGGTATAATGGCATTAAAGTTAGGAAGAAAATTTATCGGAATAGACATACAAAAAGAATATTTAGACCTTTCCGTGAAAAGATTTGAGCAGGTATTCTCAAAGAAATATAAGGCAAAATGGCAGTAGTTTTAGAAAAACTTGAAAAAGAAACTTATCCGATAGTTAAATGGGTTGGCGGAAAACGTCAGCTTATGTTTGAATTGTTAAAAAATATGCCAAAATCTTACAATAGATACTTTGAGCCATTTATAGGTGGTGGTGCTTTATTTTTTGAATTACAACCTAATAATGCTTATATTTCAGACACAAATGAAGAACTTGTAAATCTTTATTCTGTTGTTAGAGATAATGTATATGAGCTTATTGAAGATTTAAGTAAACACGAAGTTTCAAAAGAATATTTTCTGGAAATTAGAAATATAGATAGAACTATTGAATATCAAGATCTATCAAATATTCGACGTGCAAGCCGTTTTATTTACTTAAATAGAACTTGTTTTAATGGTTTATATCGAGTAAATTCTCAAGGGCAATTTAATGTGCCGTTTGGAAATTATAAAAAACCAAGAATTGTAGATGAAAACAATTTATTAAATTGTTCTGTGCTTTTGCAAAGGACAGAAATCAAATGTGCAGATTTTTCAGAAATTTTGACAAAAGCAAAAAAAGGCGACTTTGTATATTTTGATCCACCTTATGTTCCATTGAATGAAACTTCTAATTTTACTTCATACACAAAAGATGGTTTTAATATTGATATGCAATTTAAGTTAAGAGAAGTTTGTGATGAATTAGATTCAATAGGTGTAATGTTTATGCTTTCTAACTCGGATACAAAATTTGTTAATGAATTATATGCAAATTATGAAATTAAAAGAGTTTTTGCTTCTCGGGCAGTAAATGCAAACGCAAATGGGAGAGGCAAAATTACAGAAATTTTAGTGAGGAATTATTAATGACAAGAAACTTTAATGAATGGTTATCAACCTTTAGACCTTGTATTGCTGATTATTGTTATTATGTAGATTTTGATAAAGTAAATAAAAACGTTGATAATTTAAAAGTTGAGCTCAACATTTTAAATACTTTAGTTGGGTCAAAAAATATTGAAAAAGATTTTGAAGATATTATTACAAAATATCCGGAAACTTTAAAATGCATTCCGTTGCTTTTGGCGGTTAGAGCTAATGAAATTTCTGTAACTGATACTGATGGGAAGTATAATTTCTCTTTCAAAAAATGTAATTATAGTATTGAAGAATACAAAATATTTATGAGAAAAACTAAGCTTTTTGATTTGCTTGAAAATCACATAGTAAGTAATTTGGTTGATTATGCAACCGGTGTCGAAACAGGTTTAGATAGCAATGGTCGCAAAAATCGTGGTGGTCATCTAATGGAAAATCTTGTTGAAAAATATATTAAAAAAGCAGGCTATCAAAAAGATGTTAACTATTTCAAAGAAATGTATATTCATGAAATTGAAGAGAAATGGAATGTTAATTTGTCTGCAATTTCAAATCAAGGAAAAATGGAAAAGCGTTTTGATTTTGTAATCAAAACTGATAAACAAATTTATGTTATTGAAACTAATTTCTATGCAAGTGGTGGTTCTAAGTTAAATGAAACAGCCAGAAGCTACAAAACCCTAACAACTGAAATTGATACAATTGATGGGGTAACTTTTGTTTGGTTCACAGATGGTTGTGGATGGAATAGTGCTAGTCGAAACCTGGAAGAAACATTTGATGTATTAAATACTGTTTACAATATAAGAGATTTGGAAAATGGAATAATTGCAGTTTTGTAAAACACGAGGAATAAGTGTACTACAATTACAAAGATGGGAAAATTAGAGTAAATGATATTTTAAATAGCAATCTTCAGGTTATCCAAAAGAAGACAGTGCCTTGTAATGATGTTTAAAATGCATATAAATGTTGGATTACCAGTATATTTGTTGATATTAGAAATTCAACGGCTTTATTTGCAGAACAAAATCAAACAATGGTTGCCAAAATTATCAAATCTTTCTCTTCTGAAGTAATTGAAATTTTGTGTGATAGCAATTATTGTAATGAAATTGGAATAAGAGGCGATTGTGTGTATGCTGTATACTCAACTCCAACAAAAAATGATACATACGAAATTGCAGATAATGCATTCCGGATAAATACTTTATTAAAAATGTTGAATAATCTATTTGAGAACAAAAAATATTTAAAAATCATAGCAGGAATTAGAGTTTCGACTGCTGGAGAACTGGTAATAAAAGCTGGAAGAAAATGGATAATTTCAATTTTAAAATTAAAAAGATAGATTTCGTTTCAAAAAACAGACGAATACACTTATCAAACTTTGGTCAAACCAATAAAAAAACCGAATTTAAAAATTATGCTGCTATTTTAAGAGATAGAATTAAAACAAAACTTAACTTATTAAAAACTATAAACAGAGCCATTAATGGCTCTGTTTACTTTATTAGAGTGTATATTATTTTATAAAACCTAAACCTTTAATATCGTTTATAATTAGGTCAGGTGTTAAATGGTAGCGTTGTTGAAGTTCTTGCATTGGAGTTCTGTCCGTAAATTCTTTTTTAGCACCGTAGTTCAGGACTTTCATATCGGAATTTGCATAAAATCTTGAGATTTTTTCTCCGTAGCCGCCATCTAAACATCCGTCTTCCAACGTAATTACAAGGTCATGATTTTTCTTTAGGTTGTTAAGGGCTTCTTCATCAACACCTGTTAAATATACAGGGTTAATTAAAGTTGCATTTACACCGTATTTTTCTTTTAATTCATTTTGAATTTTTTCACCGAGTGAGTAGAAGTTTCCTACCCCGATAATTGCTATTTTTTCACCTGAATTTGTAATTTTAAATTTGTTCAACTTAGAGTAATCAGTTTTATCTTTTTTACCTGTTGATACAACTTGAGTCATCGGTACTCTTATTGCAACAGGATATTTATTTTGTTCAACTGACCAATCCAGCATTGCTAAGTATTCTTCTTTGTTTGTAGGTGCAAGGTAAACAATATTCGGAATATTGCTGATTAACGGGATATCAAAAATCTGCAAGTGAGTAACATCAGCAGGTGAAATTCCGCCCCAGAATACAAGAATTGTTGCAGGAGCATTATTGATTGCCAAGTCTTGAGATAATTGGTCGTAGCTTCTTTGAATAAATGAGCTTAAAACTTCAAGAACAGGTTTTGCACCGTTTGCAGCAAGTCCTGATGCATAACCGACGGCGTGTTGTTCAGCAATTCCGACATCAGTATAGTTTTTGCCTAATTTATCACGAACATCTTTTGTCAACCCTGTAGCTCCCGGAGTTGCAGGAGAGATTGCAATCACTGATTTATCTTTTTTAACTTTTTCAATTAAATAATCAGAGGTAATTGAGTTATAATCTTCTGTTACAACAGGTTTTTGAACATTTTTATCCATAAATCCGGGCATTTGCCAGTGGTAAGATTCTTTATCCTGTTCAGCAGGTAAATAACCCATACCTTTTTGTGTATGGATATGAACAACCGTCGGTTTATCCGTATCCTTTACTTTTTTGAATAAATCAATAAGTTTTTCAACGTTATTGCCTTCTTCTAAGTAATAATAGTCATAACCCATTGATTTAAAAATGTTATCTTTAGCTTCGCCGTTAGTTTCTCTTAAACGAGCTAAGCTGTTATAAATACCTCCTTCTACAGGAGCGATAGACATGTTGTTATCATTTACGATAATAATCATATTGGAATTAAGTACGGCAGCATTACTTAACCCTTCAAATGCTTCGCCACCGCTTAATGAACCATCCCCGATAAGTGCTACCACGTTGTATTTTTCACCTTTCAAATCTCTTGCTTTAGCAAGACCCGTAGATAAACTTAATGAGGTTGAAGTGTGTCCGAGTGTAAAATTATCATGAGCACTTTCTCTTGGGCTTGAATAACCTGTAATTTCAGGATGATTAAGAGGGTCTGTAAACGCATCTTTTCTTCCCGTTAAGATTTTATGAGGATATATTTGGTGCGAAACATCAAATACAAATTTATCTTTAGGGGAATTGAATACATAGTGCATTGCGATTGTTGTTTCGACAATACCTAAGTCAGGACCTAAGTGTCCGCCTACAGTATTTACTCTGTTTAAAATTGCTGTTCTGATATCACCTGAAAGTGTATTCATTTCTGCCACAGAAAGTTTTTTAACATCCTGCGGGGTATTTACCTTTTTAAATACGTCTGAATATGTGTTATTTTGTGCGTTAGCCATGTTTGTTACTCCTAAAAGCATTAATATAATTGTAATAACTAAAAATCTCTTTTTCATTTTTACTCCTCTAATTTTGAATAGTATTCATCATCAACAGGTTCAAGCCACTCCGTTGTTGCATTTTCAGCAGGAACTGCCAATGCTATATGAGAAAACCAACTGTCTTTTGCTGCACCATGCCAGTGTTTTACTTCTGCAGGAATATTTACTACATCACCTTTCTTTAATACTTGAACAGGTTTGCCCCATTCTTGATAATAGCCTTTTCCCTCTGTTACATACAGAATTTGTCCGCCTTTATGATGAATGTGCCAGTTGTTACGACATTTTGGTTCAAAAGTTACGTTAGAAGAGTGAATTCCGTTAGTTGTTAACGGATTTAGATAACTTTTTCCGATAAAGTATTTTGCATAAGCGGTATTCTCTTCTCCTACGCCGAAATAACCGCCTTTTGGAATAGAACTTGTCAGCTTTAAGATTTCTTCAATTTGTTCATCTTTTAAGCCTGTATTTTTCCCAAGTTGAATATGAGCTTTCAATTGAGGTTCAACACCGTCCATTGAAGATAATGCCGAAATTGTAGCAATCTCTCTTTCTTGATAGGTAAGAACCCCTCTTGCGAAAATATCACCAAACAAATGTTCTTTAAGGTAAGAATCAATAGCAGGAGCGAAAGTTATGTATTCACCTGTTGCAGGAACTCCAATGAGTTCTGTTTGAACTTTTGTACCGAATGCTCTTTTATCTTCACTTGCCGGCAACGGAACACCTGCTTCCCCCTCAATAACATTTTTTCTTTCTTTAACAACACCCATAAAAGTTCCTATTCCGTTCAAACTTCTTGGGAAACCGCAATAAGCGTATAATTGAACAAGAGCTTCTTTTATTTCATTGACTGTTAATTTTTCATCAAGTCCTTTATTTAAGGCAACTTTTAAATTATCCATGTCGCCTTTTGCAGTATAGGCTGAAATCATTACAATACTTTGTTCTTTTTTTGTTAAAACATCTTTAGCCATACATTTACCTCCAAAATCAACTATAATAAATGTTAAAATCAATAAAATCAGGATTTTTTTAAACATTATTACCTCATATCGTCATAATTTATATTATTACATTTTATATAATATTTATTTTTTTTTATTTTTTTAAGACCTTTTTCTGTCTTTTTATTATCTGATTCTCTCAATTTCAATTTTTGTGTATAATACTTTATATGGATAACTTAGATTTAAAAAATAATATATTAAAAGAAAAAATACTTAATTTATATAAGAATGAGGGCTTTTTTGATACTCCTATAAAAGGATTTAAAGTATCAAGAATACATAAAACTTCGGAATTAAAATGTTGTTTTTATAAGCCGATGATTATTTTTGTTTTGCAAGGAACAAAACATACCATTTTCGGGAATGAAATTTTTGATTTTGGGGAGAAACAATATGTTATCTCAACCGTAGATATTCCTACAATGAGCAGAGTTACATCAGCTTCCGAGGAGAAACCTTTCCTTGCATTGGTTTTAGATATAAATTCCTTGTTAATTGCGGAAATAATGGCAGAAACCAAAATGAGCGAAACTAACGATGAAAAAGTTTCTTTCTTCTCTGTTGATAACGCTGATGAGTATTTAACAGATGCATTTTTAAGATTAACGGAATTAACAGAACAACCTGAATCTAAACAAAAAATCCTTGCCCCGATGATAATCAAAGAAATTCATTATTTGTTGTTATCAGGTCCATTAGGACACCAATTGCGTGCAGTAAATACAAAAGGAACTCAAAGTAACCAAATTGCAGACGCAATAAACATCTTAAAGGTTAACTTTAAAGAAAAAGTTAATATGGATAAGTTAGCCCAAGATGTAAATATGGCATCATCCTCTTTCTATAGGCATTTTAAGAAAGTTACCACAATAAGCCCGTTGCAGTACCAAAAACAACTACGATTATACGAGGCTCAACGATTGATGTTAACAGGAAATTATGATGCTCAAAGTGCAAGTTTTATTGTCGGATATGAGAGTCCTACTCAATTTAGCCGAGAATATAAAAAACTATTTGGCAATCCGCCAAAATCAGATATAAAAAAACTTTCGTCAGTTTAATTTGACGAAAGTTTTAATTTTTAACGATTATCTTTTTTTCTTGCTGTGAGATTTATCAACCTCTATTGTATGTTCAGGGTCTTGATTTACGCAATCTTGCCAATAATCAATCCAACCTGCGGTTGCATACTGGTAGCTTGAACCGTTTACAAGAACCATTACACCATTGCTTGTCGCCATATTTCTATGTAATTTATTATTGTCGCTATTAGATGACATACCAAGTTTTTCCATACTTCCGTTATATGAATCCCAAATCAAGATATCACCGTTGTCTGCTATACCTACTGCAGTTACCCAGTGGCTACCGCCTGTATATGGAACGCTTACAAGACAAGGTCTGCCGTTTTGTAGTTCGTTTTCAATAATTGCACGTTCCGCATCTCTGTCTGATGCCTTACATTGTAAACAATCACGTTTATTGTATTCTCCTTGAGAACCATATAAGCCTGCTGTATCTTTGTTTCTGTAATTAGGGTCTTCCGTTTCATTTTTCATTGCCATTAACAAGTCTTTGTTAATAGTACCCATTACAAAGTCAACCATTACGTTTGAGTAGTTATGGCATTGCATACTTCCGTATTGTCCGATATTCATAAGACCGCCGTTTGCAAAGTAGCGTTGAACTTCTTCCCAACTGTCAGGTTTGAAATCAATTTCACCGTCACCGTCTGTATCATAACCTTCAAAGCCTACACAATGATATTCCTGACCGTCAACGGTATATGTCATCGGCAAGTTTGTATAGTCTATGCCTTCTGTATCTCGATAATCTTTCGGCCCTTCTTCGGCACTCGGTCTGTTTGACTGTTCTTCTTTTGCTTTATCTGCTTGTCTTGTTGCTAAAGTTTGTTCAACCGTATCTTGATATTTAACTGCTTCATTATACGCATCCATCATCGTTTTTAATTCGGGATTTGTTGTTGTTAAGGCACTTGCTTCTTGTTCATACTCTTCAAGTTGAGTTTTATATTCCGTAAGTTTTTCTTCCAATTGCGGAATTGTTTCATTTTGCAATTTATCAATTTCTTCTTGAGTAGCTTTTATATCTTCTTCTATTTGAGGAATCGTTTCGTTTTCAATACGTTCTTTATCAGCTTTCAATTGCGAAATTTGAGCTTCTATTGCAAATTTATCAACTGATTCCCCGTCTTTTGCCGAATTCTTTGAGCTTTCAAGTGATGAAATTTGACTGTCTATATCGCCAATTCTTGATTTTGCAGAACTTAAATCAGAATTTAAACCGTTAAGTTTACTGTTTTTATCCTGCAATTCTCCGTTTGCGGTATCTAATTCACCTTGAGTATCAGATATATTATTATTAGTGTCGGTTATCTTCTTTGCAAGTTCCGCATCAACTTTTTCTAATTCTTTCGTATAATCACTTTGTGCTTTTTGAACATTTGATTTTGCAGTATCCGATTCTTTTTCCAAATCTTCAATAGACATATTTTGAACATTTTTCTCGGCACTTGCAGGACTATGCGGTGTTTTTGCTCCGCTTGAACTGCTTGCAACATCACCGGCACCTGAGCTTTCCATTACCCCATTAGATTGAATACCCTCATCTATTAAATCTTGTACATTTTCAGGTAAGACGCCATTTACCGCTATTTGAGATAATGCAGAGAAATCTTCAACTTCAAGCTCTTCATTATTACCGCTGAGTGCTTTTATATTTTTTATAATGTCATCACTTGATAATCCTTTTTCGGTAGATTGTGCAATGTACTGCTTTAATACATCAATACTTTCTTTTCTTAAAGTTTTATCACTGCTAAGCTCTTTTAACATAGCAGACGCAACGGCTTGTTCTTCATCAGACAGAATTCCGTCATTATCATTGTCAAATAAACCGACCAGTACACTTTTTTCAGAGTCTGAAAAATCGACATCCAAATCACTCATGAATGATAAAGAATCATTTTGTATTATGGGTTGTGTTTGATTTTGTTGAGTTGAAATCGTTATGACATCACCGCTCCCGCTTTCAGCCGGAAGTGTTGACATATTCCCGTCAACAAGTTCTGCCGCTTGCTGAAAGGATTCTAAAATAGCACTTTCATCTTCATTTTGAAGTAAATTTTGTGCATTACCTGACATCATACTTGTAAAGATGTTCAATGTTGATAAGTCATTCTCTCCTTTCTCAACATTTGAATTTTTACTACTCTTATCAGTACCGGTTACGGACTTATCTTCAAATACGGAAGAATAATCCTCGCCATATTCTTTTTCCACATATTCTTTAAAATCAGTAGAATATTGACTAAAAATATTGAACGAAGACAAATCAATTTCATCCGCATCTTTAGTGGGGTTAGATTGATATTTTTGCTTTAAATATTCTTCAAAACCTGTTAAAAGTTTATAGTCCATAACACAGTCCTTTTCTTACACATGTTATTTATCGGTAAAATAATGGTAAACTTTAATGTAGTAAAAGGAAACAGCCATCTTCTTTACATTTATTAATATCTGTTTTTAAAGTGGTAAATAAGCAGAATATACAAGGCTTGCAAAATCTTCATAATAACTGATTTGAGTAGCACTTCCTGTCGGGATATAAACTTTTGCTTGATTTCTTATAGGAATTTCCAATGCACCTGCAATTGCTGCTTGTATTACATCTCCATGTGTAATAAGAATAAGCCTTTTGTTAAGGTTATTTTCTATAATCTCGCTTATTACTTGTAATACTCGACTGTTAAACTCTTCTAATGATTCACCACCGCCGGGTTTATAAGTTTCAGGGGATTTGTGGTAATCCTTAAGCATATTAGGATATTTGCGTTCTATTTCTTCAAACGATAATCCGCTCCAACTACCAAATTTCCTGGCAGAAAGATTTGTAATAACCTCAAAATCATGCATGCAAATTTTAGACAAAATTCTTGCACTTTGAATACTTCTATGAGCAGAGCTTGAATATATTTTATCAATTTTTAAACCCTTGTCCCTTACCCAATCGGAAATTTTTTCCATTTCAAATTTTCCGTTGATATTTAATGACGGGTAATTTTCCTCGTCGAATATTCGGTTATCTTCCGTATTTATAGTCGCACCATGCCTGATGAACGTTATTTTACACTTCCTTTTAAAAATCATAAACTACAACCTTTACTTATTCTATAAATATTATTCCTTAATTTATGAATTTATAAACAATCAAAGTCTAATCATTCTATGTTAAGTATGTATTCGTTGATTTAGTAATATGTAATGGCATTATCAGCACAAGTAATCCCTAGACCTTGCTTTTTTAATCATCTGTTTTCGCTGCACCGGCAGGAACAATCCTCTTCCCGTTTACCGTAAGTGATTATGAACAGATTGAAAAACTACGCTAACGCTTGTTTTTCTAGTCTTTCAGAATGACATGAGGCTTGATAATTTACTATTATTCTATAATACAGGTTTCCCCTTGAACATGTTTCAGGGTCGCAAGGGCTTTATTTGATAGGCAGAGTATGCAAATCGATATACTAAATTATTAATTTAAAAAAAAATTATGCTTTTTTATACACACCCATTGTTTTAAGAGCATTTAAAAAACTTTGAGCAGTTGCCTTTTGAACATCCGGCGGAACAACTCTTAAAAGTTCAACCGTTTTTGAAATAACAGGATCTTTATCATACCAACGGTTACAAACTTGAGGTCTTGCAAGCTCATAGAATTTATCAATAGCTTCTTTTGATACTTTTTTCTCAATTTCTGCCAAGAAAATTTCAGCCTGTGCGTGAAGTTCAGTCTGATAATTTTGAAGAAGATTTATTACTTCCAATAAAACAGGGTCATGGTCGTACCATCTTTTATAATTTTGGCTCACTTGTTATTCCTTTATTTTGGTTAACAATAGCAATATCCTCATCATTAAATCTGACGATATCTGCTCCTATTAATTTAAACTTATTTTCTAAAAGTTCGTAACCTCTATCTATATGATATATATTTTCGATTGTGCTGACCCCGTCTGCAATAAGTGCTGCAACAACAAGAGAAGCCCCTGCACGAAGGTCGCTGGCTTTTAGATTAGCACCTGTTAATGACTTAACACCTTTAACTAATGCGTGGTTTCTTTCCTGATGAATATCAGCTCCCATTTTTCTTAATTCGGGAACTTGCATAAATCTGTTTTCATACAAACTTTCGGTTATAATGCTGACTCCGTCTGCAATTGTAGCAAGAGCCATAGCCATTGATTGTAAATCTGTCGGGAACCCGGGATATGGTTGAGTAATAATATTAATTGCCTCAAGCCTTCTTTTACAAGAAACTTCAATAGAAGTCGGGTCAACTAATTTTATGTCAGCACCCATTTTAGACAGTTTTGAAGTGTAAAAAGTTAAGTGGTTAGGAAATATATTTCTGATAATACCTTTTCCTTTGGTTGCAATAAATGCAGCCATATATGTACCTGCTTCAATTCTGTCAGGGATTGTCGTATATTCTATCGGATGTAAGTCATCTTGTTTTACACCGTTGATAATAATTTCGGATGTGCCTGCTCCGATTACATCCGCACCCATTGAATTTAAGAAATTAGCCAAATCAATAATTTCAGGCTCTTGTGCTGCATTTTGTATTCTCGTTGAGCCTTCAGCCAAAACAGAAGCCAACATAATATTTTCGGTAGCACCGACAGACGGAATATCTAAATAGATATCTGTACCTGTTAACTTTTTAGCCTTTGCGTGAACATATCCGTTTTCAATTTTAATTGTAGTACCTAGTGCTTCAAGCCCTTTAATATGGAAATCGACTTTTCTTTCACCGATAGCACACCCGCCGGGGAGTGCAACAATTGCTTCTTTACATCTTCCGACTAATGCACCCAATACAATAAATGAAGCACGCATTCTGCTTACTAATTCATAACTTGCACGAATATTTGTAATATCGGTTGCATCAATTCTTATGGATTTTTCTTGTTTATCATAAAAAGTTTTTACGCCCAATTGCTCAATAACATTAAGCATTATAACAACATCACTTAATTCGGGAACATTATATATTTTGCTTTCGCCTTTTGTAAGTAACGTAGCCGCCATAAGTTTTAAAACAGCATTTTTTGCACCGCTGATTTGAACTTCCCCTTTTAATTGCTTGCCACCGCATATTTTGATTTTTTCGGTCAATGTTCCTCCATTGTATCCCTTGGACATAAATAATATATTTTAATCTACTATATTATAATAATATAATTTATATGTTTCGTAGTAAATAGATTAACTATTGTAAACACAACATATTATATCATTCAAATAAACTATATTCTAACTGAATTTTTGCATATACAATAAGAGAGGGGAATATTATGAAAACAAACGAAGAATTATTGAATATTGCAAAAGAAGCTGCAAAAACATCTTACAGCCCGTACTCAAAATTTCCTGTCGGAGCTTGTGCTTTATATGAAAGCGGAAATTTATATAAAGGCTGTAATGTTGAAAATTCCAGTTACGGTTTAGCTTTATGTGCTGAACGAAATGCAATATCAAATGCAATTGTTTCGGGTGAGCAATCAAAACTTTTGAAAATTGCAATATATTCACCGAAACAGAAAAAATGTTTCCCCTGCGGAGCTTGCAGACAATGGCTTCAAGAATTTGAAAAAGGACAAAACATACAAGTCATATTGGAAGATGAAGATGGCGGAGCTGTTACATACACTTCAAACGAGTTGTTGCCTTATTCTTTCGATATGAATGAGTTACAGTAACAGACAAAAGTAGAAAAAGAGGTAGATTAATGGCAGATTACACCATTAATTATGATGAAATAGCAGAATGGCTTAAACTATATAAAGCAGCTGATAACGAAAAAGACAAATATCATCTTCAAAATGTCATAGCACTTGCGGCTATGCCATTGGTAAAAAAAATATCAAGGGGTTTGGCAAGAAGAAATACCGACCCTGTTGAAGATATAATTCAAGTAGGGTGTGTAGGGTTGGTAAAAGCAATTCAATTATACAATCCTAAAGTAAGCGAAAACTTTAAAACTTATGCAACATACTTAATTACGGGAGAAATAAGACATTATTTAAGAGATAAAGTGTCTATGATTAAAGCTCCTCGTGAAATATATGAACTTGCATATCGTGTTAATAAATTAATGCAAAAATTAAAAGACGAGCAAGGCAATGAACCCTCTGAAACTGTTTTGGCAGAAGAACTCGGTACTTCCGTCGGAAAAATAAAAGAGGTTATTGACGTTGAAAGACGTAAGCAAACAATTTCTCTTGACCAAGTAGTTACAACGGGTAATGACGAATCATTATCGCTTTTTGATAAGATTGCGGACGACAACCATTACAATCTTGAATCTTTCCAAGAAGATAAAATATTAATAAAAGACGCTATTAAAAAATTGGATGTAAAATTGCAAGAAGTTGTTGTAATGAACTACTTTGATGATTTGAGCCAAACTCAAATAGCCGCAAAATTGGGTATTTCTCAAATGCAGGTTTCAAGGCGTCTAAAAAAAGCGTTGACAATGCTTTATAATATTTTATCGGATAAAGAACAAACAAATTAAAACGGTGGTTAAAATGAACGAATTATTACTTGTAATATACTTATTTGTACTTATAACAGGTGCTTGTATAGGCAGTTTTTTAAATGTAGTTGCTTTAAGAGCGTTATCAAAAGAATCAATTGTGTTCCCTGCTTCAAAATGTCCTGTTTGTAATGAACCTATAAAATGGTATGATAATATTCCCGTTTTATCTTATTTGTTTACATTCAGAGGGAAATGCAGAAATTGCGGGTGCAAAGTCAGTCTTCAATATCCTATTGTTGAAGCAATTACCGCATTATTATTCTTAGCGGTTGTTTTATCCTTCGGAATAGGCTTACAATCATTGATGTTATTAATTTTATTATGTATTTCAATCGTAATAATGATTACCGATTTTAAAGAAGAATATGTTTATGATTCTCATTTGTGGATATTTATTGCAGCTTCAATAATATATGCATTCTTATTCAGAGGAGGAGTTAACAATTTATTTAATATTTGTTTGAGCATTATATTTGCGGTTATTGCAATGGAATTAATAGCCAGACTTTCATATTATCTTGTAAGAAAAGATAGTGCAAAAGAAGAAAGTACTCCTGAAACTAATGAAGAAAACAAAGCAGAAGTTGAAACATCACAAAATGATACTTTAGGCGAAAATCCTGTAGAAGAAAAAAATGATGAAAATATTGATATAAATGAATATGTTCAAAAATATAAAAGAGCTTTTGGCGAAGGCGATACATATTTAGCTGCAGGCATTGGGGCTTTACTTGGAATTAAAGGCTTTATTGTTGCCGTTTCATTGGCAATTATTATTCAAGCGGTTTGTCTGCTTCCTCAATTCATCAGAAATCTATACAAACAGGGCGAAAAAAGGTTACTTTTTTCAATAAGTGCATTTGTTGTACTTGCTATTCTTTATTGGGTATTCTCAAATGTATTTAACTTACATTTATGGATTGCATTCGCAATTATAATTCCTTTAATATATTTCGCTTTTGATATTATTTCAGGCTTAAAGAAAACAGTAAATGAACAAGGTTTTGTTGCAATTCCTTTTGGACCTGCAATATTGATTTCCGCTTTTATTATGTTATTTTTCTCGCCAATAATAACTTTGCTTATTAAAAAATATATTTTATTTATGATGTAATATAAAAATTATGGAAATTAAAAATCTTAAGTTAAATACACAGTCTAAATTTATGCTATCGGGGCTTGTATTATGCTTTGCCCTGATGAGCAGTATAGCTTTTTATTCGGTTAATAATATTCAAAATAAACTGGATAAAACATATTTTGAATTTGCCCAAGTTATGACGAAAACGTATGCGGGTGAATACCGTGAAATTCTTGAAAAAAAGTATCAGCTTAATGATTTGAAAAATACATTAAAAACATATTCATCCCAGCTTTTACAAGAAAATACCGATATTTCTTTTATTGAATTTCGTGATAAAGATAATAAAACCTTGTATTCAAGCCGGATTAATTCATTACCTGATAGAGGTATGACACTTCTTTCCATAAATGCTCCTGTTTTAAATAAAGAGGATAATTCTATTATCGGCTCGGTAACAGTAGGAATGACAGGTGAGGGAATAACTTCACTTGCAAAAGCTGCAAAGAAATCCCTATACGGAATTTTTATTATTACTTGGATTGCATTCTCCGTTATTTTCCTTTTAAATATGGGGTTAATGTCACGAGAGCTGAAAAAACTTTATCAGGGTGTAAAACAAATTTCTACAGGTAAATTCGGGTATAAATTGGAATCCGAAAATATGGGAGAGTTAACCGATGCATTTAATGATATGTCTAGTCTTCTCTCTCAATATGAAGAACAAAATGTTGAACAGTTAACACTTGAAAGAAATAAACTTGAAGCTGTTTTGATGAGCATTATAAACGGTGTTATTGTTTGTGATAATAATGACAAAGTTGTTCTTGCAAATTCGGCGGCTCTTTCAATGCTGGACGTTGAAGAAAAAAACTTATTAAATAAAAAAATACAAAACTATATTGATATACACGGGCAAAAATGTTTCTATGAAAAAATTGAAGAATTTAAAGATACACCTTTAAACATCATTGAACAAAAACCGATAGAGTTTAATATAGAAGCAGGTAAAAAAACAATAAAAACAACAATATCACCTATGTTTTCAAAACAGCGTGATTATGTCGGATATATTATTGTATTGCTTGATATTACAAGAGAAACAGAAGTAAATAAACTTAAAAATACGTTTATATCAAACGTTTCCCACGAGTTAAGAACTCCTGTTACGGTTTTAAGAACTTACATCGATACACTTTGCAATAACAGTGATGATTTTGATGAAGAAACAAAAAAGGAATTTATGCAAACTATTGATACTGAAGCCAAAAGGCTTCATTCAATGGTTAATGATATCCTTGATTTTTCCCGCTTGGAGTCAGGTAATGTTGTATTAAAGAAAGAATATACGGATTTAGTTGATTTATTAAAACAAAATATCAATCAAATTAAAATTCTTGCGGATGAAAAAGGTATAAAAATTGATTTTTCTGCTTCGAATGATTTACCGCATGTTCCTGTTAACGTTGAAAGTATGGATAGAGTAATAAGAAATCTTCTCTCTAATGCCATAAAATACTCCGGTGTCGGCAAAAATATAACAGTGAGTGCAGGCATAAATAATGATAAAACTCAATTTGTATTTAGCGTAAAAGATAACGGTATGGGCATTGCGAAAGAACATCTTGAAAAGATTTTTGACAGGTTTTACAGAGTGGAAAATACAACGCATACAGTAAAAGGAACGGGTTTAGGACTTCACCTCGTAAAAATGACGGTGGAACAACATCATCACGGCAAAATAACAGCAGATAGCGAAGAGGGCAAAGGTTCTACTTTTACGGTCTATCTTCCTTTAAATATTGATGAAAGCGAATTGGCTTAAACATTAATAGAATTTGTTTCTTTAAGTTTTTGTAGTGCTTTCTTTGAGCTGTCATATTCGGTTGATAATTTGACAGTAAATTTAATTGAGTCTAAATTTCTTGCCAAGGCTTCTTTACAGGCACATAAATCTTTAAAAGACGCTTTTTCTACAGATACAGAGGAATTTTCCGAGTTATAAATCTTCTTAAATATTGCTTGAGATTTATAATCGTACCCTGGCAGTCCCTTTTTAAACCCGTAAAACTTATAGATTGCTCTTGCCAAAGTATAAAAATCAATATTTTTTGTATTGAAAATCATCATTGCATTTGTTTTTAGCCCGAGTTTAATTTTATTTTCACAAATTAACCCGATTATAAGATTTAACAACAAAGCATTTTTCCCTTTTAGCGGAACAATAAACCCTTCTTCTTCATTAATTTGGGAAAGAAGTTTTTCCGCATTCGGAAGAGTATAAATATTTACTCCTTGCATTTCAATATATTGTAGAAGTTTTTTCGGATTATTTCTGTACTTCTTAATCAGTAATTCTAACTTTGTATCTAATGATTCTTTCGTTTTAATTGTGTTTGATGACAATGTAAGAGTACAAGCTGAATTTACAGCTCTTTTTGTGGTAGAGTTTTCGCAAACATGTATTTTATGTAATTTATTTGATTTCTTTGTTTTAAGTTTACTTGTTATTTCAGTTATAAATTTTATAAAAAAGCCCATAATTTATCCTCTTTTCTATATAAAAACATTTTTAATGCAAATATTGCCAATAAAGTTTATAATTAGATAAAGAAAGAGAGAAAATTGAATTCATTTTATAAAAAGCATATTGCATATTTATTTTTGCTGCCTGCACTGGTGCTGCTTTTTATATTCTTTTTTCTTCCGTTTTTTCAAACTATAATTTTAAGTCTTCAAGATTATTCAAACGATATTTATAACCCGACTTTTGCAGGGTTGAGCAATTATAAAATATTGTTGCATTCAAAGGAATTCTATACAACTTTGTTTAATACTTTTTTATTTTTAATTTTAGTTGTACCGTTTTTGGTTGTTTTCCCTTTGATGGTTGCAATATTTATAAATCAAAAAATAAAAGGGATTTCATTATATAAAGTGTTAATTTATCTTCCGGTTGTAGTTTCTATTGTAGTTGTTGCTATTGCATTTAAGTGGATGTATGCACAAGAAGGTATTTTGAACTATTTTATCGGATTATTCGGAATAAATCCGATAGGCTGGCTTACTGATACAAAATTTGCAATGCTTTCTGTTGCTTTGGTTACAATATATAAAGGAGTCGGTTATTATATGATGATATACCTTTCTGCTTTAATAGGTGTGCCGAAAGATTTATATGAAGCAGCTGACGTCGATGGAGCAAGTGAAGTAAAAAAACATTTGACGGTTACCGTGCCTCATTTAATGCCGACAATTGCACTTGTAACAACAATTTCCTCGATTTCTGCGTTAAAAGTATTTGCGGAAATATATGTTATGACTAAAGGCGGACCTCTAAACTCAACAAAGACTTTAGTTTATTATATATATGAGCGAGCATTTGAAAACTTGGATTTATCAATGGCTGCAACGGCTTCTGTTGTTCTGTTGGGTGTAATTTTAGTATTTTCAATCATAAATATTACCTTCTTTGAAGGAAAGAGGTATAAATTATGATGAGAAAGTTTTTAAAAGGATTTGGAACACACTCTTTTTTGATTATAATGTCATTTTTGTCATTGTTTCCTTTCTTGTGGCTGGTTTCTACCGCATTAAAAGGTATTGATGAAAATATATTCCAATATCCGCCTTATTTTATCCCCAAACACTTTACATTTTCCAATTTTACCGGAGTATGGAAACAAATTCCTTTCTTGCTATACTTTTTAAACAGTCTTATAGTTGCAGGTTTCACCGTAATTTTAAACCTTATATTTTCTTCTCTTGCCGCATATCCGCTTGCAAGAATGGAATTTAAAGGTAAAAAAATCATATTCTGTTTGGTATTGGCAACGATAATGATTCCGTTTCAGGCTATTATGTTACCTGTTTACTTAATAGTATTGAAACTTCATTTAGTTGATTCATACGGACTTGCTTGCGGGTACTTGGGATTAATCTTGCCGTTTGCGATTAATGCTTTTGGTATATTCCTAATGCGACAAGCCTTTCTAACAATTCCTAAAGAAATGGAAGAAGCGGCATTTATTGACGGTTGCAGTGTATTTAATATTTGGAGAAAAATACTGCTTCCGATGACGGCGCCTACGCTTGCGGTTTTGGCTATTTTTACGTTTATCGGCTCTTGGGGTGAATTTTTGTGGCCGAGTATTGTATTGACTAATAAGTCACTATACACACTTCCTGTCGGAGTAAATGATTTACAAGGTATGTTCAGTGCAAATTGGAGATTTATAGCAGCAGGCTCTATTATTTCAATAATACCTATTATTATTTTCTTCGTAATAATGCAAAAATTTTTCGTATCCGGTCAAAATGAGGGTGCGGTAAAAGGCTAAAATAAGAGGCTATGATAATATCATAGCCTCTTATAATATGCAATAAACTAATTAACCGTCAATTTCAAAAGTTGAATCTTCTTGCTTCTTAGCAAGTATGTCGTTCATATATTCTTCATATTCTTTTTCATCTGCGAATATTGAATAACTGCCGTTACCGTTACCGTTGCCGTTAGCATCCGTTATATCAAAAGCACCGTTTCCGCCCATTTCCTGAAGAGAATATCCGTCAACCGTGAAGTCAACATCAGCAAATTCTTCTTTTTTTGCGGTAGCTTTGTAATCTTGCTTTTTGTAGTCTGTTTTAAATCCGCTAATATCAGAAAATAAACTCATCTTTGTCCTCTTTTCTTTAATGTTGTATATACTTTATATAAAAAATATATTTAATTAAAATTGCTAAAACGTAGAATAATTTTTTTAGAAAAACTTTATATTTCAATAGATACAATGCTTTTATCTGTTTACAAAACTTAATATTTAGTATATACTTGTTATATATTTTTGTTGAATATTAAAAATAAGAACTTTTTAGTTATTATTTTTAATTAAATTGAAACTTTAGCTTTACTCTGTTACAATTTTTTAGGGGATTAATCAATGAATGTAAAAGTTTGCAAAATGAGTTCTGATGATGTAGTTGAAGTTTTTCATATTGAAGAACTTATTCACCCTAATCACCATTGGTCAAAAGAATCTTTTTATAATGAACTGGCAAACAATCTGGCATTCTATTATTGCGTTAAAGATGAAAATGAAAAAATATTGGCATACATTGGTACTTGGGGAATTTTTGAAGAAGCTCATATTACAACATTAGGGGTTCATCCTGATTACAGGCATTTGCAATTGGCACAAATATTGATGATTCAATCAATCGAAAAGTGTTATAAAGATATGATAAAATATATAACTCTTGAGGTTAGAGAGAGCAATATTCCGGCTATTTCTTTGTACGAAAAATTCCTGTTTTCTTCAATCGGGATGAGAAAAAATTACTATCAGGATAACGGCGAGAATGCGTTGATTATGTTTACCCAAAATATTTGGTATGATACATTTAAAGAAAATTTCAATAAAATAAAAGAAAATATAAATAAGGTTAGTGTTGAATATGATAAATAAAAGAATAAAACAAGGTTTTGATAATCTTCATAACGATAATTATAAAATAAAATTTTGTCTTGGAGCATTGGCGTTAGTTGCTATTTGCGTTTTATTGCTTATTATTTCAACATTTACACAAATCAAATTGAATTTTAATCTTCCGTCACACGGAATCGACTCATATTTAAAGTTTGAATATATTCCGCAAATTCCTGTAGTTATATTTATTGCTGCACTGTTAGGGGAAGTATGGGGCGTTTTTTCCGTATTAATTTATATTGTAATGGGATTAACTCCTTGGTTTCCTGTTTTTGCCTTAGGTGGCGGAGCAAGCTATATTTTTCAATGTAATTTCGGATATATTTTTGCTTATATTTTTTCCGTAATACTCTGTGCAAAAGAATTAAAAAGAGGGAACGGCATTTTAAATATTATTTTTGCAATGTTATATGGAGTTCTGATAATTCACGTTATCGGAATTATTTATATGATTATAATTGCATTAATCAGGCATGATTCTTTTCAATTTATGCAAAATTGGATATATTATCAATCATTGTCTAAAATATTATATGACATAATATTTGGCATCCTTGCTATTTTATTAGCGAAAGGATGCCGTAAAATGTTGTGGCTCGTAATGGGATAGATTATAAGCCTAAACTTGCTAATATTTGAAATATTAATCTGGCGATAATCCCATAAACGAAGAATGCTATAATCGGAGTTATATCAATCATTCCTATCGGGGGAATAAAGCTGAACGGTGCCATTATTGTTTTATATACTTTCATTAAAATAATGTAAGGCTTTTTTGTTCTGTCCAATATCGGAATCCAGCTTAATACGCAAACAATAAAAATAATTAGAAATATTAACTTAAAAAATATATCAACAAAATTTGAAAGCATCTTATCTCCTTTTATGACGTGTGTGATGTTTTATAACATTCACAATGATTTCTTTCAACAGGAATATTTTCTATTATTCCGAGTAATAAACTCTTTAATCTTGTAATGTTGGATTTAAACACTTGAATAACTTCTTGGTGAGTAACAGGCGGCACATCTCCCACTAATCCCGCATCATAGTCTGTAATAAGTGCTATTGTTACAGGACACATATCAAGTTCGTGAACAAGATGAACTTCAGGGAATTGGCTCATATTGATAACTTCCCAACCTTGGTTTGTAAAGAACTTAGATTCTGCTTTAGTTGTAAATCTTGGTCCGTTTATAACAACTACAGTACCTGTTTCGTGAACAATAATGCCTTGTTTTTTCGCTTGTTCAACAGCAATTTGTCTTAATTCAGGGCAATATGGGTCAGCAGCTGACGGGTGAACACAAACAGGACCTTCGAAAAATGTATTTTTTCTTCCGTCTGTCCAATCGACAAATTGGTCGCAAATAACAAAGTCGCCGGGTTTAACGTGTTTTTGTAAACTTCCTGCGGCACAAGGAGAAATTACTCTTGTAACTCCCAAAGATTTTAACGCCCAAACATTTGCTCTATAGTTTACCAAGTGAGGTAAAAATCTATGATTTTTGCCGTGGCGAGGAATAAATGCAACTTTTTTCCCGAAGAGTTCGCCTATTGTAATCGGGTCAGACGGTTGACCATAAGGAGTATCTATTGTTACTTCTTCATAAGGTGTACCTGATTCTTCAAAGAAACTGTAAAATCCGCTTCCGCCGATAATACCGATTTGAGCATTCAATTTTTCTGTCATAATATTCTCCTATTCCAATAATGTAATTATTATCATGGAAATGGAGAATATACAATTATTTTATACAATAAAAAAGAACCTCATCGGTTCTTTTTTATTGTATGTTTTAGAATTTTACCTTCTGTTTTTTTCAACGGAAACACTCATTGAGTCTTCAATCAATTCATTTTCGAATGAGTAATCATCACCTGCACCTGTTGTTACACGACCATCATAACGAACTCTGATTTTAAGACCTCTTCCGTCTCTTCCACGTCTGTTTGCAAGAGAAGTCAACTGATTATTAGGAATTGTTCTATCTACATAAATATCACGCTCTGCATAATTTCCGTTTTTATCGGTAAATTTACCTTCAAGCCCCCAATATCTTATACCGTCAGTGGTAACGAAATTCGGGTGTTCGTATGATGATGTGCTTGTACAATCATAATTCCCTTTTATGTTTAAAGATTCAGCAACCGATTGGCAGAAATCTTCTTCCCCAACGTTTGTGTCTGACCAATATGCTGCAGAGTTAGCAGCTATAGAGTATACTGTAGAATCCATAGCGTTAGAAACTGCACTTTGCATTGTATATAAAGCCTTTTTATATACAATTTTATCTTTATCAGGTCTTACGTTATCAATAACAGGTATTAAAATCGCTGCCAAAACACCTAAAATAGCCAATGTAATAAGTGCTTCTGAAAGAGTAAATGCTTTTTTCATTTATTTTTCCTTGTACCCTTAATTTTGTAACATGTTATATTCTTATTATATATAATACCACAAATTTGTAATTTCAACTCCTCCTTTCAATATATATAAAAAGATATTTTTCTAATATTATTTTTTTAGGACTTAGTAGTTTAGTAATTTTGTAACAAAATTTAATGCTTTATAAACATAATTTAACAGATACTTGATATAAAATTTTCAGCTGATTATAATCTATATTGCTTAGTGAATGTAAAACAGAGGTAAATGAAATGAAAAAAGACATACATCCCGAATACAAAAAAACAGTTATTAAATGTGTTTGCGGAAACGAAATAGAAACAGGATCTGTAGTAGATAACTTAACAGTTGAAATTTGTAACAACTGCCACCCGTTCTACACAGGCAACCAAAAAATTGTTGACACAGAAGGTCGTATCGAAAAATTCAAAAAACGTTATCAACAAAAATAGCAATTTTGTCTTTTCTTTTGAAAAGGATGCCCACTTTTTGTGGGCTTCATTATATAAAAAATTATGTAAGTGAGGAGTCCTATGAATAATGATAAGTATGCACAGGTAAGGTTGATTTCTAAACCCGATAATATACTTAAAACAATTTATACTGCGTGTCGTACATGTTATAGTGCAGACTCCCCTCTTAATATTTTTGATTGTGAATCTGCTCAAGATGAAGAAAAAATGTTGAAACTTATTTCTAAAGTTATTTCTTCGGGGCATTACAGCACTATTGAGCATATTCAGGTAAGTTTCGCAATTAGCAATATTTCAAGGGCGTGTTCTCATCAGTTGGTAAGACACAGACATATGTCTTTCTCTCAAAAATCTCAAAGATACGTAAAAGAGAAAGGTCAATTTGATTATTTAACGCCCGATACTATAGATAACAACCCTGAATTAAAACAAAAATTTGATGATTTTATGGGTAAAATTTCTGATTTTTATTTGGAACTTACACAAGCAGGTATTCCTGCTGAAGATGCAAGAGCTGTGTTACCGAATTCAACTTCAACATCTATGGTTGCAAGTTTAAATTTAAGAGAAATGATTCATCTTGCTAATTTGAGATTATGCACACGAGCTCAAAAGGAAATAAGAATACTTGTTAAAAGAATGTGCGAAGCACTTATTGAAGAAGAACCTTGGCTAAAGGTTTATCTTGTTCCTAAGTGTGAAAGTTTGGGATTTTGCGATGAGGATAAGTCTTGCGGCAGAATGCCCGTAAAAAATGTTGAACCTTTATGTCATAGTTAGGATAATTTTACAATGGAAGAAATGCTTGATAAAATTTTGCAAATTGAAAGCAAATATACAGAACTCGGACAAATACTTTCAGCTCCTGAAGTAATTCAAGATTACAACAGGTTTAAAGCTCTTTCAAAACAAAGAAAAGCAATGGAAGAAACTGTTGATGTATATCATCAATGGAAAGAATCTGAGCAGGCAATCAAAGATGCCCGTGAACTTTTAAAAAGCGAAAACGATGAAGAAATGAGAGAGTTTCTTCACTCTGAAATTTTGGAAAAAGAAACGAAAATGGAACAACTTCAAGAAAGAATGAAAGTTCTTCTTCTTCCTCGAGATCCTATGGATGACAAAGATATTATGCTTGAAATCAGAGGCGGAGCCGGCGGTGATGAAGCTAACATATTTGCAGGCGATCTTATGAGAATGTATATGAAGTATGCGGATAAACAAGGTTGGCAAACTCAAATTTTGAGTAAAACCGATTGTGAAGCCGGCGGTGTTTCAGAAGTTATTATCTCTATTAAAGGGGATAGCATTTATTCAAAATTAAAATATGAATCAGGTGTTCACCGTGTACAAAGAGTTCCTGCTACAGAATCTCAAGGCAGAGTGCATACTTCAACCGCAACAGTTGCGGTTATGCCGGAAGTTGATGATGTTGAAGTAGAATTAAATATGAATGATATTGAAATTTCAACTGCTCGTTCGGGCGGTGCCGGCGGTCAAAATGTTAACAAGGTTGAAACTGCTGCCAGAGTTTTCCATAAACCTACGGGTATTATGATTTTCTGTACGGAAGAACGTTCTCAACTTCAAAATAAAGAAAGAGCTTTACAAATTTTGAAAGCTAAACTTTATGATATGGAAGTTCAAAAACAAATGAAAGAAGTTACCGATTTAAGACGTTCTCAAGTCGGAACAGGTGACAGATCTGAACGTATAAGAACCTACAATTTCCCTCAAGGAAGATTAACCGACCACAGAATTAACAAAAACTTAAATGTATGGACGGTTATTGATGGAGATTTGGATGAACTTATCGAGTTGTTGATGACACATGACCAAAAATTAAAATTAGAAAAATTGGCAGAAATTCACTAAAAATTATATAAGTAATTAATAGTCAAAGGGAATCGGGGAGAATGCAGGAATTTAATCATTATCCTGTAATGGCAAAAGAGGCTGTAGAAGCTCTAAACTGTGAAAACGGAAAAATATATATAGATGCGACACTGGGTGCCGGAGGATACAGTGAGCTTATTTTGCAAAAAATAGCTCCTGCCGGTAGGTTGTTTTCTTTTGACGTTGACATTGCCGCAATAAACGCTGCCAGCGAAAGACTGAAAGATTACAAAAATTTAACGATTGTAAACGATTCTTACACTAACATTAAGAAATATTTAGATGAAAATAATATAAAAGAAATAACCGGCGGAGTCGTTTTTGATTTTGGTGCTTCAACACCTCAATTGACATCAAAGGAGCGTGGCTTCAGCTTTTTAAGTAATTCAAAATTAGACATGAGGTTTAACCAATCGGCTGATTTCTCTGCTTACGATGTTATTAATGATTATAAAGAGGATAAATTAGTCCAAATATTCAGTGAGTACGGAGAAGAACGCTTTTCTAAAAGAATTGCTAAAAAGATAGTAGAAACAAGAAAGTTAAAGAAGATAGAAACCACTCAAGAGCTTGTTAATATTATCTTTGAGGCTACTCCAAGAATAAAATCAAAAATTCATCCGGCAACCAGAGTTTTTCAAGCAATAAGAATTGAAGTAAATCATGAACTTGACAATATTAAAAATACTTTAAATGAAGTGCTTACATTATTATCAAATAATGCTATACTATCAGTAGTAACTTTCCATTCACTTGAGGATAGAATAGTTAAACAAATTTTTAAACACTATTCAAAAGAATGGATTGATGAGCGGGGATGGCCGGAAACAGTTGGCAACCCAATTGAATACGGTCATAGAATTACTCAGGGGAAGCAAGGTATAATTGATTATAACGCTCCTTTACTTGAATTGGTGAATAAAAAGCCATACACACCGAGTGAAGAAGAAATAAAAATCAATCCGCCTTCAAGGTCGGCAAAACTAAGAATTGCCAAACGAATAAATAAGTAAGAATAAGAGAATAAATAATAATCAGGGGAGACATCATTGAGCAGAGGTTCAATAAGATATATTGATACAACATACATATACGGGAAGCATGTGCAGTCGGCACCTGTTTCAAACCCGATAAAACCATCCGTTGTATATGGTAAATTTCCGGGATTTTCAACTAAAAAATCCCCGATAGAAAAAATAAACAAAGTTTTATGCGGTCTTCTTATGGTTTTGATTTGTTTGTCAGCATTAAGTTATTATTTTGTTGCTGACGGTGAAAACAACATGAACAAATTAGGTCGTGAAATTATTGCTCTAAATAATGAAAATATTGAACTGCAAAGCAAAATTGATAACATGCATTCCTTTAATAAGGTAGATACTATTATTCAAGGCGGAACCTCTTTAGACACAGCAAAAAAAGTTATGGAAGTTCCTGCTGTCAGCGTTGCAACCGCTCCTGTAATTGATAGCGTTCCTGTTAATTATATTTGGAATATCGGCTATTAATTTATTGATTGGAAAGCGGAACTGTGATACCCTTTCTATAGGGATTTTGTGATGAGTCAAAGAAACGAAAAAGAAGTTATAAAGGTAGTTGAAAGTCGTGTTAAAATTGCACATTTGATTTTAGTATGTCTTTTTATTGTTTCTTTTGTTTATTTGTTTTCTCTGCAAATTTTGGATTTCCGTCATTATAAAGCAAAGGCACTTAGCCAAAGATATTCAAGAAATTTTATTATGCGGGGGCAAATATTAGACAGAAACGGTGTCCGTCTTGCTACGGATACTACTTCTTATAATCTTTATGCTCATAGAGAATATTTTGACCACGAGCCTGCAGAATTAGCGGAAATATTATCTCCTTATTTGGATTTACCTGCTAAAACAATTGAAAATTCAATTAATAAAGGGGCTACGGTTATATTATTAAAAAAAGATGTAGATAGACAAACTGCAGAAAAAATTAAAAAACTGGGGCTTCGTGAAATTAGTTTGGATAAAAAGAATGAGAGAATTTATCCGCAAGATGAACTTGCAGCTCATATAATAGGGTACTATAACCCTGATGCACAGACGGCTTCAGGTGTTGAACTTACTGCAAAATCTGCTCTTGAAAGTGTTGAAAAAGCAGAACCCGTTCAAAGAACTCCGAGAGGGGATATTATATATGAAGCTGATACAGACCCTGTTTTGGCTGCAACTCCACAAATCGGGAAAACAGTTACTCTAACAATTGATTCGGCTATACAGCATGTTTGTGAGCGTGAGCTTTTAAAAATGGTTACGGATAAACAAGCTGCCAGAGGTGCGGTTATAGTTATGAATCCAAGAAACGGTGAAATTTTAGGTTATGCGGTTTATCCGAGATATAATCCTAATAATTATAAGAAAACGCCTGCAATTGATTTGAAAAACTGGACTTTAACCGATGTATATCCTCCGGGGTCAACATTTAAAACTTTAACGGTTGCGGCAGGTATCGAAAGCGGAAAAATTAATCCGCATTCAACAATTCTTGATACCGGAAAAATGCAGCTTGGCAACTGGACAATACAAAACTATGATTATAACAAACATCCTTATCCGGGAATGATTAATCTTGTGTATCTATTAGAGCATTCAAGCAACGTAGGCAGTGCAAATATTGCGTTGATGATGTCGCCGCAAGAATTTTATACTATCTTGTCAAACTTAGGAATAGGCAAAAAAAGCGGTATAGATTTGGCAGGTGAATCTACCGGTTTATTACCTAAAGCATTTACTTGGGATAAATCAAGACAGGCAACAATGGGCTATGGATACGGGGCTTCTGTTACTGCAATGCAGATGATTTCAGCGGTAAGTGCAATTGCAAATGACGGAGTAAGAGTAACTCCGCATGTAATAAAATATTCACCCGAGGAAGAGGCAGAAAAAGTTCAAAGAATTCAAGCCTTGAAACCTGAAACGGCACATGCTGTTTCTAACTTATTGGCAAAGAGTGTTGCAAATTCAAAATCTCACATCAATTTAGAAAAATATACCGTAGCAGGAAAAACAGGTACATCAAGAAAACCGAAAGAAAAAGCAAAAGGATATTCAAATGCTTTATATGCTTCCGTTGTCGGGTTCTTGCCTGCGAAAAATCCTCAAATATTAATTTATGTTGTAGTTGACTCGGCATCAGCAGGCGGGCCTGTTTGGGGTAATACAGTTGCTGCACCTATATTTAAGGAAGTTGCAAATCAGTGTGCAAGAATATTAAATATTCCGCCCGATAAAAATGTAGTAGAATAGTAATAAAAAAGGTTACTTATATGTTATTAAAAAATTTAGTCAGACTTTTAAATGATTATAAAACTGTAAACTTTGAAGATGTTGAAGTAGATGGACTCTCTTATAACTCAAAAACAACGAAAAAAGGTGATATCTTTATTTGTATAAAGGGTGAGGATGTTGACTCTCACAGTTTTGCACGAAGTGCGGTTGATAAAGGTGCGGTTGCTCTTTTTTGCGAACGTGAATCAGATATTAATATTCCTCAAATTATTGTTAATGATACAAAAAGAACAATGGCAAATATTGCTGCAGCTTTTTATAATGAACCATCTAAAGAAATCAATCTGATTGGTGTAACGGGCACGAACGGAAAAACCACCGTAACACACTTAATACAAAGAATTCTTGAAGAAAATAATGAAAAATGTGCATTAATCGGGACTCTGGGATTTAAACTTTCAAGTCAAGATTCGTACAAAGATGCGAAACATACAACTCCTCAACCGCCTGAACTTCAACGAGATTTACGTTTAATGGCAGATGCTGGAATTAAAAATGTTGCAATGGAAGTAAGTTCACATTCATTGGAGCAAAAAAGGGTCGGATGTTGTGATTTTGACGGTGCAGTATTCACAAATTTAACCCAAGACCACTTGGATTACCATATTACAATGAATAATTATTTTCTTGCAAAAGCTATTTTGTTTGAGAATTTGAAGAAAGGTGCTTTTGCAGTTATTAATATTGATGATGAATACGCTCAACGTTTCTTATCGGTTATTCCGCAAGGAGTAAGAGTTTTAACTTACGGCATAAAAAAAGATGCGGATGTTAAAGCGGAAGATATTAATTTTTCTGTTGACGGAGCAATGTTAACAGTATGTTTTAACGGCAAGAAAGAGAAGATGAACTTGCATTTAAACGGAATGTTTAGTGTTTATAATGCACTTGCAGCCTTTGCGGCTGCTCTTTCAATGGGAATAAATTATAAAATAATAATTAAAGCCTTGGAAAATACAAAAAGCGTTGCAGGCAGATTTGAAATTGTTTGCAAAAAACCAATGGTAATTGTTGATTATGCTCATACTCCCGATGGGCTTGAAAATGTTTTAAAAGCTGCAAGAGAATTGACACCAAAAACTTCAAATTTAATTTGTTTATTTGGTTGCGGCGGGGACAGAGATGCAACAAAACGTCCGAAAATGGGTAAAATAGCTGATGAACTGTCAGATAAAGTTGTTGTTACATCAGATAACCCGAGAAGTGAAGATCCGCAGCTTATTATTTCTGATATTATGGCAGGAATAAAAACCGTTGATACTCAAAGAGTTTTTGTTGAACCTGATAGAAAACGTGCTATCGGTTTCTTAAAAAATATATCAAACCCTAGTGACGTAATAGTTATTGCAGGGAAAGGACATGAAGACTATCAAATTCTTAAAAATGAAACAATTCATTTTGATGATAGGGAAGAAGCAAGAAAAGTATTTGTTACTGTATAGAATTTAATCGGAGGTTATTTATGAAGTTAACTGTTTTAGGACCGGGATGTTGGGGATTAACCCTTGCGTGGCTTTTGACAAATAATTTTGATGAAGTTTGTGTTTGGGGAAGATCTGCCGATATTTCAAGTGAATTAAGGCAGCATAAAAAAACCGAAAAACCGTTAACGGTTCAACTTGATAATAAGGTTGAAATCACTGATAACTTGACCGAGGCAATATCAGGTGCCGATATCATTTTGTTAGTTGTTGCAACATCAGGTATTCGTCCTGTATGTGAGCAATTGAAAAAAGCAGGTTTAAAAGATAACCAAATTTTAGTAAACCTTTCTAAAGGGTTGGAATTACCGTCTTTAAAAAGAATGTCGGAGGTTATAAAAGAAGTTCTTCCGACATCTAAACTTGCAATTTTGTCAGGTCCTACACTGGCAAAAGAAATTTTAAACGGTTGTCCGACTGCTGCTTCTGTTGCTTCTGATGACATGGAAATATCAGAGTTTGTTCAAAAACATTTGAATGTACCGTCTAAATTCAGATTATACACAAACTCTGATGTTGTAGGGGTTGAGCTTGGCGGTAGTTTGAAAAATGTAATTGCGATAGCTTCAGGGTTTGCTGATGCAATGAAACTTGGTGATAATTGCAGAGGCTCACTGCTAACCAGAGGAATGGCGGAAATTGTTCGTGTAAGTGTAGCATTAGGGGCTTCTCCATCTACTTTGTACGGGTTATCAGGCATGGGGGACTTGATTGCAACATGTTCAAGCCCTTTCAGCCGTAATTTTACGGTTGGTTCTATGCTCGGACACGGTAAAAAGATAGATGATATCTTAAAAGAACTCGGCTCTGTAGCAGAGGGTGTAAAAACATCTAAAGCATTATGTGAGCTTGCTCAAAAATTAGGCATTGAAGTACCTGTTTCATCAGCTATTTATGAAGCTGTTTATACGGATATCACTCCAAAAGAAGTTTTGGATAAACTTATGAACAGAAAATTGAAGCAGGAAGATTATTATAAGTTAAATAAGTAAAATTCTATAAATAATCTTTAAAGTCTTTTTTTATTACTTTATATCCGCAGCCGTCAATCATTTCTGCATTAATGTTGATTGTTTTTTCAGGATAATTTCGGCATACAAAAGGACGGGTTTTGTATGTTCGGCATTTTCCGTCAGAACCTAAAAATTTACAGCTTAAAACAAGGTTTTTATTTTCATCTGTTTTCAAAATATAAAATCTTTTGTACCACGGAAATAAAATTTGCATAAATTTAAGTTCTTTCTCATTTTTTAAACCGTTAGAACGAATTTCTCCGCAACATTTTCCGCATTTTAAGCATTGTCCGACAACTTTATAGTTTACTTTTTGCGGAACAAAATATGATAAAAATTCATAATATACTGACTTTAAGAAATCTATAGACATTTGTTTACAATTCAATTATATAAAATATTTATTTGTTACAATAATAATATAATAAAATTCCGAGGATTAATATGAACAAAGTAAAGAAAAAGAATAATGCATTTTTCAGTTTTATAAAGGTTATTTTGATAGTATCAATTGCATTTATATTGGCAGGATATGTTGCAGTCAAAATGTATTTGAATGAACAATCTCCAATCCCGCAATTGAATAATTATAATCGTAATATAGTTACGCAAGTATATTCTTCTGACGGACATCTTTTAAAAACGTTCCAAACGTTTCATTATGAACAAGTTTCAATAAATGAAATTCCAAAATATTTGAAAGATGCAATTATTTCAACGGAAGATAAGAACTTCTATTCTCACGAGGGGTATGACATCTTTGGTATCGCTCGTTCTATTATTGTAAATACATTAAACAAAAGGGCATCTCAAGGTGCAAGTACAATTACTCAACAACTTGCAAGAATTTTATTTTTATCAAATGAAAAAACATTCACGAGAAAAATAAAAGAAATTCAAATCGCTGCAAGAATTGAAAAAACAATTTCTAAAGATAAAATTTTGGAAATGTATCTGAATAATGTTTATTTAGGTTCAGGTGCTTATGGTGTAGGGGCGGCAGCTTCAACTTACTTTAACAAAAAATTATCCGAGTTGACTCTTGCAGAATGTGCATTAATTGCGGGGCTTCCGCAAGCACCGTCGGTATATTCGCCTTATAAAAATAAAGATAAGGCTTTAAAAAGAAGAAATAAAGTTCTTAAAAGAATGTATGTAATGAAAACCATTACAAAGAAACAATATGATGATGCATTAAAAGAGGACATTGTGCTGGCTGCAAAGACACCTTTTGCAAGTACAAATGTTGCTCCTTACTTTATAGATTATGTTTTAAAAGAGCTTGAAGATTTAGGTTATGATGAAACAGAAATCTCTCAAGGCGGTTATAAAATTACGACAACACTTGATTATAATGCTCAAATTGCAGCAAGAAACGCAATTGATAACGTAATGAATGCTTATCACCTTACAAAAACTAAAAATCAAGCTGCTTTGTTCAGCTTTTCTCCAACCTCGGGCGGAATTTTAGCATATTGTGGCGGTAAAAATTATCAAGAATCACAATATGACAGAATTACTCAAGCGGTAAGACCTCCGGGTTCTTCTTTTAAACCGTTTGTTTATGCGGCTGCAATTCATAAAGGCTGGTTGCCTACAGATGCAATTGATGATGCTCCGATTACAATAGGTGATTGGAGTCCTAAAAACTACGGCAACAAATACAAAGGTAAAATGCCGTTATATAAAGCGTTAGCAATTTCTTCAAACGTTGCAGCCGTAAGGTTAATACAGAATATAGGTATCTCGGCGGTAGTTGATATGGCAAAAGCACTTGGTATTACAACTCCGTTGACTCACGATTTTACTATTGCATTAGGTTCAAACGGTGTAAAACTTTTTGATATGGTTGTTGCATACGGTAACTTTGCAAACGGTGGATACAAAGTTAAGCCTTATGCTATTGAAAGGATTGAAACTCAACGTGGCAAGGTGGTTTACGAAGCTGAAAGAACAAAAATTATAAAAGTTTTAGATAATGAAACTGCAGGAATAATGACTGCAATGCTAAGGAAAGTTATAACCTCTGGAACCGGTCGTGGGGCTAACATAAATAAACCGATGGGTGGTAAAACAGGTACTACAAACGAAAATAAAGACGCTTGGTTTATCGGTTATACTCCTGATATAGTAACAGGTGTATTTATGGGAAATGATGATAATACAAGTATCGGGTTAACAGGTGGTAGTGCTCCTGCTCGTATTTGGAAAGAAATGATGATTGTTGCAACCGAAAAATACGGAAGCCCTGAATTTGATTATCCTGAAGTTGATTTAGATCCTAAGTTTACGGAGGTTCCTTATACTGAAAAACCAAGTAACGAAGAAAATGTTGAATCGACTGAAACAAGTACTGATGAGAACTCCGAAGAAGAAGTTACGACAACTAAAAAACAGGTAATTCCGTTACCGCAAAAGGATGAAACAGAAGGGTTTCAAACAATTCCTGTTCAATTGAATGATAATATTTCAAAAGAATATGGAAAAGCAAAAGCAGGAGTTTCAGAATAGTTAAAAGCTGTGAAGTTTTGGGATTTTCATTCTGAATACATCTTCAAAATCAATACCGTTAAGAATTTCATTTATTAAAACATTAGTTTGGACACTGTTTCCCTTAAAATTACGAATTAAACCAAGAACTTTAACATCCGAGTATTTTTCTATAATACTCGGAAATGTTTTTATTTCGGGGTTTTCGGAATATACGGAAAATTTATTTATTATGACCCCCAAAACATTTAAGTTTGCTGTTTTTGCGGTATTGAGTTCATTTAGATAATGGTTTACGGAATCATTTGAGGGATTGACTATAAATAAAACAGGTAATTTCAACTCCATTGGTAAATGGTAAGAAAAAAGACGTTTATTTAACGGAGTCATTAACCCTCCGGTTGCTTCAACCATAAGAGTATCTGTTTTCTGCGACAATATTGAATAATCATTAATAATATCATTTATATTAATGTTTACACCTTCCGATTTACAAACCTCAGCCGGAATTGCCTTTGATTTAAGCATAAAACTGGAGTGAGTTGTAATATGTGAATCAAGCATTTTTACAAATGTTAAATCAGGGGAAAGTAAGTACATCCCCTTATCAATAGCACCTGTTTGTACGGGTTTATATACGCCTGCCTTATATCCCAACGATTGCATAACAGCTGCAATTCCTGCCGATATAACGGTTTTCCCTCCCCCGTTATCAATACTTGTTACATAAATATTCATACTAAAATTATAGCAAATTTTAGTATTCGTTCTTCATTCGTTGGGAGTATAAAACTCTATTTTATATTTCTGGCAAAGAAAGAAGCTACCTCTTTTAAAGGAATGAAATGTGAAATGGGTCTGCCATGCGGGCATGTGTATGGATTTTTGGTAGTCCTCAGATTTTTTACAATTTCTTCCATTTGCCAAAGTGTAAGTTTTTCGCCTGCTTTTACCGAGGCTTTGCATGAGGTTGTTATTAAAATTTTTTCTTCTTTTGTATCTAAATCGTTATCGGGAGAATCTTTTAAATTTTTTAAAAGTTCCGATAATATGTCTTTGGGTTTTGCTTGTGATAATATTTGCGGTATTTTCTTAAATATAACCTGATTATCCGAAATTTTTTCAATTTGATATCCGAATTTTTTCAGCCGGTCGTGTGCATTGTCAAGAATATCAATATCTTCCGGTTCAACATCTAAAACATCAGAAATAATTAAAAGCTGAGAAGCTATTTCTTTTTGCGATTTTAGTTTTTCATAAATGTAGCGTTCTTCTGCTATATGTTGGTCTATAATTTCAAGATTATCTTGATTGTCAACTAAAATATAAGTATTATTGAATTGCCCGATGACGTTTATTTTAGGGATTGAATCCGGCGTTTCAAAATTGATTGCCATTGAGGTTTGAACATGGCTTTGAGGTTTAGTGTCAAGATTATCATATACCTTTTTTATAGGTTCAGTTTTGAACGGGAAAACCGTACTTTCACTTTCTGCAAATTCTTCATCTTTTTCGTTTGAAAACGATTTAAAATCAGGTCTTGAAAAACTTACAACATTGTCGTCATTTTGTTGAGTTTGTTGTTCTTGAATTTGCGGTTCAAACTTTGTTTCAAGTGCATTCAGTGCAAAATTAACACCGCTTTGAACGAAGTTAAACACCTGATTAGGATTCTTGTATCTTATTTCACGCTTTGTCGGGTGAGCATTTACGTCAATATCTTCGGGGTTGATTTCTAAGTTAATAACAACAAACGGGTATCTGCCGTTTGGGAGCATATTTTTATATGCCAAATCGATAGCTTTCAATAAAATCGGGCATTTAACTATTCTTGAATTAACAAAAGTATAAATAGATTTTTTGCTTGAGCGAGTATAGCTGGGAACAGAAATATAGCCTGTTAATTTCAAATTTGATAAAATATCCGATTTATTTACTTCTTTAAGCTCATTTATTATATTTGCAGGATAAATTTGAGTTATTCTTGTTAACAGGTCAGCGTTTTGTGTTGTTGAGATGATTTCTGTCCCGTTATTTTTAAGAATAAAAGCGATATTCGGGTGAGATATTGCCAATGATTGAACAAGCTCTTGGATGTATGTCATTTCTGTTTTAGAACTTTTTAAAAATTTTAAACGGGCAGGTTGATTAAAGAAAAGGTCTTTAACTTCCATTATTGTACCTTGAGCACAACCTATCTTAGAGGCATTGACTACAGAATTTTCGGATTCAACTTTTGTTCCGTAATCAAAATCTTTTGTTCTTGTGGTGCAAGTAACTTTAGCGATAGATATAATACTTGCAAGGGCTTCACCTCTGAAACCGAGGGTTTGGATATTAAAAAGGCTTTGTTCATCCGTTAATTTGCTGGTTGCGTGTTTTAAAAAAGCAAGTTGAATGTCGTCAGGATGAATTCCTGAACCGTTGTCGGCAATACGAATATTTCGGCATTCATTAGATATGCTGATTTCTATACGTGTAGCACCTGCATCTATTGAATTTTCTGCTAATTCTTTTACTACACCGGCAGGTCTTTCAATTACTTCCCCGGCTGCTATTTGGTTAACTAAATTAACCGGTAATTGTTTAATTCTTCCCATAAGTATATTTTAATACGTTATAGCGACATGAATAAGAAAAGAAAAAATAATGTTACAAATTTTTATTGAGATAGTATAATAGAAACATGAATTGCGGGTGTAATTCAGTGGTAGAATGTTTGCTTCCCAAGCAAAATGTCACGAGTTCGAGCCTCGTTACCCGCTTATTTTTTTGAAATTAAGTTGATTTAGACAAAAAGGCGAAGTATGCCCAATCGACATTATTTGTTAAAACCATTTATTATTTACCCGTATGAGATTCTGAACAGATTGAAAAACTACGCTAACGTTTGTTTTTCTAATCTTTCGGAATGACATGAAACTTGGTGGTCTGCCATTTTTCAATATCAATACTATATTCTTCAATAATACAGGTCACCCTGAACTCATACAGGATCGCAATAGAAGATAGGGTTTCTGTTGAGGATTACAGTTTAATGAGTAATGATGAGTTTTTGATTCTTTTGCGAAAGAAGTAAATACAATTAAAATTTGTAAAAATGTTGATACAAGCTGTTTTGGCAAATCTAAAGTTACTGCATTAAACGGTTCTTCTTCGGATGGTAATTTCCTTCACGTAAATTCACCGGTAACTGCTGATGGGATTTTATATTCTCGGACTAAAAATGACGGATATAATATCTGCAAAGACAAAGGGTTAAACGGTGAGGATTTTCAAAATTGTATCGAAAAATTTTATGTTGACGTAAATGGTGGTACTCCACCTAATATAATCGTATGTGATATATTTTTATTTATGGCAGTCAATGGAAAAGGTATTGTTCCGGCAGGTGCTATCGTAAGAAATATTGAATGTTCAAAAGCCGGTGGCGGAATTACTTGTTCAGCTAAAGTTTTAAGAGAAGGTGCAATTAATTACTATTAAAACTTAAAAAATAACGACCTGACCTCTTTTAAAAAAATAATGGCAAAAAATATTTTTTTATGTTTTAAATTTATTGAAGGGGTTTTTCATGAATATTAACAAAATAAATTATAATTCTAATAATAGTTTTGGAAAAAGTAATTATTGGTTGCAAAGAAAAAAACGTCTTACTTTACATACAAATTTATTCAAATCCCCTGTATCTCAAAATGTAAGACAGGCTGAAATATTTGAAAAACAAATGAAAGAAACAAAAAATCTCCATAAAAAAAGAAGATTTGCTTCTACAAAAGCAGGTTTCTTCCCTGAACAAGAAACAGAAAAGAAACCTAACATTTTTCAAAAAGCTAAAAGTATTTTTAAATCCGTAAAAAGCGAATTTACTATTAAATTATAATTATTTGTTCTCTACTATTTCTTTAATTTGAGATTGTAATTGTTTTTTGTTGTGAATGATTGAAGAAATAAAAGCGGCTGCAACAATTACCAAACCTGTTCCGCCCGTAATAACTTCTGATATTTCAACTCTTGTACTGATAAACATAATTACGGCAAGAAATCCGATGGCCCAGTGAGCACCGTGTTCCAGATAAATAAATTCTTTCAAAGTTTTTTTATCAACCATATAAATTGTAAGAGAACGAACAAACATTGCACCGATTGCAAGTCCGATTGTGATAATTATAATATCTTTACTTATTGCAAATGACCCTAAAACTCCGTCTAAAGAAAATGAAGCGTCAATTAATTCCAAATATAAAAATCCTATAAATCCGAGTTTTGCACATCCGCCCATTACTGCGGCTCTTTTTTCTGCAACTTGTTCAAGTAAATTACTTATACTATCAACAACTAAATATAAAATAATACCCGTCATACCTGCCAATACAATACTAACTTTTTGTTCTACAGGGATAAAGTGTTGTAAAATCATCAATGATATTAAACAAAATACTACGTCAACATATTTTACGCAGTTTAATTTTAATAAAGGTTTTTCAATAAATGAAATCCAATTGACTTCTTTTTCCTGATGAAAGAAGTATGAGAAAAATATCATAAGCAAAAAAGCTCCGCCGAAAGTTACCAATGGAGCATGTGCCATATGCAGATAATAAGTATATTTATCGACATCGTTAAGTGCTAATTGTGTTACCGCTAACACCGTCAGTCCTGAAAAGGCAGCAACAACAATAATCGGGAACAAAAATCTCATACCGAAAACGGCAATTGCAATACCCCAAGTAAGAAATCTGTGCTTCCAAGTATCATTTATTTTTTCAAGTTTTATTGCGTTCACAACCGCATTATCAAAAGATAGTGTTACTTCCAAAATAGAAAGGAATGAAACTACAAACAATGAAAGAAATCCACTGCCTGCGTGGGTATGTTCCCCCCAAAAATATGCTGCAAGCACACCAATAATAGTAACTATAATCGAACCTTTAAAATATTTAATCATTTAATCTACCTTTACTTTACTTACAAAAAAATTATATAAAAAAATAGGATAAAAAGCTCATCTTTTTATCCTATTTTAAATTATTCTATGGTTTTCTCATTCTAGAGCAATTAGTCTTTAGCGTGTCCTGCCGTACCTAATACATCTCTCATTTTGTGCATAACCATTTCTTTAACGGCGGTTCTACCGGGTCCCATATATTCACGAGGATCGAATTTTTCAGGATGTTCAATAAAGAATTCTCTGATTGTAGAAGTCATTGCTAATCTCAAGTCTGTATCGATATTGATTTTAGCAACGCCGTGTTTAGAAGCGAAATTAAGCATATCTTCCGGAACACCTTGTGCATCAGGTAAGTTGCCGCCGAATTTATTACATTTAGCGACAAATTCTTTCGGAACTGATGAAGAACCGTGAAGAACTAACGGATAATCATATCCGACAGCTTCATTAACAGCTTTTTTTATTTCAGCTAATCTTTTAAAGTCTAATTTAGCTTCGCCTTTGAATTTGTACGCACCGTGTGAAGTACCGATAGCAACAGCTAAAGAATCACAACCTGTTTCTTTTACAAATCTTGCAGCTTCAGCAGGGTCTGTATATGTTGAATCTTTTGCGTGAACTTTAACATCATCTTCAACACCGGCTAATTTACCTAATTCAGCTTCAACTGAAACACCGTGAGCATGAGCATATTCAACAACTTGTTTTGTCAATTTGATGTTTTCTTCTAACGGGAATCTTGAACCGTCAATCATAACTGATGAGAAACCGCCGTCGATACAAGCCTTACAAATTTCAAAATCAGCACCGTGGTCTAAGTGTAAAGCAATCGGTACAGTAGTTGTAGCAAGTGCAGCTTCAACCAATTTGATTAAATATGTTTGATTAGCATATTTTCTTGCACCTGCAGAAACTTGTAAAATAATCGGGGATTGAGTTTCTTCAGCAGCTTCAGCAATACCTTGAAGAATTTCCATGTTGTTAACATTGTAAGCACCGATAGCATATCCGCCTGCCAATGCTTTTTTGAACATTTCGCCTGTTCCAACTAATTTTCTTTCGCTCATTAGTAGTCTCCTCTAATTTTGTTGTTTATTTGACAATATTAATTTACATCAAAAATAAAATGTTTACAATTAAGACGTTTTATTTTTTTTCTAACGGGTATTTTAAATAATATAAGAAAAGTCTGTTTTATTTTGAAAAGAGAGTTCGGGAAAAACAATGACTGCTTGAATATTCACTTGTATAATTGCAAGTTGATAAAAAAAATGTTACAATCAGATACATAAATCGTCTATAAATAATATATTTAGAACGAACAAGAATTGAATGGAGGACAAAATGTCAAAAGAAGACAACTCGATATGTTTTGGTATTGGGTTATTAGCAGGAGTTATCGGTGGCGTTGTTGCAGCCGTTTTATATGCTCCTAAGTCAGGAGAAGAAACCAGAAAAAATGTTGAAGAAGCGGTTTCAAATCTTGCACAGAAATATACACCTGAAATCAATGAGGCAAAAAGACAAGCTCTTACATCTATTGATGTTATGCGATATCGTTTGGAACAACAGTACAATAAAATTAATGAAACACTTAAAGCTAAGCAGATTGCTAAGGCGAAAGAAAAAGAATCAAGTGATTACGAAATTAATTAGGAGATAGCTATGACTCAAACCTTAGAAAGTGTTTTGGCAATTTGTGCCATTCTTCTTGTTGTATTTATTTGCTATTTGGTAGTACATTTATGTTTCTTCCTAAAAGAACTAAGACTTACTTTGATTAGCGTAAGGGGTCTTACCGATTTAACTCAACAGGAGCTTGAACCGGCTTTAAAGAAGTTGAATAATATTTTAGCAACGGTTGATAGTGTATCAACTGCGACAAATAAACAATTTGAATTTGTAAAAAAAATTTTAACAACTGCTCTCGGAGCTTCTTATCTTGCCTTTTCGGGAATAAAGAAAAAGGGCTTTATAGGCGGATTAGTCAGCGGTTTTAACTTAATAAGAAAAAAAGGAGATAAATAAAAATGTCAGTAGGTAAATTTTTAGCAGGTTTTTTAGTTGGCGGTGTTGTTGGCGGTGTTATCGGTTTAATGCTGGCTCCTCAATCAGGCGAAGAAACTCGTGAAAAACTTTCAGATAAATCAAAAGAAATTTACGGTAAAGCTCATGATGCAGTTACGGAAATTCAATCTAAAGCAGACGGCATTGTCAGCGATATGCAATCAAAAGGAGAAGAATTGATTGCAAAACTTCAAGAAGTTATTAATAAACAAAAACAATCTGATGAAGCGTAAAAACTAAATATTTTATACAAAAATAGCGGGTTTTGATTACCCGCTATTTTATTTGTTTTAAATCAAAAATTAAAATACAATCTTACTAAAATCAGCTATAACTGCAAATTTTTGTTTTACGGTATTCAATAAATTAATCCTGTTCTGTTTTACTTCTTCATCTTTGTCCATTACGAGAACTTTGTCAAAGAAATCTGAAATATAAGGAATCAAATCTATTAATGCTTTTTCCAATTTATCATAAGGAAGTTCTTTTTCTTTTATTGCAGTTGCTTTATTCCATAATTCCATTTCGCTGTTAGTATTAAATAAATTAGAATCGACAACTCCGAATTCGGTTTCATTCTTAATGATTCTGGTAATTCTGTTAATAGCTTCATGGAATTGACCGTAATTTTCTTTTTTAACGATATCAGAAACAATCGATAATCTTTTCATTAAGTCCTTTAAGTTTAAAAGAACATCTTTTTCGCTTATGCATGCTTCTAAAACATCATGCTTATATTTATCCGAAAGGAATACGATTAATCTTTGTTCAAAGAATTCACGAACGTTATTATATAATTTATTTTCATCTTCAACTTTAACGGGAAGAATAGATATAGATTTTTTAATAAGTTCTGTTAAATTTATATCCAAATCTTTTTGAAGAATTGTTTTTAAGATACCTAACGTTGCACGTCTTACACCGAGAGGATCGTTAGAACCGGAGATTTTCTTGCCTTCGGCAAATACAGTAACAACCGTATCAATTTTATCTGCAATACCTACAATTTGACCTTCAATTCCTGATGCGATTTCTGATTCGGCATTTAACGGGAAGTAATGTTCTTTAATTCCTTCCGCTACTTCTTTATCTTCTCCGCTTCTAAGTGCATAATCGGCACCGATATAGCCTTGAAGTTCTGTAAATTCAAATACCAATTTAGTAACCAAGTCAGCTTTGCAAAGCAGAGCAGTTCTTTCTATTGTAGGAGAATAAATTCCCAAGTTTTTTGCGATAAATTTAGAAAGCTCGCATATTCTTTGAGTTTTATCATAAACAGAACCAAATCCTTTTTGGAAGGTAACGCCTTTTAAGTCTTCTAAATATGCAATCAGAGGTTTTTGAGTATCTTCATGAACAAAGAATACCGCATCTTCCAATCTTGCACGGACAACTCTTTCATTACCTGCTTTTATGTTTTCAAAATAATTACCTACATAATTACTTATCGTAATAAATTTATTTAATAATTTTCCGTCTTTATAGAGAGGAAAATATCTTTGGTGTACAGCCATTACCGTAACCGCAACTTTTTCAGGTATTTGTAAATATTTTTCTTCAAAAGAACAAATAACCGGAATCGGCCATTCTGTAATAAAAGTAACTTCATCAAGTAAATCATCCGTCATTACGATATCAGCACCGATTTCTTTTGCTTTTTCGGTTGCAAGTTTAACTATAGTATTTTTTCTTTTTTCTACATCAGCAATAACGTTTGCTTTTTCAAGTGTTTCCAAATAAACATCAGGATTTTTAATCTCAACTTCTGTTTTAGAAAATCTGTGTCCTCTTGAGATGTTTGAAGCCTTAACATTTGCAATTTCAAATTCGACAACATCACTATTAAATAATGAAACAATCCAACGGACAGGTCTTTGAAATTTTATATCCAAATCAGCCCAACGCATAAAGTGAGTGCCTTTAAGTTTTAAAATTATTTCAGGAGCAATTTGTTTTAAAATATCTTTTGTATTTTTACCTTTTTGCTCAATTTTCGCCCAAACATAATTATCTTGTTTGAAAAGATTTTCCGGTGCTATATTATTTTTATTTGCAAACCCTAAAGCAGCTTTAGTTAAATTACCTGCTTCGTTGTATGCAATATTGGCAATAGGTCCTTTTACTGTCTTTTGAACATCATCTTGTTTTTCCGGCAATCCTTCAATTAAAACAGTAAGACGACGAGGTGTCGCATAAATTTTAATATCGGAATATTTTATTTCATTTTCTTCTAAAGCCTTAGAAAATTCCGTTTTTAACTGATCCATTGCCGACGGAATAAATTTATAAGCTAATTCTTCCGTTCCTATTTCCAATAAATATTTGTTCATAATATCCTCATTTTCCATATTTTGCTAATTAAATTATATTGTAAAAAAATAATTAGTAAAATAAATTTGA
>CAYYPD010000008.1:0-42869 GCA_964473445.1 uncultured Muribaculaceae bacterium
TACTATAAATTAAAAGAGAATTGTGCTTAGTCTAATATGTATTGAACTGGGACAACTACTTTACAAAATCTCTTAATAATGCTACAATGTCTAAAAGGTAATAAGGAGACGAAAAATGAAGAGAAAAAATCTCCCCCCCCTACAGACTAAAGGCTTTTACTCTTAGTGAGGTATTAATTACCCTCGTTATTATTGGGGTTATTGCAGCTATTACCGTGCCTTCTCTCGTAAACTCTTATACTCAACAAACCTATGTTTCTGCATTAAAAAAGAATTATTCTATTTTAAGCAATGCTTTTAAATTATCAAGAAACTTTGATAACAATGATTTTGCAGATTGGGAAAATCTGGACTATAATCAACAGGCAATTTGGCAAAATTATCAATATTTAAAAAAGTATTTGAATGTAATGCGTGAATGCAACAATATAGAGGGCTGCTGGTCTCCTGATATATCAAAAGCTCCGACAGGTCAAGCCGCATATAGAGCGAATTCAAAAGGTATTGGAATAAACATTGTTACCTTTACCCTTACAGACGGAACAAACGTTTGCATGGATTACTGGGGACAAACAGATTTTCTTCCCTATTTTGGCGTTAATCAAAATCTCTTTACATACAATCTTTCAGTTTGGGTTGATGTAAACGGAGATAAAAAACCTAATATGTTGGGACGTGATGTTTTTGCATTTGTTTTAACCAAAAACGGACTTATACCGGCAGGAGCAAACAACAAGTCCAAAAACTGCTCAACTACGGGTTTTGACTGTGCCGCAAAATATTTAGTAAAATAATTAATAAATTTAAACAAGTTGCATAATATAATATCAAATTGAAATATCTTGGAAAATTTTTGCGTATTTGTCAGGCATTGCCTGACAAATACTATAATTATCATTTTTCAGCAGTAAGTTTACCCTGAACCAATCTATATATTAAGAAATGTAAACATAAATATATATCCTGTAATGTACGTATTTATTGGATTTTTAGAATTTTACATAAAATATATATACTTCGTATAGCAATTTTTGATCATGAAAAATTTTTATATAAGTACGAGATACGAAAAAAGAGGATAAAAAGATGGCAGTTGATTTAATTTCATTTTCTTTAACAAACAGATTTGCTACAAATTCTGACACAATCTTTTTGTATGATGAAAACGGTAACATTATCGGAATTGACCAATCAAAAGTCTCTCAAGACAATGCTCAAACGGATGTTTTAAAATACATGGAACAAAAAAATGATGCATTCGTTAGAGAAGAAGAAGCAAAAGCAGAAGAAGCTAATGTTGCTAAGAAAAAACAAAATATAATTTCTGAAGAACATAAGGTTGTAAAATCTGTTGTAAGTGATGTTCTGGAAAAAATTTCAGCAGGCGGCTATGATGTATTCAAAAGAGAAGCAAGCGACATCAATATGATGGCTGAAAAACTTACAAGTGCAAACGCTTCTAATACTACAGTTATTGAATCTGTAAAAAAATTCCAAAGCAAAGCTAAAGAATTGGAAGAAAAAGCACAAGAATATAAAGAAAAAACTAAAGCAGAAGATAAAAAAGAATCAATCTTTTCTTTAGAAACTAAAGAAGAAAAAGAACAACAAGAAAATAAAATTGAAGTTTACAGAGCTGAAGAAGATTTGTTGGCAAACAACCCATTCTACAAATCAGCACTTGAAACATCAGAAAAAGAAGATATGGTCTTAGATAAATAATAACAAACAACAATTCATAATATAAGAGGAACATAAGTTCCTCTTTTTTTTATGTAAATTTATAGTATAATGTAATTGTTTCAACTATAATAGTGGAAACAATATACAAGCCTCTGTAGCTCAGCCGGATAGAGCGCTTCCGTCCTAAGGAAGGCGTCGCACGTTCGAATCGTGTCAGGGGTATTTTTTTATAGCAAGGAAATATTAAAAGGGGAGTAAGATGTTATCGTTAGGGAAAATCAAAGATGCAGCAGAAGTTCTTAAAAATATAGCAAGAAGAACAGATTTAATTCATACTCAAAATATTATTGAAGATAACGATATTTACTTAAAAGTTGAAAACCTACAAAAAACAGGATCTTTTAAGTTAAGAGGGGCATCTTACAAAATTGCAAATCTATCACAAGAGGCAAAGGCAAAAGGTGTAATTGCATGCTCTGCCGGGAATCATGCACAGGGAGTAGCACTGGCTTCTCAAAAAAATAATATCAAAGCGACAATTTTTATACCGGCAACAGCACCTATATCAAAAGTTGAAGCAACAAGAAAGTTTGGTGCTGAAATCAGATTAATTGACGGGGTCTATGATGACGCATATAAAGCTGCTGTTGAGTATCAAAAAGAAACTAACGGAACATTTGTACATCCGTTTGATGACGAGGATGTAATTGCAGGGCAAGGAACAATTGGGCTGGAAATACTTGAACAATTGCCTGATGTTGATGCTGTAATAGTACCTATTGGCGGAGGAGGACTAATCAGCGGAGTAGCCTACGCAATAAAACAAGTCAAACCCGAATGCAAAGTATATGGTGTTCAAGCACAAGGTGCCGGAAGCATGTATCAATCACTATTAAATCATAAAGTACTTGAACTACCTGTTGTACATACATTCGCAGATGGAACAGCAGTAAAAAGACCGGGAGAACTTACTTTTGACATTTGTTCAAAATATGTAGATGAGGTTGTTACCGTTACTGATGATGAAATTGCTTCTGCAATATTAACTCTAATGGAAAGACAAAAACTTGTAGCAGAAGGAGCAGGTGCATTAAGTGTTGCTGCTACAATGTTTAATAAATTGCCGATAGAAGGAAAGAAAACGGTATGCGTAATATCAGGAGGAAATATTGATGTTAATATTCTCTCCAGAGTTATAAACAGAGGGTTATTAAAATCCGGCAGATTATCCCATCTTACAATTGAATTATTAGATAAGCCCGGACAATTAAAAGATGTTTCATCAATAATTGCAGAATATGGGGCAAATGTTATAAGAGTTCGTCATAATCAAGGTGGTGAAAACACTGATATTAACGACTGTTTCTTAAAAATTTCGATGGAAACAAAAAATGCTGAACACTTTGAAGAAATTAAACAAGCATTAATAAGAAAAGGATATAAAATAACAACTAACCTTAATTAGGTTGGTTGGTTGTTAGAAATATTTATAATCTGCCATGAATCTGTGTATGAATTATTGTAATGACTTATAAAAATCAGAAAGTCCCGCAATTTTCGTTACATCATCGAAATATACACAAGTTTGAGCTTTTGAAGACGATAATTTCATTAGTAATTCGATAAAAAATATTCTAATAGCCATGAATTCTTCTTTATATAACATATATATAATACCCAATTTCACCCTAAAAATCAACAAAAAAAGGATACCTGTCTTTCGGTATCCTTTTTGTTGGTAAATAATTTTTATACATCAAGTTTAGACATTAATTCATCTGAAATATCAAAGTTCGAATAAACATTTTGAACATCATCGTGTTCTTCAAGTTTTTCCATTAACCTCAAAATATTTGTAGCAATTTTTTCATCCGTAACTTCAACTGTATTTTCGCAAATTCTTGTTAATTCAGCTGATTTACCCTTGAATCCTTTTTGTTCCAATGTTTCAACACAAGATTGGAAATCTTCAGGATTTGTAATTACTTTATAGATGTCGTCTTCTTCAACTACATCTTGAGCATTTGCTTCAATTGCAGCTTCAAATAACTTATCAAAATCGGTTGTATCCTTATCAAATTCAATTGCCCCAACTTGTTTGAACATCCAACCCACACATCCGGTTTCACCTAAGTTTCCGTTAAATTTTGTAAAATAACTTCTTATATCACCTGCGGTTCTGTTACGATTATCTGTCATTGCTTCAATAAAGATTGCAGTACCACCTGCACCATAGCCTTCATACGTTAATTCTTCAACGCTGTCAGCTCCGCCTGAACCGGCACCTTTTTCAATAGCTCTTTTAATATTATCATTAGGCAAACCTGCTGCTTTAGCTCTGTCAATCGCTGTTCTTAAACGGAAATTTCCGGCCGGATCAGCCCCGCCTAATTTTGCTGCAACTATAATTTCTCTTGAGAACTTTTGGAATGTTACACCTCTTGCAGCATCAATTGCAGCTTTTTTATGTTTAATTGTTGACCACTTTGAGTGTCCTGACATACATATTCCTTTCATCTATTGTTTAATTTTTCTTTTATTGTAATATAAAAATATGGAAAATGAAACAAACTCAGATTTACAAATAGCTATTGATTCCTTCAAAGCTCAAAACTATGAAAAAGCAATTGAAGCATTTCTGGATGTTTTAAAAACAGATGAAAATAATCCGAATGTTTTAAATAATATCGGATTATGTTATTCAAAATTGGCAAATGATAAAAAGGCAACGGAATATTTTGTTAAAACACTTTCGATAAACCCGAAATCCGTACAAACATATATTAACTTGTCTGATGTTTATTATAGAAACAAAAATATTATTGATGCAATTAACATGCTTGAAAATGGCGTTACACTTATGCCTAAGGAAATTGCCCTGAAACATTATTTATCTCGTTTTTATCTGGAAGATTGCCGTTACGATTTGGCCATGGATCAATTATTTGAAATTTTAGAAATAGACCCTGATAATTTAGACGCATATTGGGATTTAGGCAATATTCAGTTTGAACTTGGCGATTATGACAGTGCCGTTGACAATTATGAGAATGTTTTAGAAAAAGTTACTGATAATGCTGTTCTTTATTATCAAACAGCAATTGCTTATGAGGCTGCAAATAATATAGATAAAGCAATTTCTAATCATTTAAAAGCTGTTTCATGTAACGAAAACTTTCATCCTTCGTATAAAAAACTCGGTATTTTATTTATGGCAAGAAATGATAATGAAAGTGCAATTGAGTACTTCCAAGATTATTTAAACTTTGACTTGCCTGAAGAGGAAAAGAAGAACATAAACGATTTAATTTCAAGACTTGATAAACAAAATTAATTATTTTTTAGGTTGTCAGGAATATATTTTTCCCAGTCCTTTTCCAGTTTATCAATAAATCTGTAAGCCTCTATAACATCATCATAAGAAATCGGCAATGGGCAGTCTTGAATAACTAATTTATCATCCTCTTTTTCGCAAAAAGAATTGCTGCCTAAAAGAGCTATCCCAAAACTCTTTCCGCATTCGCAGCAAGAAATTTGAACAACAAGAAGATTTTCTTCTTCTCTTAAAATGAGTATGGACTCTTCTGTAAAATCGTGTTTACAATCGCTGCAACACAGTCCTGAAAACAGTTTTCTGATTTTTGCCTTATTCATAATTTTCCTTATATATTTTATTATATCGTAATGTTTAAAAATTAATAGAATGTGGAATATAAATATTGTTAGTCAGATAAAATAAAGGAATTAGTTATGGATGGTCTTTACTTACTTTTGTTCGGTGCTTTGATGTATTTCTTACTTATCGGATTACCTTCAATGTATGACAAACGCAGCAATGCACACTAGAAAACAAATTTTCAAAAAAAAGGACACGATTTAAGAGTCGTGTCCTTTTTGCATCAACCTCCAACTGACTCTTTCCGTTTTTTAAGACTATCAAAAGCGGAAAAAGTTCCTATTTTTCTTCCCAAGTTGTACCGTCTTTGGAATCTTTTAAAATTATAGATACAGAATCAAGTAATGTTCTGATTTTATCAGCAACAGCCCAATTTTTTTCTTTTCTTGCATTGTTTCTGATTTCAATAATTTTATCCATTAAATTGTAGCCTTTTAGATTTTTTTCCTCACTTAATAAGAAATCCATTTCATCAACAATCTTAGAAAGTTTTTCTTCTAATTCTTGTTCTGAAAATTTTTCTTTTTCAACATTAAACCCTAAAACATTTGTTAAGGTAGCTAATATTGCAACATATTTTTTAGCATCATCAATATTTTTGTCTGCTACTGCTTTATTTGCATTAGTAACCGTATCAAAAATTACGGCAAGGGCTTTAGCTGTATTTAGGTCGTTATCCATTGCTTCTTTAAACGCTTTAACTTCGTCTGTACTTGAAATATCAGGGAGTTCTGCATTCCCTGCAAATTTCAGTACCTGATTTACACCTGTTTGAATTCTCTTCCAGCCTGATTTTGCCCCTTCTAAGGCAGAATCGCAAAATTCAACCGGCATTCTGTAATGGTTTGTTAAAATAAATAATCTGATAGTATTTGCATCATAATTTTCCATCAAGTTTCCTATAGTAACAAAATTTTTTAAAGACTTAGACATTTTTTCTTTATTTATAGTTACAAAGCCATTATGCAACCAGTAGTTGACAAATTTACAACCGTTTGCACATTCGGATTGTGCAATTTCATTTTCATGGTGAGGGAAGATTAAATCTGCACCACCGGCATGAATGTCAATATGTTTTGCGAGGTATTTTCTGCTCATTGCACTGCATTCAATATGCCAACCGGGGCGACCTTTCCCCCACGGAGAAGGATAACCGAACTTTTCATCTTTTTTCCATAAAGCAAAGTCAAGAACATCTTCTTTTTTAGATGAAGCCTCAACTCTTGCACCGGCTGCCAAATCATCAATCGGCTGTTTACTTAATTTACCGTAGTCTTTAAACTTTTTAACTCTGAAATATACATCATTATCTACTTGATAAGCATATCCGTTGTTAATCAAATCTTTAATTATAGATATCATTTCGCCGATAGTTTTAGTTGCGAACGGCTCGATATCAGGTTTTAAAACATTCAAGTCTTTCATTGAATTTGAAAATATTTCATAATATCGTCTTGATATTACTTCTGTAGTTGTATTTTCATCTTTAGCTTTTTTAATGATTTTATCATCAACATCAGTAACATTACGGCAATATGTAACGTCATAACCTAAAAACTTAAGATATCTGTATAAAACATCCCAAGTAATATAACATCTTGCGTGTCCTAAGTGCGGATAATCATAAACAGTAGGTCCGCAAACGTACATATTAACTTTATTTCCGTTAATAGGTTTAAATTCTTCAATTGTATCTGAAAATGTGTTGTGTAATCTCATAAAAAAATCCTTTTTCCTACATTTTACTACAAAAGTCTATAGAAAAAAGGATTTTTAAATTTTCACTAAGTTAATTTACTTTGTATAGAATTAAAGTATTCAAATCCTCAGGAGCAATAGAAACACTTTGCTCTTGATTATCTTTGTATTTCTTTAATTCATAACGTTGCTTACCGTCAAGCTCTGTTTTTACAAATTTGTATTCGGCAGTATCATCATCTCTTACATTTTTGAATACCGAATTGAGATCTATTCCGTGAGCAAGTCCCTGTTTAGCATTCATTCCTACATCGTTCAATATGATACGTGTTTCATTATTATTGTTAACGGTTTCTCTATTCATCATTTCGTAATAAGGAGAGTTTGAACCGGATAAGTTATTTATGGCAATAACAGTAGATTTATCATTATATCTTACGAATGCTTGGATATGTCTTTCTTCGTCAATATTTGCGTTTTTTCTATTTTTTAATAATAAAGAAACAGTATCTCCGTCATTCAATGCACTCAATTCAGGTCTTGTTCTAAGTTCTGAAATTTTATTCATATTTTGGTTGAATTCTCTGATGAAACCATACTCAGGGCTTTGTTTTTCATCAAGCCATTCCCAATGAATAAGATTTCTGTTTTGTTGATGATAATTCTTTGCTTTTGTTTCATATCCTGTTGCAGCAATTTTATCACCGGCAAAGTCTGTCGGACTACCCGGAAGTGCCATCATTAATTTATACATAGAATAAAATCTGTCAAAAGCCGGAACTAAAATATTTTGTAGCAGTTCTGCTTTTATGCTGTCTTTATTATCAAGAGTAATATTTTCATTATATTCTATTTGATTAAGAACGGTATCTATTGCTATTTCAAAAGATCTTGTTCCGAATGCCTTAGAATCAAACGATTTACCTTTATATTCGCCTGCGGCTAATTGACTTACTGCTTTTTCAGCATGTTCAACAAAATCTTTATCAAATAAACTTTCAAATGCTTTATCTAATCTGTCTGCCATAGCAATAGCATGTGAGCTTATTTCTGAGAAATCTGTTGTATTAATTAAATTTTGAATTTCTGTAGCAGACGTTACTTCCGGATGTAAGCGTTTTACTGCTGTTTCTTTATGTTCATAAGAATTAAAGTCAGAATGGAATAAAGACATATTCATAGCAGCACCGTGTAAAACTCTTGGTTTATCGTGGTTTCCTATAAATGTGTAAGAGTATTTTATACCGTCATCAGGACTTTGGTATAAAAATCCCGGATTTTCTCCGTTCCAACCTTGGTCTAACTTATTTCTCAACTCATGATTCATGCTTTCTTTTGCCATCCAATCATTTCCGCCTGTTTCAATTGAGTTCATTAAAAACATTTCAGGTAATAATGAGAAGAAATAGTTATAGTTTGCAACAGATGTAATACCTGTTTCTTCTAAGAACTTTCTTTCAGCATCAGAATCATTTATAAAGTTAGCACTTTTGTTTTTCTTAATCAAAGAAGCCAAATCTGTAATTTCTGCAGTTGAATATGCATGCGGATTTTCAGCCAACACTGTTTGGTTATATTTTTTCCAAAAATCTATAACATTATTCCAAAGAACATTCATATCATCATAAGTCATTCTTGCAGAATCAACAGATACGATATCTTTAGAAGCATCAATTCTCCAACCGAGTCCTGATTCAGTTCTGTCTAAAATCATTTCAGCAACTTTATAATCATTTTCTGTTTTATTCTTAAAGCGAGTTGTATATGCTTTCTTTAATGTTTCAATTTCTTCTGCAGGTATTTGAGAAAAACCTTTTTTCAATAAAGATATTACGGTTTTTGCTTCATCTTCAGGAGAATAACCGCTATAAGGAATTCCCAATGATTGAATTGTTATATCATCTTCCTTGATGTTAGAAAAATCGATAGAACCTGTGTTTTCATCAATTTTTATATCTGCATTCTTACTTAATGATCTTACAAGTAAATATTTTGTTAAATCAGGTACAACTTCGGATAATACATATCTACCCAATATTGAAACATTTCCGTTTTCATCCGTAAGTCCGCTAACTCCTGACATAATATCTTGTATTTCAGGAGTAATGTAATCTTCAAAGAATGAATCTGCTTGATTATAAACAGGTTTGTATTTTGACGGTAAATTAAGATTACCTGTCTTATACAAATCAAACCTTGAAACACCAAGTTCAGAATCTGTATTTGCTTTTTTAGAAATGTAAGGGGAAGTTAAAATTTCCAATAAATTTCTGTTAATCGGCAATGTTTCAAGAGGCAGATCCATAGATTTTTTTGTAATGTAATCATCTGTAGAGTATGTATTTCCTCTTACAGAACCAAATGTACGAGTATCAGCCTCATCAATCAGTCTTGAATGATAATCATCATTAAGAACATTATCAATGACTTCTTCATCAACAACTTTTGCTACAGAGTCAGGAATATTTCCTGCTTCTTGTTCCTTTTTAATAAATGCCATAAATTCATCAGTGCTTTCGGCACCTGATGAAGCCAATAAATCTGATAAATATTTCATTTGAATATCGGCAGTTAATCTTGTCCAATATTTTCCTGATGTAATAGCATAATCTCTAACAGCTAAAGTTCCTCTTTCAAAGTTCTGTAATTGTGCAGTTCTGTCTTCGGAAGAAGATTCATCCGTTATTTCATGATCTTTGTTAGACATAAAGAAATTTAATTTAGGAATATCAACGTTCCCGTCCCATACTTCTAAATTACCTGCAGCACTTTTTTCCATAACACTGAAATTTTGAAAATCAGATACTTTTTTTATTGTGTCTATATTTGATAAATCAATGCTTTTTTCGGAAGCTAAAGTTTTTCTTAATCTTGATTCAAGTTCTGACGGTGAAACTTCAACTGAATAAGGATAAACCGCATCATCATGGTTTGTAATATCATAAACATTACCTGTATTATTGTATGCGTATGTAGTTATTATTTCATCAGATTCTTTTTGTTCTTTGCTTGCTAACCTATCATCATAATATTGAAGATATGTTGGTTTAGCAGCATTATAATTAGGGTTTTCAACAATACCTGTTTTGTCATCTGAAACAATATAAGGAGAGTTTACCAACTTCATTCTTACAAATTCTGATTTGTTAGGCAAAATACCCAATTTTAATTTTCCGGAAGCTCTAAACATATTTTTAGATTCTGATTCACTGCCTTTTCTCATTAATTCGGAAATATGAATACCGCCCAAACCTTCATTTACAAGAGCTGCGTCAGCAACCCAATTTATACCGTTTTTAAAAAGTTCAATTTGCATTTTTTCAAATGCTTTTTCTCCGCCAAAGTCAGGAACTACTCTATATGCATTTTCTGTCCAATATTTGTGTGAAGAAATTGTATCTTTTGTATATGGCATACCGACAATTCTGTTTATGCCCTCAGCTTTTATTTCCGGTAATTTTTCAATAATACCTTCAAAAGTACCGCCTAATTTATTTGCATGGTTTCTTACTACAATGTTGTCTGCATAAGGTGACAGACTTGATATTCCTGCCATTGTTTGAGCTCTTAAAGCTTCAGATATGCTAACAGGTCCTTTCGGATTAAATTCATCCGGCATGATTAATTTCATCGGACCATTTTTATTAATTAAAGCTCTGTTTTTTAGCACAACATTAAACTTATTATCGGTTGTATCTAAATTATCAAATATTCCGATTACAGTCCCGTTATCAAATGCATAAGAAGTATCTTTAGTTTTTTTATCTGTAAGTTTAAACCTGTAAACAAAACCGTCATTTGAATATAACCCGTCAACATTATTCATATCAAGAGTTACTTCACCATTTGGCATAGGTTCTGTCGTAACAAGTTCTCCCACGGAAAAATTGCCTTTATTATCTTTCTCTAAGTTATAAATTTCAACACCACATTGATATTTATCTTTATCATATAAGTAATAAAACTTGTGTTGCTCATATCCTGCTTTATCCAGTTCTTTTTTATGTCCCATAAATGAAACATTGTTAAACCTTAAATTATAATTTTGAATATTCATTTATACTCCTTCGCATGCAGAAGATATCCATGTTATTAATTCCACTGAAACCTTTTTGTTGCCGTTTATATAGGGTGGGTTAACAAAAATTTACATAAGAAATAATTACTGATTGTAAACATTTTTATCTATATTTATATTTTATAACAACTTTTTTAATTTTGTTGATTTTAAGATACGGGAAATTAAAAAATGAATATTTTTGACTCTTTTCAAAATAACAATATAAATAATCCTGCTCCTATACCTGCAAAAAAATTGGAGGACAAAATTATAGGGGTTGTTGTTTACCCTGAGCCGATTAAGAATTATTCAATAGAAAAAGCTCTGGCAGAACGTGATGAGTTTAGAAAAAGTGTTATTGAAAACAGTATAAAAAAAGAAAAAAGAACTTCCTTTAATAAAAAAGCCTTATTCATAGCAGGTTGTGCCTTAACAGCTGCTATATTTTCATTTATAAAAAAATAATAATTCTTAATGATTTTAAATCAGGCTAACAAATTTTTTATTTATGCTTTTTATATTATCGGCAACTAAAACACTTCGGGATAATAATGAAAATAAGTTTTAATCCGACTATAAGTACAATTAATATAAAAAATCAAAACTTGCAGAGTAAAAAAAACTTTAATATGCAGGATAATTTTGTAAATGCAAATGTTTCATTTAAAGGTGAAAAATCTTTATTTGATTTATTTGTCGGATTATTAAATCAACCTGAACGCATAAAAAAAATTGATAAGGCGTATGAAAGTACCAACGTAAGTGATTATCACAAAACTTTAGCCCAAGAATTACAAAATAATTTTGATGTTGAAATCCCGCCTGAAAACTTAAAAAATATAATGACTCCTGATGAAGTCAGAGAACTCATCCCGACACTAAAACAAGAAAATTTTATATATTCCCACGTTAACGAAGAGGGAAACAAGACTTATTTTACTGACTTAGACAGTAACACAAGATTTTCTGACGGCAGAATTACTCTTATCGAATTAATGGATAATGTAGCAAGTTATGCCGATGAATTTTATAAAGCTACAGGTAAAGACTATGTATTCGCCATTACTGACAGAGATTCAACCGATAGCGTTCAACAAGCCGTAAGATTAATTGGGGAAAATCCTGAAAAATATGCACATGTAAAATTTATTCCTGCTTTAAAAATGACTGTGTTACAAGAAGATGAATCAAGTGAAATCGGATATACAAACAGTGAAATGATTGTTTACGGAGTTAATCCTTTTTCCGAAAATCTGCAAAATTATTTAGAAACTTCAATGGATAACAGATACGGAATGATTTTAAACTACTTGAAAAAAGTTTGCACAATGCACCCGAGCTTTTTATTCAATATCCGAAAATTCATTGACAAAAGTGAAATGGGCTACACTCAAGGCTACACAATTTCTAATTTATATTGGCAGGCAAAGGATTTTGAAGAGAAAAAATTAATACCCGAAGATATGGATGAAGAAGAGCTCGCTTTTAATGCAAACGAAGCCGAAACCATCTTAAGAGAATTAGACCAAGTTTATATGTCTAACAATGTTGACCCTAAAAAACAAGTTTATAACCTCTCAGAAGCTGACTCTTATAAACAAGACGTAAGAAACGTATTTACTGTTTATGAACCCGAATACGCAAATAAAGATAATTTTGCTAATATGATTAACTGCTTGGGAAATGAACCGCAAAAACCTACAATAGCCGTCGCTGCACCAATTTATTTATCTCATTATCTTAAAGGTGAAACAGAAAATGACTACACAAAAGTTGTAGATTTCATTAAAGATATGAAATCAAAATCAAACGGAATGTTAATTGCATTTGAAAGCATAGTTCCTAAATATAGCCGTGATAATAATTTAACAGCAAAAACTGTCAGAACCTTTAACAGGTTCATGAGAAAAAATACAGACCTGAGCGAAGTCGGCGGAAGTATTATTGTTAAATTAGCAAGATAATTTACTTAGATAAGTTATAAGTAACAACTACATCATTACCTTGTTCTGATATATAGAGAACATCATCTCTTATATACAAAAAGTACGGTTGAGATACTTTATCCATAAATACACTTACATTACCGCCTTTTGTAATTTTCAAAATGTTGTTACCGTCATAGTTCGCAACATATATGTTGTCATATTTATCAATTGCCAAACCGACAGGACCATCTAACAAATAATCCTTAACGAAATTTGATTTTTGCTTCTTTTTATCAACTTTAATAATTGCGTTACCCGAATAGCTTGCAACAAACATATTTCCGTCAGAATCAACCGTAACACCCGCCGGTGATAAAAACTTATCTATTACTACTGTTTTATTTTTGTTTGCACTTGAAACTTTAGAGCGTTCATACTGATTTTTTTGTTTATCAAAAAGTTCTTGTGCGTCATTATACATTTGTTGTGCAATATAATATTTTTCATAATCATCAGGAATATACTTCAAATACTTCATTGCAAGTGCATAATTTTTTCTGTTGTATGAAATTTTAGCGGCTTGCAATATTGCATCATAATCACTCGGATTAATTGCAAGTATTTTTGTATAAATGTTGTATGCCTCATCAACTTTATTTTGCATTATGTAAATAGAAGCAATGTTAAAATAAGCGTCTGTCATCTGCGGATAAATAGCTAATGCTTTTTGAAATGAAGTAATCGCATTATCATACGCTTTCATTCTTGTATAAGAAATACCTTGCTTATATGCGGCTTGTGCCTTAACCATATCTTCTTCCGGTATTTCATCATACTCAGCAAACACCATGCCTGCTTTACCAACAGCCATAAATGCAATTATTGCAACTGATACAACTATCTTCTTTATCATTTACACCAATGTCTTTAAAGGAATACTATAATCAAATTGTACAGCTTCTTCCAACTTAAAGGCAACATTTAACAATTTGTTTTCATTTAAGCAGTTTGCTTGAAGTTGTAAACCGATAGGCATACCCGTACTATCTAAACCTACAGGAATATTCATTGCGGGAATACCTGCTAAGTTTGCGGTAATTGTTGCAATATCCGTTAAATACATGCTTAACGGATCTTCAACTTTTGAGCCGATATCAAATGCAGTATGCGGACATGTCGGAGAAATTAAAACATCAACCTTTTCAAAAGCCTTATCAAAATCTTGTTTTACAAGCCTTCTTACTTGTTGAGCCTTTTTGTAATAAGCATCATAGTACCCTGAACTTAAAGCATAAGTTCCGAGCATTATTCTTCTTTTTACTTCATCTCCAAAACCTTCTGCTCTTGTTTTTACATACATATCATAAAGATTTTCAGGGTTAGGAGTTCTGTAACCGTATTTTACACCGTCGAAACGTGCTAAGTTAGAGCTTGCTTCCGCAGTTGCAACTACATAATATACGGCAATTGAATATTTAATAAGAGGGAGTGAAATTTCAACAATTTCAGCACCCATAGATTTATATGTTTCAATAGTTTTTTGTATTGCTTTTGCAACATCAGGAGCTAAACCTTCAGAGCATAATTCTTTAATGTATCCGATTTTAACACCTTTTAAATCATTTCTTAAATCTTTTGTGAAATCAGGAACAGGTTGATTTAAAGAGGTTGAATCTTTTTCGTCATGACCTGCAATTGCATTCAATACCAAAGCTGCGTCTTCAACCGTCTTTGTAATAGGTCCTATTTGATCAAGAGATGAAGCAAACGCAATTAACCCGTATCTTGAAACTCTCCCGTAAGTGGGCTTTAAACCGACTAAACCGCAAAAACTTCCGGGTAATCTGATACTTCCGCCCGTATCCGAACCTAAAGCAACAGTAGCTTCTCCGGCTGCAACAGCTGCAGCGCTACCGCCCGAACTTCCCCCGGGAACTTTGTTTAAATTCCACGGATTTCTAACAATTCTGAAAGCGGAATTTTCATTACTTGAACCCATTGCAAACTCATCAAGATTAGCTTTCCCAATAATCGGAATTAAATTTGCCTTTAATTTTTGAGTAACAGTTGCATCAAACGGAGAAACAAAATTTGCCAAAATTTTGCTTGAAGCGGTTGTTTTATAAGATTTTAAGTTAATATTATCTTTAAGGGCTAAAGGAATACCCGCTAAGGATGGAAGTTCTTCTCCTTTTGCGATTTTTTCATCAACGGTTTTTGCCGTATCAAGTGCATATTCTTTTGTTAAAGAATTATAAGCTCCGATTTTTTCATCAAGTTCTTCTACATTTTTATATACTTCTTCTACCAATTCAACAGCACTGACATCTTTATTTAATAATGCTTCTCTTTGCTCTGTTGATGATTTTGCAACTAATTCTTTAATATCCACTTTTTTACCTTTCATGCTCTATTACTAATATTATAAATTAAAGATGTTAATTTAGTACAATGAATTTGTTTGTCGAGCAACAGCACATTAAATTTCAATCTTATCCGATTAATTTAACAACCAAGATTTATAATTGCATGGCGGATAATTTCACCAGCCCGATTTTGTTGATATATCTTTCTCTATGTATAGAATATTTTTTTTACAACACCCGGATTTACATACACGTCATTTCCTGTTTTAGAGCATATTCTTTTTTCACGCACAAATGCTAATAACCTCCCGTCTTTACCAAATCTGTTCAAACATTTATAAATAAATTCAACATACAATTTAATTAATCAATTACTTTTGTATTAAAAAGCCGCTTGAGTATTCAAGCGGCTTTTATCTTATAAAGAACGACTATTTTACAGCGTCTTTAAATCTTTTACCTGCAGAGAATGCAGGAACAGTTTTTGCAGCAATTTTAATTGCAGCACCTGTTTGAGGGTTACGACCTGTTCTTGCTTTTCTTTTACGAGCTTCAAAAGTACCAAAACCAACTAATGTAACTTTTTTACCTTTAGCAACTGTTTTTTGTACAGTATCAATTGTTGCACTTAAAACATCGCCGGCTGCTTTTTGTGAAACTTTTGCTTTTTTAGCAACTTCTTTTACTAATTCTTCTTTGTTCATAAGAACCTCCTCTTGTATTACAAATTTTATTATACTTATATTTCAAGATTTGGCAATACTTTAAAAGAAAATTTTTTTCTAGATTTCAAAGTAAATAAGAGTTTACCATTTATTGAACAGTAAATACCAAAATTTCTGCCGGCTTTAACCTTCCTGAAATCGTTGATTTTATTATACTTATGTCATTTGGACGTTTTACAAAATCTATTTTTGATTTTTTACTGATATTTTTTATTTTTATATTTATTTCTTCAGAATTTACCAAATTTCTGTTAATAATAGTAACGACTGATTTACCTTTTAATATCCTTTGATAGGCAAATATATTTTGATTTTTGCATGCCGGAAGCATAAACTTTCCATTTGTTATAACATCAAGAAATTCATTTCTGACTTTCATCGCTACTTTTTGCTCATTAATTAGAACATCCGTATCCGATGAGGGTTTACGTGAAAAATTGAAAATATCTATCTGCCCCTGATGTACATAATAATAATCATCATCAGTATAAGTTTCGGGAGCTTTTTTATTTGAGTAGTTATAAATATAGTCATCCGCTTGCAAAAATCCGTCAATATAGTGTGGATTAATGGGTAGGGTAGCATTTAACCATATAATTATTTTTGAATAATTCTCACCGCCCGTTATTAAAGGACTAATAACATCATGGCTTACAAAACTCCCCATGACCGATTTTTTAACCGAATATTTATTTAATAATTTTTGTTGATTACTGATTGAGGTTTTTAAATCTTTCATTGTCCCCCATTCTTTTAAATCAAAATAATTACCGTAATATCCGTCAAAACCGGAATCTAAAAGTTTTTTTGTATCGGTATAATATGCTTCTTTTGTTTGGGGCATGACATTTTTCTTTGAGACTTCTGCTATAAACAAAAAGTTTGGATTAACAGTTCTTGCATATTTAATAAGTTCAGCCCAAAAAATAGAGGGTTTAATTGTTGCAACAGTTGCACTTATACCGTCGACACCTAAATTTATCATGTTTCTTACAAACATTTTATGAAGTACAAATATATCTGATTTTAAAAGAGATTCATTATTCGGAATATCAAACAACCTAACGTCTGTCCAATCTGCCGGAATAACAGCACTATCGTCATCATACTTCTTAAAAAGTTCAGGTCTGTTTATAAAAAGGTCGTAAGCTCCGCAACTTGGCAAGTCAACAATAACTTTCATTCCCCTTTTATGGCACTCATCAATAAATAATTTTGCCTGTTCTTTAGTTGAAAGTTCACTGTTTATATCGCTCAATTGCTCATTTAAAGACTGAAAATCAGAAAGAGCATAAAGAGAGCCTGCCGTCCCTAATGCTTTAATTTTTCCTGTAGGAGTAATAGGAAGAAGCTGAACCGTATTAATTCCAAGCTCTTTAAGTTCATCAAGCCTTTCAATTGAATTTACAAATGAACCCGAAGTTTCTCCCAAAGAGAAATCAATAATTCCGTTTCCGTTTAAATCTTTAGCATTAAATGTTCTCAAATTTACGGAATAAATAACCGCTTGATTATTTTGAAACATTTCTCTTAAATTTGTATCTTTCACATTTTCTGTTATTGCAAATATTTTGGTTGCAAAAAACATTGAAAATATTAAAAACAGAACTGATAATTTAAATTTCATACCTTCCCCAATTTCCCTTAATTATATCATGTTAATGTAAATATATTATGGAGAAAAAATTTGATTTATTGTAAAATAAGTCTATGGAAGATATTGTATATTATTTAAAACAGACTATTACTTATAATGTTTTTACAACATTACTTAAAAGTTCGATTGAGTTTTTAGAAACAATCGGAAATATTTTTTACAGATTTTGTCAGGTTTTAAAGTATCTGTTAAAAGCGGATATTAATTTAAAACAATTAATAGACCAGGCATCACGTTTTGCGGTTGATTCCTTACCTATTACATTATCAATCGTATCAATGACTGCTATTATTTTAGCAATGCAGATTGCTCCGGAGATGGTAAAGCAAGGCGGTAAAGATTATATCGGAATGCTTGTTTCCTTAACAATGGTGAGAGAAATTGGCGTTATAATGTCAGGATTTGCGATTATTTCAATGATTGGTTCATCTCAAGCAAGTGAACTTGCAACGATGAGAGTAACTGATCAAATTGATGCAATGCAGGTATTAAAAGTATCTCCGTTTAAATATTTATTTTTACCCAAAGTTCTGGCAGGTTTTATAATGATGCCGTTTGTAGTTGTAGTCGCATCCACCGTCGGAATATTAGCAGGCGGATTAACTGCAGTTGCTACGGCTAAAGATGTTACTTGGCTTTGCTATTTTACGTCAGTTTGGCAAGGACTTTATATCAGAGATATAAATATAATGCTTTTTAAATCGGCTTGTTTTGGCGGATGTATAAGTTTAATAAGTTCAAGCTGCGGTTATGACGCAAAGGGAGGGGCAAAAGGAGTTGGTATTGCAACAACAAAAGCCGTTGTTTGGTCATTTGTTGCAATCGTTATTGTTGACTGTATTTTTGCAGTTGCATTTTATTTTTAAGAAACGAAGGATGTTATGTCAATAAAAGTTGAAAATTTAACAAAAGAATTTGACGGAAGAAAGGTTTTAGATAACATTTCTTTTGAAGTAGAAAAGGGCGAAATCCTTTCAATTGTCGGGTTTAGCGGTTCAGGGAAAAGTACAATATTAAAAATTTTATGCGGACTTTTAAATGCCGATTCGGGGGAAATAAACATTTCTGACGGTGATGTTGCAATGGTTTTCCAATATTCGGCTCTGTTTGATTCTCTAAATGTATTTGATAACATTTCTTTTGCTCTTCAAGAAAGAAAAGAGTTTAAAGGCAAATATACAAAAGAACAATTAAAAGAAATCGTAGCAAAAAGCCTTAATACGGTAGGTTTAAGCGGAATTGAAGAAAAATATCCGCATGAACTATCAGGCGGTATGCAAAAGAGGGTAAGTTTAGCAAGAGCAATTGTTACTAAGCCGGAATTTATTCTTTATGATGAACCGACTGCCGGTCTTGACCCTGTTGCTTCTACCGTAATTGAAGATTATATTCTTCGATTAAGAGATGAAACTCAAGCTACTTCAATTGTGGTTACTCACCAAATGTCAACAATTAAAAGATGTTCCGATAAAGTTATAATGCTTTACGACGGACACATCGTTTTTAGAGGAACTCCTCAAGGCTTGTTAAAAGAAGATAACCCTTATACAAAGCAATTTGTATCAGCTTCTATCGACGGACCCATGAAAATTGCGTCGGCAGGTTTTTAATTTTTATAGTAAAATATAAAACAAGAAAAAGGAAAAATAATGAAATTTTCATCATCATTTAAAGTAGGTATATTAGCAATTTCGGCAATTATTATATTACTCTTTACAGTTATGTGGGTAAAAGGTAAAGCCATTTCAAATGCCGAAAGAATTACAATTACATTTAATGACGTTAACGGGATGAGAGCCGGCAGCGGTGTTCAAATGATGGGGGTTAGAATCGGACAAGTAGAAGAAATTGAACCGATTATTACCGAAGATAAACACAATGTTGATGTTAAATTTGTTATAACAGAGCCTAATGTTGTAATTCCTAAGGCTTCTGAAATTTCTATTCAACAATCAGGAATTATCGGAGAACAATTTTTAGAAATTACTCCTCCGAAAGAAAAAGTTATCTATATACCTGAACAGGAAAAATCTTTTGTTTTACATTCTGATGACAAAGTTCAAATGAAACTTGATGATAAATTCTACGATATCGGTATCGTTAAGAAAATCGAAATTGTTGAAAAAAATTCTATTCCGGCATTGATTAAAGATAATATTCCGACAAAAAATGCTTATAAGGTTAAGTATGTTCTTGATTTACCGGGGTTAATTTTACCTGAACAATTATCAGGCAAAATTGTAAAAGAAAATAACGATAAAAAATTAAGGTTAACCCCAAAAGAAGATATTGAAATGACATATCCAAAGACTGATTCTCCATATACTGTAATTGAACCGATGAGAATTGCAGATTTTCTTGCGCTGCAATACAGAAGTGCTGAATCCTTAGTTGAAACAAACGAAAGAATTTCAATGATTCTATCCGATGATGTAATTGCGGAATTAAAACAAACTTCTTATAATTTAAATGAGTTAACCGATAAAGCAAATGTTACTATGGCAAAAGCTCAAGAGTTAATTGATTTATCTAAATCGGAAATAGAAATGTTATCCGATAACATAAATGAATTAGCAGTTAATGTAAATAAAATTGCAGGCGATGAAGACTTTGTAAAGAGTATTTCAAATGCTACAAAGTCTGTTGAACGTTTATCCAACAACGTATCATCTATTCTTGAAGATGATAAAACAAAAACAACATTGGCTAACTTAGACATCACGGCAAAAAATGTAGCGGAACTTTCAAGCTATATTAACGATATGTCAAAAGATGCACAACTTAAAAAAGCTGTAAAAGAGTCTGTTGTTAAAATAAATACTGCTCTTGATAAACTTTCGGTAACACTTGATACCGTAAACTATGCAACGGAAGACGAAGAGCAATTGAAACAAACTCTTGATGATATAAGTGTTACATCAGAAAACTTGAAGAAATTTTCTACAAAACTTAATAAGAGATTTTTATTATTCAGATTGATGTTCTAGGCAAATTATGAAACTCTTTATATCAAAACTACATTACAAAAAAAATCCGAATATTTTTGATAAATTGCTGATAACGACACTACAAGTAATCGGCAGTCCGTATTTTGTCGTTTCTCAAATCAGAAATAAACTCTATGATAAAAGGTTGCTGCCGTCATATATGTCAAATTCGTTTGTTATATCTGTCGGAAATATTACAACGGGCGGAGTGGGTAAAACTCCTGTAACACTTGAAATAGCAAAATATTATCTGAGCTTAAATAAAAGAGTTGCTATTCTTTCCAGAGGTTACGGGGCTAAATTAAATAATAAAGAGCCTAACCTTATATCTGACGGCTCAGGAGCATTATTTCCCGCACATTTAGCCGGAGATGAACCTGTTTGGCTTGCAAATAACTGTAAAGGTGCTTATGTAGTTACTTGTGCAAACAGAATTAAAGCTGAACAGTTTATTAAAGAAAAATATAATCCCGATATTATAATTTTGGATGACGGTTTTCAACATAGGAAAATGCGTCGTGATTTGGATATTATGCTTGTTGACGCTGTTAATAAGTTCGGGAATAAGCATGTTTTACCGGCAGGTCCGTTAAGAGAAAGTTTAAACGGAATTTCAAGAGCAAGTAAGATTGTTGTTGTAAACAAAAATTTTGACGATAAAAATGCTCTTAAATATTGTGATTATTTAAAGAAAAAGTACAATAAAGATATTTATTTATGCAAACTTATTCCTGATTTTGCCTATAATATAATGAATCAAGAAGAGCAGCTTCAAAAAGGGACAAGAATTCTTGCTTTTTCCGCAATAGGTCAAAGTGAAAGTTTTTATAATTTCTTAAAGACAGAATATATTCTTAACGGAATAATTGAATTTGAAGATCATCATTCCTACGAACAGGAAGATATTTCAAAGATTATTCATTTTGCACAGGAAGAAAATATAGACAGCGTTGTTACGACGGAAAAAGATGCCGTTAAGATTGCTGAAATCATTAAAGATATTGATATGCCGATAAAGTTTTATGCCTTAAAATTAAAGTCAATTGTTGATATCAAGGAGATTTGCGGAGTATGAAAAAAATACTTGTCGTAAGATATCGTTTTATCGGTGATATGATTTTAACCGTACCCTTTTTGCGAAACCTGCGTTATAACTATCCCGATGCACAAATTGATATGCTTGTTTCGCCCAATTCTGGTGAAGTTATTGAGGATTGCCCGTACGTAAACAATTTTATTTACTTTGATACAACAAGAAAACACAAGTATGAAAACGGCAGTGGAAATAAAAAATCTTTTTGGAGTTATGTAAAACTTTTGAGAAAAGAAAAATACGACAAGGCTTATGTATTAAAACGTTCATTATCAAGTGCCTTATTGTGCTTTTTTGCAGGAATAAAAGAGCGTGTCGGCTTTGATACAGAGGGAAGAGGATTTTTATTAACAAAAAAATTTCCTTATGACATTCATAAACACGAATCTCTTTGTTTTTTAGATGCATTAAAGGCTGAAAATTTAGAAGTAAAAGATTTTTATCTTGAAAATTGGGTTAAAGACGAGAATAGAAATCACGTTGCTGAGTTATTAAAAGATAAAATTCCCGAAAATATAAAGAAAACAGTAGTAAATATTACCGCAACAAATCCTTATAAAGTGTGGGATAAAGAAAATTATTGCAGAATTATTGAATATCTTTCAAACGAAAAAAATATACAGGTTATGTTTATTGGTGCACCATGTGATAAAGAGATTTATGATAATTTAAAATATTCGACAAATTTAAAAAATAAACCTTTAAACCTTTGCGGAAAGGTAAATTTAAAAGATAGTCTTGCCCTTTTAAGTATGGTTGATTTATTTATAGGTAACGACTCAGGGAATTTACACATGGCTTCTTCCGTCGGGACTAAAGTAATTGGAATATACGGTCCTATGCCGTTTGAAAAATGGAGAGCATTAGGGGATAACAATATTTTATTAAAGGCAGATTTACCTTGCATGCCATGCTCATTAAAAGGAACTTGCAAAAGTGATAAAGCATGCATGAAAGCTATATCTGTTGATGAAGTTAAAACTGCGGTTGATAAACAGATGGCAGATTAAGACAATTCCTCTTTTGCCTTAGCTTTTAATTCTTCAATATTGTAATCTTTTGGTGGTTTTGCATTTTGTTTAAAACCAAACCCGTATTGAAATGCAGACGGAATTTGAACAACAATTTGCTCATATTCTCCTTTTACAGAGTTTATGCAGTGTTGAACCCCGGGTTGTATTACTGCTAAATCACCTTGTTTTAATTTTAAAAGCTGCGTTTTACCGTCTTTTACAATGTTCATTACTGCAGCTCCGCTTGTAATGAGGTAAAGCTCTGTTTGATGTTTATCAGGTAAATCGGGATGTGAGTGAAGAACTTCTCCTTTTCTTAATTCATCAATATCGTAAATCCTATCTTCATCGGCTTGCACCATAGAAACTCCGACACTTGGGGTTTCACCTTTTTTGTTCGCCAATGCGGTTGAGTTTGTAAGCCAATTTGTTTCTTCCAGTGTCCAGTTATTCAATTTTTCATTCAAATTATATACTGCTATATCAGAATTTATAAATTTCAAACCGCTAAGATCAAAGCCGGCTGATAATGCTTGGTACCAATTAGAAACTATTTGCTCAAGTTCATCCCCTTCAAAACCTTTATCCGAGAGTTCCATTCTTAATGAGGCTTCATTATCATAAGATTTTTTCCAATAAATTTGCGATGTATTTTTCTTATTATTGTATAAAATTCCCTTTTCTTTCATCTTGCTGATTGTATCAGTGGACAGAGTTCTTACGTCATCTTGCCTTGCAACAGTTGTTTGCATGTGAAGATTTCTTACTAATTTCAAAATCGGTAAGATATATTCAATTTCATCTTTATTTAGTCCTAATGTTTCAAGATATGTTGCTGCGTATTCTTGATTGTAGCCCTTTGTAAACCTGTAATACTCGCCTGATTCTTTCTTCATAAAATCGGATGTACATAATTTATCAAGTAAACTATTAAGAAAATCAATTTGTTTTTGGTCATCTTCACTTAATTTTTCTTTATTTGCCGTAATATCAGCAAGTAAATTTTCGGAATTATACTTGTTAATTCCGATAGTTTTTAAATAGTCAGCATCTTTCAGCTTATCAGGTAATAATAATTCTGTTTTAAATTCCCCATTAAAAGAATGGGCATTATGTTGCATTATTTCAAAGAATTTATCTTGAATTTTAGGTTTCTCCGATTTATTTGAAAAGTTATCATACCAAGGCAGAGTTTTTTTTGTAATTAATACAAATGGATAACCTTTTTCTGTAGTAATTTTAGCTTTTGTCCCTTTAGAAATTAAGACTCCCGAATTTTCATCCAATGGTATTGTTTTACCGTCAGTTTCAAGTTTTCCTTTTGAATTTTTTGGGAAAATAATTTGAGTATCATACTTAAATGCAGAAGTTCTTGACAGATATTTAATTGCATCATTACCGTAAATTACTTCTGTCTTTGAATCTTTTTCTACAATATATGAACCGGTCTTTTCTGTCTTGGAAACAGGAATATTTGTTCCGTTTTTTGTAACTATAAAGGCATTTTTTATTTCCGGAGCATTCCCTTTAAAAGCTATCGGCACATAATTTGCCCTGATATTTATGCTTTTAAGGTTGTTATTTTTATAATTTTCATTTTTTTTTTCAGTACCAAAATTTTCCGCTTCTTTTTTTTGAGGCAGATTAAAATTGGTGAATGTTGAATATTTTGTATTAATTTGCATAGTCTTATTTATAATAAAAAATTTTTACTGCAAATAATTGCCAAAATATTTATTTTTATTGATTATAAGGGCTTTTTCTTTACAATTCCGTTTTGTCTCGGATATTGATTTGGCGTTTTTTTAGTTTTTTGAATTATTAATAATACTCTTTTATTTTCTTCTTCTAACGGTAAAGCATATTCTATTTTTTCAATAATTTTACCGTTCAAAACTTTAAGTGCATTTTGGGCATTCTTAATTTCACCCTCTGCTTTTAATGATTTATATGCGACAAAATATCCGTTTTCTTTTACATAAGGGAGTGCATACTCTATAATAAGCCTTAATTCTGCCATTGCTCTTGAAGTTACAACATCAAAACCGTTTTTGTTTTCAATCGGTAACTCTTCAACCCTTGAACAAATAGGATGAATGTTCTCTATCTTAAGCTCTTCTTTTGCATATTTTATAAAATTAATCTTTTTTGCAATTGAATCAAGTGCATATACATTTATATTTTCATAGCAAAGAGCAATAGGTAAAGACGGGAAGCCCCCACCTGTACCTATATCCAGCAACTTAATATTATTATTTATTGAAAACTTTTTGAAAAATAAATTTATTGCAAGACTGTCAAATATATGTTTTTCAAATAATACTTTTTCATCGTTTTTGCTTATTAAATTAACTTTTGAATTATATTCAAGAAAAAGATTAATGTATTTTGAAAATAATTTTTGTTTACTTTCGCATAAATCTATATTTAATTTTTGTAATTTTTCTAACATTATCTCTTTTTCTTTATTTCATCTATTAATTTGTCAAACTCTGCTGCCCCTAAAAAGGATTTCATTTTATTCATTTTTGTATTGATTTTATTGTTTAATTCTGCTTCCGAGTGCTGAGGAGTTAACGTTTTTGCTAAAATATATGATTTTAACGCTTTTTTAAATTCGCTGCTCTTTAAATAAAAATCACCGATTTCTATATAAATAGTTATTGCATATCTGATATCGTCAAATCTTTTTGCGGCAGATAGTGCATTTGTCAGCATTGCGTATGTTTTTTCTTTATCCTCATTTTCATACAACCTTGCTAATTTTTGATATGAGTGGAAAAGACCTTCATAATTATTTTGCTTTTTATCTGCTTCAATAGAAAGTTCGAAATACATTTTTGCTGCACTTATATTCTTATTTTCAAGAGAAATTTCAGCCAAATTTGAATAGGCGGCAGATAAATAAGTATTTTCTTCGGGAACATTTGATACTTGAATACATCTCAAGTAATATTTCATTGCAAAATCAAGATTGTTTGTATCATCTAAAAGCAGTGCATATTTAAAATAACACTCTGAAAGAAGTTTTACATTATTAATCTTTTCCGCTTCTTTTAAAGCTGTTTGAATATATTTTAATGCTAAATCAGACTTCATATTATTATCTTCAAGTTCAGATAAATCAATATAAACCCTTATGATTGTTTCAGAATTCACACCAAATGGTGAATGAATAATTCTTGAATATACTTCTTTTGCTTTTTCAAATTTGTATGCTTCCGAGTACATTTTTGCCATTTTTAAAAGAACATCATTTGCCATCGATGGCTCTACATTTGTATATAGGAAATATGCTTTCTCAAACATTTTAGCAGCTTCATCCGTGTCTTGAATTTTTCTGAAACAATTTGCCATATACTCGTACACAATTGCTTCTTTGTTTTTGAAATCCGCATCATCTTTATATGTTAGTGCTTTTTTATAATATAAAACAGCATTTGTGTAGTTAAAAGCATTTTCATAATTTTTTGCGATTTTTATATAGTCATCAAGGCTGTCGGGTATTTGAGTTTCAAAATTCGTAACATTAATAGCCTTGTCAATATCGTTATCGTGTATGTTTGAAATTTCCGCAATTTCTTTTTCTAAATTATTGTTGACAGAAGAAATATTCAGCAATAGAGAATCCGAATCAGAGAGATTTGAGTTCTTTTTTCTGCGTAGCTTTCCGCTTGTTCTTATTGAGGACGGTCTTTTATTCATCATATCCGTATCAAATCCGGTAGTTTTTGAATAAGTTAAATAATTAAACCCTTGTGTGTCAATTTGTCTTGCTATACCTGCCTTCTTCAAATATTCGGTCAATTCTTGAATTTTAGCCTTATGATATGAAATTTCCTGCCTCATTGTTTGTCTTGATAAGAATAAACCTCTTTCAAAAGGTTTTAACGGCAATTCTGATTGATAAAGCTCAATAATGTATTCGTGTGCCTTTATACGTGATTGGGCATTTATTGTTTTTATATATTCCTTTTTAAAGTAGTCTTTTACATAATATTTACCGAATTTTTCCGCAATAACTTTCTTTTGCCGAAGAAAATCAATGTCCTCAGGCGTTGCTATGCTTTGAGAAAATAGAAATTCTCCATCTACACCGTGCCTTATAACAGATAAAAATAACAACAGTTTTACAAATTTATCAGCGGTTGTTCCTAAAAGTTTTGACAACAAAAATTCAAGAAAGTTTTGAGTCGATTTAGTATATTCATTACAAAATAGGGTTAATGACATGCCTAAAATTTGCATAATTAATACAGACAGCTCAAATAAAAGGTAATGCCCCCTGGTAACCTTGAATATGTCATCAATTTCATAATTTGTACCTGTAATACCGTTTTGTTTAAGATATTCTTCGGCATCCGCTCTTGTTAAGGAACTTAGTGCATATTCAACACAACCTTCTGATGAAATTAAATCATAAGTTTTAAAAGAACGAGAACAAATAATTATTTTTACTTTTTCAAATTTGCTTAAAAAATTAATGAAATCAATTATATCCTTTTGTGTATCTTTACTCTTCATATTGATTTCAAAAGAATCAAAAACAAACAACATCGGAGCATTACAGTATTTTATATAATAGTTAATTTTTTCAGAGAAAATATTAGTTTCAACCTTGGGTAAAACTATCCTCTTTTCATTATGATAGATTGAAAAATCCTTAAATAAAGACAACAAAACATCATCAGGATTAATAGCTTCCTGATAAGAATTTCTGAAAATAAGAACTTCATCACTTATAAAATCAAGAATAAAATCCGCAACATAAGTTTTTCCCGAACCCATAAACCCATTAAGAATATATATATTGTTTTCGGGTGTAGCTAAAAAATTGAATATACTTTTAATTGCATCAATATTATGGTTAAGAATAAAGCTGTTGTCTTCTCCTGATATAAAAAATTCCAGAGCAGCTTCATCAACAGTCGCTCCTTCAACCATAGTTTTCAACTTACTTTTTATAAAATTATAGTTCATAATACTAATATTATAATAATTTCCCACAATTTCCAATCTGTTAAACAATGTATTTTAAAAATTTATTATTTATAGGAAAAAGAACTCCCAATTGAGAGTTCTTTTCTTAATAATTCATATCTATAATTAAGTAATACCTTGAGATTTCATCGCCTTAGCAATTTTTCTGAAAGCTGCAATATTTGCACCTTTTACATAATCTTTCGGGCAACCGTACTCTTCTGAAGCCTCACGGCAAAGTCTGAAAATATTTACCATAATAGCTTCAAGTTTTTTATCGACTTCATCAAATGACCAAAAATATCTCATTGAGTTTTGACTCATTTCAAGGGCAGATGTTGCAACCCCACCTGCATTTGCAGCTTTTGCAGGAGCAAACAACACATTATTTTCCAAGAAATAATTTATAGCATCAATCGTACAAGGCATATTAGCACCCTCGCCGATAGCAATTGCACCATTTGCAACTATCAATTTTGCAGTTTCTAAATCAATATCATTTTGAGTTGCACAAGGAAGTACTATATCAGCCTTAATTGTATAAACAGCAGGGACAGAAGAATTATTTTCCATATATTTAGCATTAGGAACGAAGTTTAAATATTCTTTAATTCTTCCTCTTTTAACTTCCTTTATATCTTTTACAATATCAAGATTTATGCCGTTTTCATCATATATACAGCCGTTAGAATCGCTCATTGCAATAACTTTTGCACCCATTTGATATGCTTTTTCACAAGCGTATATTGCAACATTACCGCTTCCTGAGATAGTAACCGTTTTTCCTTGCATATCCGTATTATTAGCGGTTAGCATTTCTCTCATAAAATAAAGTAAACCATAGCCTGTTGCTTCTTTTCTGGCAAGCGAACCGCTATAATCTAATCCTTTACCTGTTAAAACACCTGCTTCAAAAGCGTTTCTTATTCTTTTAAATTGACCGAACAGAAATCCGATTTCTCTTGCTCCGACACCGATATCACCGGCCGGAACATCAACATATTGACCGATATGACGTTGAAGTTCAGTCATAAAACTTTGACAAAATCTCATAATTTCATTGTCTGACTTACCTTTAGGGTCGAAATCACTACCGCCTTTTCCTCCACCAATAGGTAAACAAGTTAAGGCATTTTTAAAAATTTGTTCAAACCCTAAAAATTTCATAATACTTTGATTTACTGTAGGGTGAAATCTTAATCCGCCCTTGTATGGTCCGAGAACACTGTTAAATTGAACTCTATAACCTCTGTTTACTTGAACTTTACCATTGTCATCAAGCCAAGGAACTCTGAATGTAATTATTCTTTCCGGTTCAACCAATCTTTCCAACAAAGAGAGTTTTTTGTATTCATCCTCATGTTTTAAAATAACAGGTTCAATTGAAGTCAAAACTTCTTTCATAGCTTGAAGAAACTCCGGTTCTTGAGCATTTTTTGCACAAGTTTTTTCAATTACTTCCTTCAAGTATTCAGACTTAAAGTCTGTTTCACTAATACTCATTTATATTACCTCCATATATAATTCGGCTAAGTAGTAATTATAACACATTTTAGTTTTTTATGCACGAAATATATTGTTTAATACTCTTTTCTATTGATTTTGCAACATTTTTTCTGAATATCTCGTTTTTTAATAACATGTATTCTTCGGGGTTTAAAAAGTACGCTACTTCTACAAGTGCAGAAACAGGGTTAGTGGAACGGTTCAATGCAAAACTTGATAGCTTTACCCCGTTATCTTTTAAACTCAAATCATTAACAAGATTATTTTTAATGATAGCTGAAAGCATTTTCGCATTTTCATTGTAATAATGAACTTCCGTTCCGTGTTCTATATAAGGATTTTTCCCGTAAGGCAATGAGTTACAATGAATACTTACAGAAATAAGTGCATTATTTTTTTTAGCATTATCTACCCTGTCATACAACTTTACTTGAATGTCATCGGTTCTGGAAAAAGATACATTTGCACCATCACTTTGCAACAATTTTATTAAATTATTTGCAATATCAAGATTAATGTCCTTTTCGTAAATACGTTCAGGGCTTACCGTTCCTTTTTCATTTCCGCCATGACCCGCATCAATAAAAATGTTTATGCCTTTTAACGGCATATTTAAGTCCTCAACTTTTGGATTTTTTGCAATTTTTACTATAAAAGCATTTTCATCATAATATCCCTCATAACCTAAGACAGGAGATGAAAATTGAAATTCATAGTAAAAATTTTTGTTGTCCGCATTTTTTTCATCAGCACCATATAGCGATAATTTCAGATTTTTATCGTTTTGTTTGAATGTATAAAGAACAGGATGTGAAGTATAAAATTTGTGATATGTATATAAATTATCCTCAAAAATTTTGTGCTTTTTTACTTTTGCATATATCCTTTTATTAACATTTACAGGGGCTTCAATATTTGATGAATGTATCCAAAATTCACTTTCGCCTGTTTCATCTATTTTATAATAATTCCCTAATTTACCGTCTAAATAAAGAACTGTATTTACGGGCAAATCAACAACTCTTTTCCCGCCGACAGAAGGTTTTTCTCTAACAGTAGCTTTGTCTTTTATAGTTTTTGAGTATAAAATCCCGTCAGTATTCTTTTCATATTTTATAGGGGTTTGTGTTGAATTTGATTTTACTACAGGTTTTGGTCTTGTAATGTTATAAGTAACGCTTTCTTTTTGACCGTTTAAATTCTGTTCAAGATTAATTATATTATTTCCGTATTCTAAAGGTACCATGTGTATAAAAAAACGATTATCCCAAAGTTTTACGGGAACGGAATTTATTGTCAGAATTGAATTTTCATCAACATTACCGCTAAAATATGTTTCTTTTGAATTTATAGTAACATTTTTTGCGGACGGATAAACAACGTCAATTTTGGCAAAAACAGGCAATAAATTAAAAATAATAATTAAAAATGTTATTAAAATGTTTCTTTTCATATTTTGATTTTAGAAAAATTTTTCACAATAATCAATTATTTTACAAAGCATAAATGTTTTAAAATTGTCAGGAGATTAGAAATATAAATTAAAGGATAAAAAAAATAATCAATGAATGATTTATAAAGTGTTTTATATAAGTTGTTATAAAAAATAATGAATGTAACTTGTACTAACTTTTTGTTAAAGGTATAATTGCGTTAGTAAGATTATAAGCAGGTTAAAAAAGTTGAAATATACAAGTTGCATTCATTTAGAACACGGTATTACATTTTATTCCACATCAGTACAAATTTGTTGTATCAGCTCTCACCCCGGTGGCGGAGATATAGTTCAAATTCCTAATTATAAAGGGGAGCTTATTGACTGGAAAGATTTTTTTGCACAAAGAAATAAAATGAGAACTGCAATAAGAGATGGTATTATTCCTGAAAAATGCACGGGCTGCTACTATCTCAAAGAAAATGATTGGAATACTGATGATTATATTGATGAAGTTCTAATAGGTCATTTTACTTACTGCAACTGCAATTGTATATATTGTTATACGGAAAAAGATAAAAAGTTTTTTAACTCAAACAAAACATACAATGTTTACCCTGTTATTAAAGATATGATTGAAAAAGGTGTTCTTTCTAAGAATGCGGTTATAACTTTTGGAGGTGGAGAACCGACTATTTTAACCGAGTTTGAAGAACTTGTTCACATGCTTCTTGATTATGATGTAAAAAATATAAGAATTCACTCTGACGGGATAAAATACTCGCCCGCTATTGAAAAAGGCTTAAAATTGGGCAAAATCACCCTTATTACATCGGTTGATTCAGGATCAAAAGAGGTTTATGAGAAGGTAAAACAAGTTCCTTGTTTTGATAAAGTTTGGAATAATCTTGCGAAATATGCAAAAACTAAAAACGGGTTAATAAGAACAAAATATGTTCTTATCCCGGGGGTAAATGACAGTTTGAGAGAAGTAAAGCAATGGCTTAAAAAGACTGCAGAAGCCGGAGTTTGCAATATTGCTTTCGATATTGAAGATAATTGGTTTAAGGAAAACAGAGAAAATATTCCGCAATATATTTATGTTGTATGCGATTTTGTTTTTGAATGCTTCAGACAATACGGAATTGAAAGCTGCGAATTATATGAACGAGCTTCTAATTTAAAAATAGACAGAGAAAAAAGATTAAGTGAACCCCTAGATAGCATTTAGGAGTTTATTATGAGTAAAACTTTTTTTGAAAAATTTGATATTTTCAATAAAAACACCAAAGAAAAAAATATATGTAACGGCATAAAGTCAGGGGTTATTATCGGGCAAAATTCGATTGTAAGAAATTACTGTGAGCTCGATACAGAAGTTGGGTTTCTTATAGAAGATAAATTTAACTATATTTGGCTGGATACGGATAATATTACGGCACAACTTGCCATAAGCGAAAAACTGTTTTCTGAAAAAACCCCGAGTTTATTCTGTAATGAATGTCTAAAACATTCTTGCCACGAAGGAAACAATTCAACAGCACCTATTAAACACCTACATCTTTCTCATTGGAAATGTTGCCTGTCAGATTGTAAATATTGCAAGAGAGAAAAAACTGATGATATTTCTACAGTAAAACATTTTGATATCATGCCTGTAATAGAGCAGTTATTGGACAAAAAACTCATAGATAGGAAAACCGAAATTGTTTTTGATTGCGGAGATGCCGCTCTCCACCCCGAATTTGATAAATTAATATACTTTTTTATTAATTATGAAATGGAAAATATCGTTATAAATACAACAGCGTCAAGGTATTGTCATTCAATTTCGGATGCAATAGGAAAAAATATCGCAAAAATCATTGTTCCGATTGATAGCGGTTGCTCTTATGTTTATCAAAATATTAAAGGTGTAAATAAATATGATATTGCGATAGCAAACATAAAACGCTATCAAGAATTTGAGGATAAAAAACAAAAAAGAATTATCTTTAAATACACTTTAGTTCGTGGAATAAATGATAATGATAAAGAATTTTTAGATTTTTATATTCACGCAAAGAATTTAGGAATAAAAAAATTATTTCTTGATATAGATAAGGATTGGTTTATTGAGTTGGTAAATACTCCTCAAGGATACTTAAATGATATTATCTTATTTGCGGAAAATATTTCAAAAATTAATGATTTCGAGATAGAATTTTCTCCCAAAATCAGATTTTTACATTCAAGGATAAAGTAAGAGGTAAAAATGTTTATATATGATGAGAGATATGTAAGTAAAAAAGAAGGATGTTATTACAGTTGTCCTTGGATTGAACATGGATTGGTATTTTTCAAATATAAAATAGCAATGTGCTGCAATTGTGCTCATGGAGGAGAACAAAACCTTTTAAGAAACAACTATATCGGGCAGAGAATTAACTGGGAGCGAATTTTCAAAATAAAAGATATGTACCGTAATTATCATAAAAAAGGTAAAATTCATACGGGATGTATAAATTGTCCAATGCTTAAAGAAGCTCAATGGGAGAGTTCCGGATACATAGATAATCTCTATATCAGCCATTGGACGCAATGTAATTCAAAATGTATTTATTGCTATGAAGCCGAGCACACAGAAGAATTCAGTAAAAAAGATAATTACAAAGTTTTGCCGATTTTAAAAGAAATGCTTGAGCGAAAAATTTTAAGAGCAGGAGGTATGATTTCTTTCGGAGGCGGAGAACCGACTTTACTTGATGAATTTGAAGATATTATGAATTTCTTATTGGATAACTATTTTTGGGGGATAAGAGTTCATACGTCAGGAATAAAATATTCTTCGGCACTGGCTCGTGCAATAAGTGAAATAAGAGGGTATGTCGTTGTTTCTGTTGATTCCGGTGACAGAGAAACTTTCAAAAAGATAAAAAGAGTTGATAAATTTGATGAAGTCCGTGAAACAATACGAAGATACGCTCTTCAAACAAATTATATAGGAAGATATTTAGTCAGTGCAAAATTTATTATAATTCCTGGAGTAAATGATACAAAAGAGCAAATTGAAAAATGGTTAACCGCAAATTACAATGCCGGTCTATATACAACCGTTCTTGATTTGGAAGAAAATTGGTATTTGCGAAATAGAAACAACATTCCAAAGCACATTTTTGAACTTATAAAATATGCCGAAAAGAGAGCAAAACAACTAAAATCTAACTTTGAAATCTATGAAAGGTTACAAAATGTAGTTAAAGATTTTGAAAGTAAAAAATAAACTTTATTTTATTAAGGCTTGAACTTCTTTAAATTTAGGATTTTGAGATGTAGTTAAGAGTTCAAAAAGAACCATTTCAGTTGTAAGAACTTGTGCGTGTGCAAAAGATAATCTTTTTAATGCTGATTTTTTATCATCAGCATTTCTTGAGCCGCAAGCGTTTTCAACTACAAAAACATCATATCTTTTTTCTAATAAATCAAATGCCGTTTGAAGTACGCAAATATGAGTTTCTATACCCATAATAATTATTTGTTTTTTATTGTACTTTTGAAGTAAGTCCTCAAAGCCGTCTGTTAACATTGCACTGAAACTTTTCTTTTCAAAATAAGCAGCATCAGGCAATGCCGTTTTTATTTCTTCAATAGTTTGCCCCAAACCTTTTGGATATTGCTCGGTAATAACACAAGGAATATCAAGGTTCCCGCATGCTTTTGCTACAATTACCGCATTATCTTTTACTCTGCTATCTGTCAGCATATTTACCAGTTTTTCTTGAACATCAACAATTAAAAGTATTGCGTTATCGGGTTTTATAGTAAGCATGATATCTTCCTATCTGTCTGATTTATATTATAATGATACTATGGAAAAGAAATTTTTAAAGTTAATATGCGGTGCAGGTAACGAAAATTTAAAAGAAATTGAAAAATTAGCGTACATATTTTCCTCAGCTGATTTTAATGTGATTGATTTAAGTGCAAAACAAGAAGTTATAAATGCGGCTAAGTCAGGTATAAAAAGAGCTTCAAAAGAAAATAATGTTTCAATTTGTGTAAGCGTCGGATTATCAGATGATATTCATTTAACCAAAGCCGTTATTAATAAGCAAAAATGTACTTTGTGTAAAGCGTGCGAAAATATTTGTCCGCAAAACGCTATTTTTGAAGAGGATAATAAACTTTCTGTTAATGAAAGAAAATGTATAGGATGCCAAAAGTGTGTAAACACTTGCCCTAACGGTGCAATATTGACTGATATAAAAAACAGAACGCCTTATGCAATGCTTTTACCGATAATTTCATTGGGAATTGACTGCGTAGAATTTCATTGCTCCGGAGCTGATACAAAAGATATTATTGATTCTTGGAATAAAATCAAAACAATTTATTCGGGGCAGTTAAGCATTTGCCTTGGTCGTTCCAAATTGGGAGATGAAAATTTAATTAAACTGTTAAAAGAAATGATAGCAGATAATGAGAACATAATTATCCAAGCTGACGGAAAACCTATGTCAGGCGGGATTGACGACTATAAATCCACTTTGCAGACGATTGCTTTTGCAGAATTGATAAGAAACAATAATTTGCCCGTAAAAATTATCACATCCGGCGGTACAAATTCAAAGACAGCTGAATTAGCCAAAATTATCGGTGTTAAAATTGACGGAGTTGCACTGGGAAGTTATGCAAGAAAACTTGTTAAAGAAGAAATCGACAGTGACGGCTTCTTTGAAAATATTGAACTTCAAAACTCCGCAATATTAAAAGCGAAAGACTTAGCAAAGAAAATAAAAGAAAATTTTTAGTATTTTGAAATTTCTTCAAAATATCTTTCAAGAGCTTTATATCCTGAATATATTTCACTTGTAAGAGAAACATATCTTGAAGCGACTATAAATTTTAATTCTTTTGCTCGTATTTGAATTAATTCATTAGCATCATTCTTTAGATTTTTTTCTAAAGACATAGACCAACGTTTTAAGAAAGATAATTCTTCATTAATTTGTTTAATTGTAGAATATTCAAGTGCATTAAAATCATATTTTGCAAGTAAATTGCGTTCAGTATTTGAAATTCTCGGTTGAACAACGGGAGCTCCGTATATTCTTTTTAATACCATATAGTTATCTGCAACTCTTCTGTGACTTTCAGGTACATCTCCCCTTGCAAGCATTGCCGATGTACTTAAAGAACTGAACTTATCATCCTCGTTAGAAAGAGAGCTTAAATTTGTACTCTCAAGAAAGACTTTAGTTGAATTGTTAAAAACTGAAGTATTAATAGCCCCATCTCCATATAATCAAGTTTATAAGAATATGATAAACCCCGAATAAATTTTTGTCATGCAAAAAATTGATTTATTAAGATTTTTTGTCAAATTTTTTACATTATTAAAAAATATATTTAAAAAAGTATGTTTGCAATATAATTTTAGTATGTTTAAGTATGATGTTATAGTAGTTGGCGGCGGACATGCCGGATGTGAAGCAGCAACAGCCTGTGCAAAATCGGGGGCAAAAACCTTGCTTGCTTCTTTAAATTTAGATAATATTGCATTAATGCCGTGTAACCCTGCAATAGGAGGTCCTGCAAAATCTTGCTTGGTAAGAGAAATTGACGCTCTTGGCGGAATAATGGGGATAGCTGCCGATGCAACTTATATGCAATTAAAAGTTTTAAACTCTTCAAAAGGCCCTGCAGTTAGAGCATTAAGGGCACAATCCGATAAACGTGAATATATGCGTTATGTTCGCGGATTGCTTGAAAGGGAAGAAAATTTATCGCTTAAACAATGTACGATGACTGAATTACTTGTTGAAAACGGTGAAGTAAAAGGGTTGAAGGATGAATTCGGACAGGAATATATAGCTCCTTGCGTTATTCTTACAACAGGAACTTCTCTTGAAGCAAGAATTTGGGTCGGACTGCAATATTTAGAGTTTGGAAGACTTGGTGAAGCAAGTGCAAAAGGGCTTTCTCCGTCATTAAAGAAAATCGGATTTACAATGGGAAGATTGAAAACGGGTACTCCTGCAAGGGTTGATGCTCGTACAATCGATTTTTCAAAAATGGTTATTCAACCGGGGGATAAAAATCCTACTTTCTTCTCTTTTGAACCAAACAGACCAATCAGGGAACAATATCCTTGTTATTTAACAAGAACTACAACAGAAACACACAGTATAATAAAGTCAAATCTTGATAAATCTCCGATGTATTCGGGAATGATTCACGGTATCGGACCAAGATATTGCCCGTCTATAGAAGATAAAGTTATAAGGTTTGCACATAACCCTTCTCATCACATATTTATTGAGCCTGAGGGTAAAAATACGTATGAAATGTACGTTCAAGGATTTTCTACAAGTTTGCCGGCTTCTGTTCAAATTCAGATGTTACAAAGTTTACCGGGTCTTGAAAAAGTTCACGTTATGAAACCGGCTTATGCGGTTGAGTACGACTACATGCCTGCTGTTCAACTTTCACACTCATTAATGACAAAACGAGTTAAAGGGTTATTCTGTGCAGGACAAATAAACGGAACATCAGGATATGAAGAAGCCGCTGCACAAGGTTTGCTTGCAGGTATAAATGCTGTATTGTATCTGCAAAATAGAGATATGATTACTCTTTCAAGAGAATCATCTTACCTCGGAACATTGGTTGATGACCTTGTAACAAAAGATATTAATGAACCATACAGAATGCTGACTTCACGCTCCGAATACAGACTTCTTTTAAGACAGGACAATGCTGATGAAAGACTTACAAAAATCGGGCATGATGCAGGACTTATAAGCGAAGAAAGATATCAAAGATTTTTGAATAAACAAGCAACAATCGAAAACGAAATTCATAGGCTTATGAGCGAAAAAATTTCTCCAAGTGAGAGCGTTAACAAGGTTCTGGCGAAGTATGACGAAAATATTGACAGAGGATTGAAACTTGCTGAATTACTAAAACGACCTAATATTTCTTATGAAGTATTGGCGGAAGCTGATGAAAATACAAAAAATCTGAATTTAACCCGTGATGTTTATGAACAGGTCGAAGTTAAGATTAAGTATGAGGGCTATATTAAACGCCAAATTCAACAAGTAAATATGTCTGATAAACTTGAAAAAATTAAAATTCCGGAAGATATTGATTACAAAACAATAGAACACATATCAACGGAAACAAGAGATAAACTGTCAAGAATCAGACCCGTAACTTTAGGACAAGCCTCAAGAATAGGCGGTGTAAAACCTGCCGATATCTCGGTATTAATGGTTATGATAGAAAGTCATAAATTAAAACATCAAAAGTAATTATGGAAAAAGAACTGGAAAAAATAAGACAAAAATGCTTAACCTGTCAAAAATGCTCACTGTGTAAATCCAGGACAAATATTGTTTTTTCAAGCGGAGTACCAAACCATAATATTGTTTTGGTTGGTGAAGCTCCGGGGTATTGGGAAGATGTGAAAGCAGAACCGTTTGTAGGAAAAGCCGGTCAGCTTTTAGATAAAATTTTTGAGTGTGTCGGACTATCAAGAAAAAAAGATATTTATATATGTAATACATTAAAGTGCCGTCCGCCTGAAAACAGAGATCCTCTTCCGGAAGAAAAAGAAGCATGCCGAGAATATTTAGATGCACAACTTGAAATTTTAAAGCCTAAAATTATATTAATATGCGGAAGAGTTGCTTTGAACTCTTTACTCCCGGATTGTAAAAGCGGAATATCTAAAGTCAGAGGCAAATGGTTTGACGGGAAAAACGGCGAAAAAATGATGCCGATATTTCACCCATCATACTTATTAAGAAACGATTCAAGGGGAAAAGGCTCTCCAAAATGGCTCATGTGGCAAGATATAAAAGAAATAAAACGTGTATATGATGAATTAAAATAGGTATTTTTTCTTATTTTTATTAATTTTTCAAACTTGTTGCATTATGATTTTTATTATTATATAATTCACTTGATTAGTATAGTTTTCACTTTACGAAATGGAGAAAAAAAATGAAGAAGATTTTAGCTATGTTAGCTGTATGCTCTATGTTAATGGCTTTCAATGCTGCAAACGCTGCTGTTTATAGCGACGTTCCTGCTGATTATTGGGCAAACAAAGAAATTACAGCAGTTGTTAATGATGGTGTTTTATCATTAACAAAAAATGCATTCCATCCTGAAGCAGATGTTTCAAGATCAGATTTCAACTCAGCATTATTAAGAACATTAGGACACAGAAGCCCTTCTGTTTCTGAATCTAATCCGTTCTCAGATGTAGTTTCATCAAGAGCAGACTACGGCGATATCTTAAAATCAGCTGAATTAGGTTTAATCTATGGTTATGCAGACGGTACATTTAAACCGGACAGAATTATGACTAAATCAGAAGCAGCTTCTGTAATTAGCCATATTACAAAAGATTTCAAAGGTGATGTAAAAGCATTAAAACCATTCAAAGATGCTGATACAATTCCTTCATGGGCAACTCGTCAATATGCAAAAACTATTGATTTAGGTATTTATGTAAACTACCCGAATGCTGATGAATTATTACCAAACAAAAACTTAAACAGAGCAGAAGCAGCTGTATTGTTATACAAATTGAAACAATCAATCGGTGCTGTTAAATCTCAATATGTTGCTAAAGAAGCATTAGTTGCAACTGAACACTTAGATGTAACTAAGAAAGCAGAAGTTAACGAAGTTCAAGTTACTAACATGAGAAAAATCGTTTTAGCTAAGAACATCATCAAAGGTTACTTCTATACATACTTCTCATCTAAAGAAGCAGCTGTTGGCGATACAGTTACATTTACAGCTAAAAAAGATATCTACACTGAAGAAGGTACTTTAGTAATTCCTGCTGCTACAACAATGAAAGCAGTTATCACTTCAATCGAACCTAAAAAATGGTGGAATAAAAACGACAAAGTTACAGTAGAATTTGAATCAATGACTCTTCCTACAAACGTAACCGTTCCTTTCAAAGCTGAAGTATTGAACAACAACGGTGTATTAACAGAAAACAGATGGTTAAAACCTGTTGAATACACAGTTGGCGGTGCTGCATTAGGTGCAGGTACAGGTGTTGCTATCGGTTCAGCTAAACATAACGGACATCGTCATTTTGGCGAAGGTGTTGCTATCGGTACTCCTGTTGGTGCAGGTGTTGGTTTATTAACAGGTTTAACAACTCCCGGTAGAACATACAAAGCTAACGACGGTGATTATGTTTGGTTAGAATTAACTCAAGACTTATCAGTTCCTAACTAAGTTTTGATAAAAACATATTATTGAAAAACCTTTAACTTGATTGTTAAGGGTTTTTCTTTTATACACTTGAAATTAAAATATGTTTTTGCTAGTATCAAGATGTAAAATACACATTATATAAAGGTGGTGAAAAATAAATGCCGGAAGTTAGAGTAGGCGAAAACGAACCTATAGAAAGTGCTTTAAAAAGATTTAAGAAAAAAATCCAAAAGGCCGGTATTCTTTCTGAAATTAAACGTCGTGAACGCTATGAAAAACCAAGCATAAAGAAAAAACGCAAGTCTGAAGCAGCTCGCAAAAGACGTGTTTAATATAAATATTTATTAATGCTAATAAAGACGGCTCTAAAAGTAATTTTAGGGTCGTTTTTTATTTTGGTTTCAATAAGTGACGTTATGAAATTCCATATATGGTTGCATACATGCCAATAATGAATTGTAAGTCGAATTTACTAATCCGACAGTAACTAAATGAGCCAAACAGTATTGACTATAATCCGGTGGATTAATTAAACCTGTTCAATTTAGAAAGAATGAGATTCCGAACAGATTGAAAAACTATGCTGACGCTCGTTTATCTAATCTTTCAAAATGGCATGATACTTGGTAGTCTACCATCTTTCAACGTCAATTTTATATTTTTCAATAATGCATTTTCAGGGGTACAAGGTCTTTATTTAAATACCTGCCCGATATAAAAACACATTAATATACAAAGAAATGCAGATTATTAAACCTGCATTTCTTCTTAATTAATAACTGCAACAAGCACTGTTATCACCTGACGTAAATTCCATTTTCTTTATGTTGAATGAATCTTTCAATAGCGAATAGAAAATTTCAATCATATTCTCGCAAGTTGCGGGCTTTTCAACAACTACCAGTCGGCGTTGAGGATAGGCTATTGCCAATTCATTATCAATAGAATAACCAATATTTCTATTTGTACTTACTCCGTCTTTTATTCCTTGCTTTTCATATGTTTCTAAAACAAAAGGTAATAGGGGGTCTTCTTTTTGCAATATTAATGCGTGGTCAAAATTTTGAAGATAATCCCATACCATTTTCTTTATTTGATTACAAGGAACAACAAAACCTGTCCTTTTATCTACATTGCCCTCTACTTCTATTCTTAAATGACCTGTATGCCCATGTAAATATTGTGCTTCACCTTCGTAATTTAAAAATCTGTGAGCATATTGAATGTTTAAATGTGTAATGGAACGCATAAATTTTCTCCTTTTTCTAAATTTTTTATAAAAATTTAATGAAAAATATCCCCCTGTTTAACAATTTTACAGGTAATAAATAATTTGTTTGTTTTTTATGCCGGTAAAAAGAGAAAATAATGAAAAGACTTAGAGGGAAAATTATTTACGAAAATTCAGCGTTAAAAATGGAAGATGTCGCAAAATTTATAAACTAAAAATCAGGGTTAAAACCCTGATTTTTTTTGTATTAATGAATTATTTATTTAGTACTGCATATTTTATAGCGGATGCATATTCTGTTTTCTGATCACCCTTAAAGATATCTTCAATTCTTTCAGTGACTTCGCAGCCGTTAATTTCAGAATATTTATTATATATGATTTTAAGAGTTTCAGAATCTGCATTTTTCATAATTGCTTCAACTAAACCATGTTTTTGACCGCTTGATTTAATTTCTTCACAAACTAATTTGCTTGCATCTTCATTACCTGCTTTAATTTGTTCAATTAATGCTTCCGCATAAATTGTTTGATATTCATTTCGTTTTTCATCATTATCTTTGAATGTGTAGTCTAATACATCACTTAAACTTTCGTATTTTTTATTGAATGTAGAAGCAATTGCAACAATATTTTCAGATGAAAATTCTCTATTAACCAAATATTCTTCAAAAACTGATTCATCACTGTCTTTACCCCAAGTCCAAAACCAACCATTGTGCCATTCTCTCGAATTGTAAAGTTCATCAGCGACCCCCTCACAAACTGCAGATTCTAGCTTCGGGGTATAATTATATGATAAAGTCGGACCATCTTGGTCTATTCCAAAATGTTTATTATATGCTTCAATTGCTTCTGCTCTTGTTGCATTATGAAGGTTCATATAATTTTTAATGTATTCTTCTTGTTTAACGGTACCATTAGTAAGCCCAGCTTTTATATCATCAATATATTCGTCAGGAATATCATAATATTCAATTGCTTCATCAACAGTATAATAACCTTCATCTACAAGATCTTTTACTGCATTTACATAGTTATCCAATTTTGAAGTTTTTGTTGAGTTTGAATATGATAATATACTACCGGTTGTACCATCTACAGAATAAGAAGATTCTGTTCTTGCTTGATTTACCAACCCGGAATTTCTCCAATCAAAAGTTACTCCAAAAGACATAATCCACTCCATCATTTTTTATTTAACTATCCACATTTATATAAAAACATTTTATTAATGTAAATTGACTTTATTACGAGATTTTAATAGTGAATTATTGCTAAAATAGAATACCAATAAGAGGTTTGCCTATTGTTACGGTTTTGTAATATTTATTTTAAATGTTTATAATAAAAGACCCGCCTGCTTAGACCGGTCTTTTATATTTTTTAATTTAGCTATTTAACTACTATATTAACCAATTTATTTGGAACTACAATTACTTTTACTACGTTTTTACCCTCTAATAATTCTCTTATTCTCGGGCTGTTTAGAGCAATCTTTTCCAAATCTTCTTTTGAAGTTTCAGCGTCAACCTCAATTCTATCCTTAATTTTTCCGTTTATTTGAGCAACTAATGTGATAGAACTTGATTTTGCCAAAT
>CAYYPD010000009.1:0-40551 GCA_964473445.1 uncultured Muribaculaceae bacterium
CTAAACAAGTTTTTCAACTTTATAGTGTTGCGATTGCTTCTTGAATGCAGGTTTTTTGTTTTGTATATTTTGTTTACATTCTTTGCAACAATATGTATTAAATTATGTCGGCAATTTATTTTTTTGTTAAAATTATATAGTATTTTACTATTAGTAGGGGATATCTATGAAGAATAAGATAATTTTATTTTGGACGATTGTCATATTATCTGTAATTTCTATTGCAATAATATGTACGAAACCGGCTTCATTGGGTCTTGACTTAGTCGGAGGTTCGAGAATTGTTCTTGAAGCTCAAACAACTGAAACAATTCCGGCAATTACACAAGATATGATGGATGGTTTAAAAAGTGCTATTGAAAACAGGGTTAACGCTCTTGGGGTTTCCGAAACCAATGTTCAACAAATGGGCGATAAAAGATTATTAATCGAAATTCCTAACGTTTCGGATCCTAAACTTGCAAGAGAATTCTTAGGCGAAACTGCAGAATTGGAATTCAAAAAACCTGTTTTAAATGACCAAGGAAATATTATTGATTGGGTTTCATCCGGTTTAACAGGTGATGACTTAAACAAAGCAGAAGTTCAACCAAACGGAAGAAATTGGGCAGTAGGTCTTGATTTCAACGTTAAAGGGGCAGCAAAGTTTGCAGCATTAACAAGAGAATTCAGAGGTTCACAAATCGCTATCTATTTCAATGGAGATAATATTTCAGCTCCTCGTGTAAATGACGAAATTACAGGCGGTAAAGCTCAAATCACAGGAGATTTTACATACGATGAAGCTAAAAAGACCGTTGATTTATTAAACGCAGGTGCACTTCCCGTTCCGGCTAAAATTATGGAAGAGAACACTGTAGGACCAACTTTAGGAGCTGACAGTTTACATAAAAGTATGGTCGCAGGTATAATTGGGCTTGGTGCCGTAATGTTATTTATGGCTTTCTGGTACAGAGTTCCCGGGTTAATTGCTGATATTGCATTAATTATTTATTCTTTAATAGTTTTTGCAATCTTCTTAACAGTACCTGTTACTTTAACTCTTGCAGGTATTGCAGGCTTCATATTAAGTATCGGTATGGCAGTTGATGCTAACATTCTTATTTTTGAAAGAACAAAAGAAGAGTTAAAAGCAGGCAGAACATTATTTACCGCAATCAATGCAGGTTTTGACAGAGCATTTACAAGTATTTTTGACTCTAACATGTCAACAATTATTACTTGTGCAATTCTTTATTTCTTAGGTTCAAATATTGTAAAAGGTTTTGCATTAACCTTGGCAATAGGTACTATTATCAGTATGTTTAGTGCTATTACCATTACTAAAAACTTCATGCACTTGACATTCGGTACAGGGCAATTAAAACACCCCGCATTATTCGGGTTGAAAGAATCTGATATTGATCAGGCTTATGAAGCATCAGAAACTCAAAGAGAAAATGCAAAATTCGGCGTACTGGATTAATTTAAGGAGAGTATAAAAATGTCATATAGTGTTTTTGACACAAAAAAAGTATTGGATGTAATTAAATACAGATGGATTTGGCTTGCAATATCTGCAATCTTACTAATCCCCGGTATTGTTGCAATGTTTTTATCCGTAAAAGAATATCCGACACATACACCGTTGCGTGTAGGTATTGATTTTACCGGAGGTACAATTATTCAATATTCTGTTGATAAAGATGTTCCGACAGAAGAAATTACTCAAATAAGAGCTAAACTTGTTGATAACGATATTGAAAATCCTGTTATTCAGGTTTTAAAACCTGTTACAACAGATAATTCAACTATTAAAAATATCCTTTCAATCAGAACTCAATTCTCGGAAGAAGGACAAAATGAAAGCATAGATAAGGTTTCGGAAGTTATTTCACAAGATTATCCTGAAGCACAAATCGTACAAGTAAGTTCGGTTGGTCCTTTGCTTGGTAAGCAATTGTTTGTAAACTCTATGATAGCAGTCGGACTTGCTTTATTAGGTATTATTATGTACTTAACATTAAGATTTCACTTAGAGTTTGCGGTTGTTGCAGTTCTTGCATTGATTCACGACTTAGTGTTTGTGCTTGGCGTTTTCTCAATCCTCGGACTTCTTTATGGGGTACATATTGACAGTTTGTTTGTAACCGCTATCTTAACCGTACTTGGTTTCAGCGTTCACGATACAATCGTTGTATTTGACCGTATCAGAGAAAATTTAAAATTCTATTCAAAGAAAGCAAGCTATGATGATATTGTTAATGCTTCCGTTAATCAAACATTGGCAAGAAGTATTAATACTTCATTAACAACATTATTAACTCTTAGTGCTTTATTCTTCTTTGGCGGTGTTACAACTAGAGATTTTGTACTTGTTATGATTTTAGGTATTGCAATCGGTACATATTCAAGTATATTCTTTGCTAGTACATTAGTTGCTCTATGGAACGACGTAGAAGAAGCTAAAAAGAACAAACAGACAGAACAAAAGGCATAAAATGACAAACAACAAAACATTGTCCGAATATGTTCGTGAAACAAGAGAAAAAGTAGGCTTAAGCGTTCAGGGTTTATCTAAAAAATCAGGCTTGAGCATTGAACAAATAGAAGATATCGAAGCAGGTAAGGATTTATTCTTACCTGCTACTGTTCGTCAAAAATTGGCAAAGGGATTGAAAGTTAACCCTAAAGATATAAAAGAGTATGAAAGAATACTTATTGTTTCTTATGACAGTATAACCCCTCAATACATTGACAACGTAAAACAGGCTATTTTAAACAAGGATACCGAAAATTTAAGATGTCCAATCTGTTCATCAAAATTAAATACAAAAATAGTCAGACTGTTAGATTTAGAAAATAATATTGCATTGCACCCGAAAGCACAATGCAGTAAATGTTCTTTTCAAATAAAATAACTTTTAATTTTATTTTCTGTCCTCAGGCTTTTTAGAATACAAGTTAACAGATAATTTAATTAACAAATAGTCTGTATTTTCAGGAAATGCCGTAACATTAAGACTTGATATCGAAAGCAAATAAGGAAATTTTACGGTTATTTCATTTAAGTATGTTTTTAATTGAGAATAACTTCCGACAAAGAAGAATTTTAACTCGCAAGCGTTGTATTGAGTTGCAAAGTTAGAAACTATCGGGTCAAAGCTCGGATTCATATCATACTCAATAGATCTGATTAAAAGACCGTTTGCTTGAGCGGTTTTAATTAAATCATCAAACATAGTACCGAAAACTGATAAATTGTCTGAATTGCCTTTCAAATCATTTTGGTATATTTGTTTTAACGATTTTAGTTGAAGTTCTTCTTTAGCTTGTTTGTCTTTTATTTTTGCTGATTCAGCTTCTAATCTTTCCAATTCTTTTTCGTTTTGGGTTAATTGAGATTTTGTTGATTCAAATTCATTATATGACGGAACAACAAATCCCCAAACTAATCCAAAGAACAATATAATTGCGACTAAAATACATAAATAAGCAAGATTTTTATTTTTTTTATTCATATTATCCTCATATTATATAACCGGCGGAGGCGGTGTTAATGACTGTCTGTTTCCGTTGTTAAACGGAACGTTACCTCCGATATTATTTTTTGCATTATTAATCATGTTTTGTCCGTTTTGAATTGCATTTTGAACAACATCGTCATTATCGTTCAAATATACGTTCTTTGATGATGTCTTAATTTCAAAAGTAAATCCGTTTTTGATTTTTGACGGTACATCATCATCAGGAGTATTTACCGATAATTTAGAAAGCATTAAATCACCGTTCTTTTCTCTGAGTGATTTAACAAATTCATTTACAATATCACTGGATGTTGATTCACCTAAAATACCAATGCCACCTTCAGAGTTTGTAACAAAACGTTTAATATAAATTTCTTTTGGCGTTTCAGTTGATAAAGCATTGTATATTGCAATTGTATTATCGTTATTTTCAATAACCGATTGCAATACAGGAAATATATTTTTTGTTCTGGCAGTATCGCCGCTTTCTTTGATTTGCTTTTTGAATACTTCAATTTTTTTATTTGAAGAAGCTCTGCCTGTTTCAAAAGATTCCTTTTGGGAATCAAGAAATAACTTTGAAGCAAAAATGATTATTAAAGCTAAAACTAGTGCAAAACCGAGGACCAATATAGCAAATTTTTGCAGCTCGATTTCATAACCGCCCATTTCAACGATATTTTTAGGAACTTTTTCATTAGGTAAAAAGTTTATTGCAATAGGATAATCGTCATAGTCTGCAACTGCAGCACCAACTGCTTCAATTGTCAGGTATGTAACCATATTTGCATCAATATCGGCACTTTCTGATATATCAATAAACGGGTCATTTGAATTAACACTTTTGTTTACACATTCAATTTCACCTTCAAAACTTAATCTTGAAGATAGTAACTCAGGGTTAACTTCATCAGCTTCACTAATAACAATTAATGATTGCGGTGAATTATTTGAAATTGCATTTTCGGCAATTTTAGAAATTGTTGAATAAACTTCTTCCGTAGAGAAAGATTTAACCGCTAACGGTTCTTCAGAGAAATCAGTTAATACTCCGTTTACCATATAGAAAGAACAGCAACTGTTTGGTGTTACAAGTAATAAAGAAGTTTTTTCTTCTTTTTGCATATACTTGTTAAATCTGTCGCAAAATTGAATGGTTTTAAGTAATGAAGAGTACGATGAATCAACTCTGACCAACTCACAACCCATATTTTCAAATATCTCATCAAGTTTTACAACAACTTTTCTTTGTATTGCACTGAATACGATATTTTTTTGTGTACGATCTTTTTCATTTTCAACTGTTGTATAAGAGATAAAAGGCTCATTTCTTTTAAAGACATATAAATCTTCAATTTCAGCTTGAAGATTATCAATAATAAACGGTGTTTCAGAGCTGCTTTCCAAAGCCGTAATACCGAAATGAACGTTTGGCAAGTTAATAGAAACCGCACATTCCGACGGGTCTAAACCTGCTTCATCGAATAAACCTTCAACTGCTTCGGTAAATTCATCATAATCCATAATTTCACGGATAGCATTGTTATATTTAATATTTCCCGACGCATATTTTATAACGCTTTTTGTATCTTTATCGACACAAACAAGTTCTATGAAGTTATTTGCAGATAAAGAAATACCAACGTGTGTTCTCTTTCTAAATCCGATTTTTTCTAATATATCACTCATACTTTACCTATTTTATAACCTATTGTTTAATGATATTTTATTATTAACTTTTTGGCAACAATTTAATAATAATTTCATCTTAATAAAAATTATACACCAACATTTACATTTTATGTATAATATAAACAGTTGATAATGTGCAAAAACAGGTATATATGGAAAATTTTGTATTTGGAAAAAATAATGTTATAGAATTATTAAAAAAAGGCGACAGAAGTATAAGTAAAATCTTGCTTTTGAAAGATATGAAAGATAACTCTAAACTTTCACAAATTATTGATTTGGCAAGGGAACGAGGTGTTATATTTCAATTTCAACCAAAGGAAAAATTCTTCCAATATAAAGAATATGCACATCAAGGAGTTGTTGCACTTGTATCTCCCGTAAAATATATTGAACCGGATGAATTTCTTGAAAAAGAAAAAGAATATAAAAAAGTTATTGTTACAGATGGTGTTGAAGATCCTCACAATCTGGGTTCTATAATAAGAACTGCTGTTTGTGCAGGTTTTGATGCGGTTATATTCCCGTCAAGACGAAATGCAACTATAAATGCTACCGTAGAAAAATCTTCAGCAGGAGCAATTAACCATATAGATTTAATCATGGTTAATAGCCTTTCATCTGCAATCGATAGACTAAAGAATAACGACTTTTGGATAATTGCAACCGATATACATGCAAAAGATAATTATTATGACATTGATTATTGTGATATGAATTTTGCAATAGTTATGGGTTCCGAGGATAAAGGCATTTCTTCCACAATTTTAAAGAATGCGGATTACAAAATTAAAATTCCGATGAATAATAATTTTGATTCTTTAAATGTTGCAAATGCAGCTGCTATTGTTATGTACGAAACTGTCAAACAAACAATACAAAAATCGGAAAAATAATGTATAATAATTTTATCGGAGGGGTAAATGGCTGAAGACAAAGACGAATATTATATGAATGATACCGACATTGATAACAGAGAAGAGCTTGCCCTTCAACTTGAAGATGATGACGATATTTTAAAAGCAATAGAAGAACCGAAAGTTCCTGAAACTCAAAGCAGTGCTGCTGCGGACGATTCGGTAAAAATATATTTGCAACAAATCGGCAAAATAAAACTTTTAAATTCGGAAGAAGAACTTGAAGTTGCAAAAAAAATCAAAGAAGAAAATTCAGAAGAAGCAAAAGTTCGTTTAATCAATGCCAATCTCCGTTTAGTTGTTAGTATTGCAAAAAAATATATCGGCAGGGGGCTTTCTTTTCTTGATTTAATTCAAGAGGGGAATATGGGTTTAATGAGAGCTGCCGAGAAGTTTGATTACTCAAAAGGTTATAAATTTTCAACTTATGCAACTTGGTGGATTCAGCAGGCAATAACAAGAGCAATTGCGGATAAATCTCGCTTAATAAGACTGCCTGTCCACATGATTGAAACTTTGAGTAAAATAAAAAAGATTTCAATGGATTTAACAATTGAAAACGGTGTTGCTCCGACTAAAGAAGAAATTGCATATAAAATCGGCATGCCCGTAAATAAACTGTCCGCATTGATTGAATCAGCACAAGGAACAGTCAGTATTGAAACTCCTGCAAACAATCAGAAAGACGATAATGCAAAATTATCAGATTTTATCGTGGATGAATCAACATTATCTCCCGATTCAAAAGTTACCCAAGATAATTTATTCTTTGATATCAAAAAGATGTTAAATCACTTGAGTGAAAAAGAGCGTAACGTTTTAATTATGCGATACGGAATTGATGACAACGGTCAAAAGAAAACTCTTGAAGAAATCGGCACATACTATGGTGTTTCAAGAGAAAGAATAAGGCAAATAGAAAACCGTGCAATAAGTAAACTGAAAAAACTTTGCAGAAATAATAATATAAATAAAAACTTAAAAAATTATATTTAAAATTTTATGTCCTCCGGACAGGAAAACTTTTTAAAAAGTTTCACAAAACCGCAACCGGAGTTTCACTCACTAATAATACAGCCACTTCCGATTATGGTTATAATTTTGCTGATAAAGGAGTCGGCTATTGCAAAAAAAATGCTAATGATTCCAAATATAACGTTGCTTGTAAGTATTGTGCTCTTATGGATAAACACCTGACTCAAGAGGGGAAAACTTACCGGAAAGATTTTCTATAATAAAAAGCGATTTATTTTGGAATAAATCGCTGATTGTTCTCTTGTGAAATTTGATTGTATTTTAGATTAAGACAGTTTAAAATTTGAGTTGTTTCATTATATATAACGAAACAGTTTTAGTTTAGTTCATTTAATATTTAATTTTTCAAAATCTGTTAAGAAGTCAAATTTTTCTAAAATTATGTTTCTGATATTTTTCTCATTGCTTCTGCTATTTGCAGAGAAATATCCAGTTTTTCAAATTTATCCGTTATTTGATTTTCCCTTTGAACACTATTTGTAGTAATGATTTCTTTTACGGGAGCTTGTTGCAACTTTTCAACGGCATTACCGCTCAAATATGCGTGAGTGGCACAAACATAAATATCTTTGGCATTGTTCTTTTTTAACAGTTTTGCAACTTCAACTATGGTTCCCCCTGTATCTAAAATATCATCATAAATAACGCAGTTTTTTCCGTTAACATTTCCTATCAAGTCTTCTGCCGTTGCTTCATTGTGTGCTTGTCTGTGTTTATAGACAATGGCTTTTTCACAATTAAGAGCTTTTGCAAGTTTGTCAATTCTTTTTGTTCCGCCCAAATCAGGACTTACAACTACTAAATCAGGGATTTGCTTATCTTGAATATATTTTTTTACAAGCGGCATTGATTCTAAGTGCGTAATCTTCATTGAATTTGACACAAACCCCTCAATTGCGGGAGAGTGTAAATCTTCTGTTATTATTTCATCTACACCGGATGCTTTTAATAAATCCATGTTAACTTTTGCAGCAAGAGGTTCACCTTGCTCTGTTCTTTTTTCTTGCCTTGCATAATCAAAACTCGGGAGAATGGCTATAACCTTATTTGCTCCCGAGCGTTTTGCTGCATCTGCTTTTAAATATGTTTCAATTAAATTATCATTTATATTTTCATTTGTTGCCGGCATTAAATATACATCTTTCCCTCTGACATCACCTTGAATATTTACATATATTTCACCGTTTTTAAATTTTTTAATTAGCGTCGGAGTGGGGGATATTCCTGTATTTTTTTCTAAATTTTGTGCCAAACTTGTTTTGGCAGCCGACGGGATTATTCGAACCTTTTCCTCAAATTTTCCCGTAAAACCGTATGATGGCACTTTGAAACTTCGCCCTTTTTTGTTTAATGCAAAAAGTGCATTAATACTTGAAACTCTCATTTTTCCCTCTTTTCTGTTATTAATTTGTGCAACATATATGAATATAGTTTTATATTAACATATTATTCGCATGCTTAAAAAAAGATTAAATTTCGTTTACAAGATATAATTGTTCAAAATAAAAAGTATAATATTTTATAAATAATAGCATATTCTAATTAAGAACATGCTTTTACTTATATTTTAAAAACAGTTGTTATTTTAATCCATCAAAGAAACAAAGTCTGCTTCTTAAAGAACGGCTTGTTAATAAAAAATAAGATTTTTTAGCAAGCTCATCTTCATAACTGTCATCAGTATCAGTGTAACTTACGTTTCCGATATATATATCTTCTCTGTTTGTACTTTGGGGCGGAATTAATTTAATATCGGCAAAACCTCCGCCAAGAGTTGCACAACCGTATTTGCTGTTAGCTCTTGTATGCTCTTCAAGTTTAATTTGTACATTAGGAGCAAGTTCTTTAATTGTTTTTAAAGAATTTTTTAATTTTAATTGCTCCTCAGGTGTAACTGCATATTGTGTCGCACTTTTTAAAATTCTTTTATCAACTTTTGCCCCGAAATTGGGTGCTGACATTGGATTAAATGTTACTTGCATGTAAACTCTCTCTTTCTACACTAATATAAATACGGAACAGAAAAAATTTTGTCAGTTTACTAAAAATGAGCCTAACTAAAAGTATCTTTTTGGTGTTCAGGCAAAGATGCAGAATATTCCGCTAAAATTCTTGCAATATCAGAACCTTTTATAACAACTTCCAAAACTAATTGTATATTAATAAGCAATTTATCAGTGTATTCAAGTTCATCAGTATCAAAAATTTCAAACTCAAGAAAATCATAACCGACATAATTTATTCTGCCATAACTTTCACTTGTTCCCCATTTCATGAACACAAGTTGTCTTTCAAACAATTTTAATTTATCTTCCAGTTTCATAGTGTAAATTTTCTCCGAATATCAAATACATGATAATTATTTTTTGTCAGTAAGTCAAATCAGTTTAATTTTTTTGTAAATTTTGAGTACATAATCTTAACAAAAAAGCGAAAAATATTTTGTTTATACTTTGTTTTGGTATAAACTGAATAATAAAAAACAACTGACTACAAAAAAGGAATTTGCCGTGACAAACACAGTTAGTCGAAGTAGTAATACAATAAGTGGAAGTATTAATAAATATATCTCTTATCCTGACGATATTTTACATAACGTCGAAACACAATTATTTAAAATTTTTGAAGATGAACTTTTCTCTCCAAATTCGGTGGTTTTAAGCTATAAACCCGAAGTTATCAGAAAATTGGCAAATTTTATGATTGGAGAAATAAAGCGTTCAGCTTCTATAGGCATTGCAGGTGAAACTGCAAGCGGGAAATCAACAATAACTCTGGATATCATTGATACGATTGAAATGTTTGCAAATATCTATTCGGTTAAAGATGTAATAACCAGAGTAAACACCGATGATTATTACTATGACCGTTCGGAAGAAGTAAAAAAAGCAGGCGGGATGGCAGAATTTGCAAAAAACTATGATTTTGATGTTCCCGAAGCTCTTGAACTTGATTTGATGTGCAAACATATTAACGAGCTATTGGCAGGAAAAACTGTCATGCTTCCTAAGTATGACATGTCCGGAACTACAATAAGAACAGATAATTATACTTTGGCTAAACCTTCAAGAATTATTATTTCTGAAGGTTTATTTACGTTAACGGAAAAAATAAAAGACGCTTTTGATTTCAAAATTTATGTTGATATTGATAGCGACATTCAAAGAGAAAGATGGTTTGTAAGGGCAAACGAAAGAGGACTTGGCGAAAGTGCGAATGCGATATATAAAAACGCTTCCGATAAAGCTGAAATTTATATAAGACCGTGCAAATATGACGCTGATATTGTTTTATCAGGTGAGGCTCAACGTTCAGGGTACAAGTTGTTCTTGCATAAAATCTTATTAATTATAGAAAATTTGTATTTTCAAAACAGGTAGAAAATGAGTAATTGCTTATATCAGGGAAGTTTTAATCCTATTCATAATGCACATATTGCGGTAGCTAAATATGCACATGAAAAGTTCGGGTTTGAAAAAATCATCTTTATACCGGCATTCAAACCACCGCACAAAGATTTGAAAATTTTTGATATTGATAATGCATTTCACAGGCTTAATATGATTGAGCTTGCTATTGAAGATTATCCTTATTTTGATGTCAGTGCAATAGAATATACAAGAAATACTCTGTCATATACCTATGATACAATTTTGAGAATAAGAAATTACACAAAAACACAAGATAAAATAAATTTTATTATAGGAACAGATGCATTTATAAAAATTGAATCTTGGAATCAAGCCGAAAAATTAAAAGAACTTTTACATTTTATTTTATTTGTTCGAGAAGACGGCTTTGACGAAACTCCGTTTACAAAATTAAAAGAAAAAGGCTATGATTATACTCTAATGCAAATGCCGTTTATGGATATCTCCTCCGGCGAAGTAAGAGAACGAGTTCGACAAAACAAAGATATTTGTGATATAGTACCCTTAAAGGTAGCGGAATATATAAAAAAGAACAATGTATATTAATTGCTGTTTAGAGGAAGTAAAGGAAAAGTTAAAGAATACCCTTTCTTATGAAAGATATATTCACTCGTTGGGTACAATGGAAATGGCAATGAAACTTGCCAAAGAATTTAATTGTGATGTTGAAAAAGCACAAATTGCAGGGCTTTTACATGATTGTGCAAAATGTTTATCCAATGACGAGTTAAAAACTTATGAAAGCTGTTTTTACGAATGTGAAAAGTTATCGTATAAAACTTGGCACGCTCCTGTCGGAGTTATTGTTGCAAAGCGTGATTTCGGTGTAACCGATGAGGAGATACTCTCTTCCATTCGCTGGCATACTATCGGCAGAATTAATATGACCGATTTTGAAAAAATAATTTTTCTTGCGGATAAAATTGAAACACGCACAAGAGAAAAAGATTTCAGAGAAAAAATTCAAAGTGTGCTTGATGAAACAAACAGTCTTGATGAAGCAATGCTTAAAAGTTTTAAAATTACAATTAAAAGTCTTCTTAAAAGAAATTTTCCGATTTGCTTTCAAACAATTGACGTTTATAATGATTTACTGAGAAAGATTAGTAACAAATGAAAAATGTTTTAATAGATATAGATGATACCTTATTTGACTTTAAAGAATGTGCAAAAACCACTTTGAAAAAGTGCTGTGAAGCTCAAAATATAACTTTTTCCGATGAACTTTACAGATTTTTTCTTAAATCAGACAGAGAAATTTGGGACAGATATGAAAAAGGAGAGGTTACACAAGCGTATATTTTTGCAAACAGATTTAAGATTCTTTTTAATGAATTTGAAATAGAAAAAGATTATACGGTTTTTGAAGAGAATTTTGAAAAATATTATGCTGAATCTTGTGATTGGGTAACAGGTGCAAAGTCTTTTGTAGAATACTTAAAACCAAAATATAACCTTTATATTGCTTCAAATTCTGTTAAAGCCTGCCAAGTTTCAAGACTAAAAAAAGCCGGAATATATGATTGTTTCAATAATTTCTTTGTGTCTGATGAAATCGGCGTTTGTAAACCTTCCGAAAAGTTTTTTAATTGTTGCTTCTCTCATATAAAGGATTTTTCACCGGCAGAAACAATTATCATCGGAGATTCTATTACTTCTGATATGCAGGGCGGATATAAATCGGGGATAAAAACTTGCTGGTATAATGCTAAAAAACAAGAAAATACATTAAATATTCCTTGCGATTATGAAATTCATGATTTTGAAGAAATAAAAAATATCTTATAAAAATGAGAATATCTCAAATTTTAATGAAATCCAACAAAGTATGTTAGATTAAAACATATAAAAGGAGAACATTAAAATAACAAACAGGAAAACGAGCAATTAACAATCCATTATTCCACCACCCTAAACGTCTTGTCGGGTACTCGTTCGAAAGCGATTTTATCAAAGTAAACTGACACATCTGTTTTTGACAATAAGAATTTTCTAAAAAATAAAAAATAAAATAATTTTTTAAATATTTTAAACATAGTAAACCTCAAAATTAAGTATAGTCTTATTTTACCCCCCCCCCCGATTTTTGTCAAACCTTTGTCTCAGTTAAATTTTTTAGTTTCACAAAACCGTAACCGGAGGCTCATTCACTAATTGATTAACATACAAAGCAATAAATAACAGATTAACAAATTTCCCCTACTTTTTCTTGTTTGCATCAAGAATTTTCTTTAGGTACATGCCTGTATAGGAAGATTTAACTTTTGCCACTTCTTCCGGAGTTCCTTCAGCCACAATCGTTCCACCTTCATCTCCACCCATAGGTCCAAGGTCAATTATGTGGTCAGCGGTTTTAATTAAATCCAAATTATGTTCAATAATTAAAACCGTATTTCCTGCGTCAGCCAATTTATTAATAATTTTAATCAGTTTGTCTAAATCATACCAATGCAGCCCGACTGTCGGCTCATCAAGTAAATATAAGGTTTTGCCTGTTGCTTTTTTGTTTAATTCGCTTGCAAGTTTTACTCTTTGAGCTTCGCCGCCCGATAAAGTGGTTGAACTCTGTCCCAATTTCATATACCCTAAACCGACATCATTCAAGGTTTTTAATCTGTTTTTTATTTTCGGAATGTTTTCAAAAAACTCAAGAGCTTCTGATATAGTCATATCAAGAACTTCGGATATATTCTTTCCGTTATATTTAACTTCAAGAGTTTCTCTGTTATAGCGTTGTCCTTTGCATACATTACATTTTACATATACATCAGAGAGGAAATTCATTTCGATTTTAGTAACGCCGTCACCCTTGCAGGCTTCACAACGTCCGCCCTTTACGTTAAAACTGAATCTGCCTTGGGAGTATCCTCTGATTTTAGCTTCCTGCGTTTTAGCAAAAAGTTCTCTTATATGAGTAAATATATCCGTATAAGTAGCAGGGTTTGAACGTGGAGTTCTTCCTATCGGTGATTGGTCTATACAAATAACCTTATCTATGTTTTCAAACCCTAAAATTTTATCAATCCCTTGCGGTTTAGGCTTATTTGCACTCAACTTATGTTTTGAATATTCATATAGTAAATCGTTCATCAATGTTGATTTGCCGCTACCTGAAATACCTGTCAATACAACAACTTTTCCCAACGGTATTGAAACATTTATGTTCTTTAAGTTGTTCTTGTGTGCATTTATAATTTCTAAAAAGTTTCCGTTCCCCTCTCGTCTTTTAGTCGGGATAGGAATTGTTTTCTCTCCGCTTAAATACTGTCCCGTCAAAGACTTTTTGCAGGCAATTATGTCTTCAAGTGTACCTTTTGCAATAACCTTACCGCCGTTTACACCTGCATATAATCCGATATCAACAATATAATCGGCACTTCTTATTGTATCCTCATCGTGTTCGACAACAATTAATGTGTTTCCTAAATTTCTTAGTCTGATTAGTGTTTTTATCAGCATATCGTTGTTGTACTGGTGCAACCCTATAGATGGCTCATCCAAAACATAAAGTACGCCTGACAATCCGCTTCCTATTTGAGTTGCAAGCCTTATTCTTTGAGCCTCCCCACCCGATAGTGTTCCTGCCATTCTTGCAAGGTTTAAGTACCCCAAACCTACGTCCAGCATAAATTTTAATCTTGCTCTTATTTCTTCTAAAATCTGCTTTGCAATTGTAAGTTTATAATCATCAAGCTCTAAATATAAATCCGAAAAGAATTTGTAGCAATCTTTTATTGATAACAGGCAAACATCATATATATTTTTCCCTCCTACCGTTACTGCCAACGGGAACGGTTTTAATCTTGCTCCTTTACAATCACTGCAAGGAATTTGCGACATATATTCCTGTATTGATTCTCTTATTTCTTCCGAATTTGATTCATTATATTTACGCATAAAATAAGGAATTACACCCTCAAAAGGTCGTTTTTGCGTAACATATCTTGTGCCGCCAAATTCTTTGAACCTCAATTTTATAAAATCATTACCGCTTCCGTATAAAATTATATTTTGATGTTCCTCGCTTAGTTCTTCAAACGGAGTATCCATATCAATTCCATAATGATTTGCAACAGAAGTCAATATCTCCTGATAATAAGGATTTCCCGTCTTTGCCCAAGGATAAATTGCTCCTTTTTTTAACGATTTTGTTCTATCCGGAATCAATAAATCAGGATTCATTTCAAAATGAGCGCCCAAACCGGAGCATGTCGGGCATGCTCCGTAAGGATTGTTGAAACTGAATATGCGAGGAGCCAACTCCTCAAAACTTAAATTACAATTAGGACAAGCTAATTTTTCCGAGAAAATCAACTCCTCTCCGCCTATTACATCAACAACCAAAAGCCCGTCTGATTTTTGAAGCGCAATTTGTGTACTGTCGGTTAAACGTGCTTTTGCACTTTCTTTCACTACTAATCTATCTACAACAACTTCAATTGTATGTTTTTGAGTTTTATTTATTTCAATTTCATCTTCATCAAGATTATATACGGTTCCGTCAACACGAACCCTTAGAAATCCTTCTTGTTTTAATTCTTCAAAAAGGTTAATATATTCACCCTTTTTCCCTCTTATAACAGGAGATAAAAGTTGAATTTTTGTACCCTCGGGCAATTGATAAATTTTATCAACAATTTCATCTATTGACTGCGGAGCTATTTCACTTCCACACTCGGGACAATGAGGAGTTCCGATTCTTGCAAACAACAATCTCAAGTAATCATAAATTTCCGTAACAGTTCCGACCGTTGAACGAGGATTATTACTTGTTGATTTTTGATCAATCGAAATAGAGGGAGAAAGCCCGTCGATACTCTCAACGTCGGGTTTATCCATTTGTCCTAAAAATTGTCTTGCATAATTAGATAAACTCTCAACATAACGTCTTTGCCCCTCGGCAAATATAGTATCAAATGCAAGAGAACTCTTCCCCGAACCTGAAATTCCGGTAAAAACAATAAGTTCATTCTTTGGGAGTTCTATACTTACATTTTTTAAATTATGCTGATTAGCTTTTCTTATTATAATTTTGTCGTTCATACCAAATATTATTACTTAAATACTACACAATTTCAATTTTAGCACTTTAATAACAATTTCGATTAACTGATTGTTCAAAAAACAGAGAAAAATGGTATATTACTTATTACGGAGATTAGTAATAAGAAAGATAATATTATACGGGGAAATAACCTATATAAGGTAAGTTTCTAAAATAACCGTTATAATCAAGCCCATAACCGACTACAAACTTATCATCAATTTCAAATCCGTATAAATCAGGTTCAATATCAGTTTGTCTTGCACATTTCTTGTTTAACAATGATACAAAAAGCAGTTTTTTAGGATGATGTTTAATTTTAAATAAGTCGGTTAAAAATCTTGCAGTGAGCCCTGTATCAATAATATCTTCAACAATAAGTACATTTTTATCCTGCAAGTTAGGAAGTGTTAAATCAACCGCTTGCAAATTTCCCGAAGATTTAGTTTCATGCCCGTAACTTGAAATTCTGATAAATTCCATTTGTATCGGATTTTCCGCAAAATGTTTAACAAGGTCAACACAAAACATAACAGATCCTTTTAGAACACAAATGACATAAATATCTTCACCTTTCGGAAATTCTTTTTCAATATCATTTGCCAGTATTTTTAATTGATTTTGAATTTCATTTTCCGAAAACAATACTTTTAATTCATCTATGCTTTTATCAAGTTCTGTCATTACTCAGTTATCTCCATGCTCAATTTATAATCGGGAACTCCTTTTGAACGGAGTTTTTCGCTAATTCCTACACCTACAGCCCAAAGGACTTCTTTATCTTTACACAATAAAATAATTTTGTCCCTGTCATGCTCGGGTATATTTTTGTTTATAAAATATTTCTTTAACTTCATCTTTCCCTGCATACCAAACGGTTGAATAATATCTCCATTACGTCTTGTTCTGAGAGTAAGAGGGAATGTAATATCATTCAAATCTATGTATGCTGCTTTATGAATAGCTTTTGGAAATTTATCAGGCATTTGAGTATTCGGCAATATCGAAAAATGGTTATTATTGTCAATCGTATAAGTTCCGACCTCAGAAATTTCAACTTCTTGCTCAATTTTCTTAAAGTTATCAGCGTGGATAAAATATGTGTATTTGTGAGAAACAAAAAGCCATAAATTATGAGTTACGGATAGAGTTTTACCTGTTTTACTTTTTTGGTTATCACTGATAAAATTAATTAATTCTTGGATTTTGGCAAAACTCGGTTCAAGCTCATTTTTCACCAACAACTTATAAACAAAATGTTGTTTTATTGCAGAATTTAATATTAGGAAGTTTTGTGTAAGCCATTTATTCCCTATGGTAATTTGTTTCTCAATATTTTCCATAAGTTCGTTGATTACTTTATTGTTACCTGCCGCAATATCAGCCAAAGTTATTAAAGAGTTTTCTATGTTTGGGTTTATATTTTTAATTGCAGGCATGATGTTGTGCCTGATATTATTTCTTGCGTACTTTGTATTTGCATTACTTGTGTCATTGTTAGGGTAGAGTTCATGCTTTATACAATATGCTTCAATATCGCTTCTTGAAAAATTTAATATGGGGCGAATTACTTTAAATCCGCCTAAATCACGGAGTTCTCTAATCCCTTCAAGTCCGTTCAGTCCGGTACCCTTTATGATTCTGTATAAAATTGTTTCTGCATTATCGCTTTTGGTATGGGCGGTTAAAATAGCGTCAGCTTCAAATTCTTCAGCACAACGTTTAAAAAAGTCGTAACGAAGTTCTCGTGCAATAAGCTCGGACGCCTTTGTGCCTTCTGCAAGAGTATCTGAAATAAAGGTGATGTCATTTTCTTCGCAGAATTGAAGACAACGCTCTTTTTCCATTTCTGATTCTTTTCCACGCCAATTATGATTAAGATGTGCAGCAACCAAAAGAAAACCATACTCTTTTGACAGCTGATTCATAATATCTAACAGGCACATAGAATCCCATCCGCCGGAAAACCCGACAATAAATGTAGATTCGCAAGAAATATTTACATACTTCTTTAAAATATTTTTTACAGTTTCTTTCATATTATCATTATAACAGATTTTACAAATTTTCCTTTAATATTTCTAAATTTGTTTCAATATTATTTTAATCAGAAATTTTATTATTTTTACATAGTTCAAAAGGAGAATATATTTTTCTTAATTAACATTTAAAATGCAGAAAAAGAAAGGAACATAATTTTATGAATTTTAAAGTTTTTGAATTAGATGAATTAATTGAGAAAAAAGACGAACCTCTTTTTATGATGAATTTATTGGAAAATAAAGAAAGCATGTTGAAATTGGTATCATTGGAAAAACATGCGGAAATACCTCCTCACACATCAGCAGTTAATGTGTGCGTATATGTAATAGATGGCGAAATAGAAATAGTTTTCAATCAAATAGATAATTGTATTTGCGAGACTTGTCATTGTGAATCTTTTGATGAGAAAGAAGATGTCGAAAAACGTTTTAAAATAAAGAAAGGACAATTTTTCTTTTTTGAAAAAGATTATATGCACTTTGTTAAAGCATTAAAAGATTCTAAGTTTTTAGTTATAAGAATTTAGATTATATTAAGTTTTAATATCCCTAAAGACAGAAAACAGGCAGTACAACATTTTTTTGTCTATTAGGGATTTTTTATTAAATTGTAAGTAAAAACCATTGTTCATTTAGCAGTTCTGAATTTAACGCTTTATAAAACAACACCTTTGTATTTTTGTGATAAGATTAACTTGTCGTAATAAAATATAGAGGTTTTATTTTATATGAGAATGTCAAAACTTTTTGTACAAACGCTTAGAGAATTTCCGTCAGATGCGGAAGTAATGAGCCATAAACTACTTGTAAGAGCAGGTTATATAAGAAAACTTACAAACGGAGTATATAATTATCTTCCTTTAATGTGGCGTGTTTTAAAGAAAATCGAAAACATTGTAAGAGAAGAAATGGACGCCGCTGGTGCTCAAGAACTCTTAATGCCGTTTGTTCAACCGTCAGAATTATGGCAAGAATCAGGAAGATGGGATGTTTACGGCAAAGAACTAATGAGATTAAAAGACAGACACAATAGAGAAATGTGCCTTGGACCTACTCACGAAGAAGTTATCACCTCCGTCGCAAGAGAAGGCATTCGTTCATATAAACAATTACCTGTTAATTTATATCAAATTCAATCAAAATTCAGAGATGAAATCAGACCGAGATTTGGTCTGTTAAGAGGTCGTGAGTTTATTATGAAAGACGCTTACAGTTTTGACGCGGATGAAAAAGGTTTGGATGAATCATATAAAATTATGGCTGATGCTTATAAAAGAATTTTCGAACGTTGTGGGCTTGAAACTAAAATGGTTCAATCGGATTCTGGAGCAATAGGCGGAAGCGTTTCTCATGAATTTATGGTACTTGTTAATGAAGACGCAGAAAATAATGCGGGTGAAAATGATGTATTCTACTGTACAAAATGTGGATACAGTGCAAATTCAAACCACGCAATTTCTGTTCTTAATAAAGTTGAAACAGATGGTAAATACGCAAAAGCAGAAATCGTTGATACTCCTGACACCAAAACGATAGATGAATTAGCAGCATTCTTGAAAATTCCGGCATCTGTTATTTGTAAAGCATTAGTTTATGTTGTTGACGGGAAATACGTTCTTGCACTTATCAGAGGAGACAGAACCGTTGAAGAAACAAAATTAATGAATGTATTTGCAGGAAACGATATAAGAATCGCAAGAAATGATGAAATTGAAGAAATTATGAATGCAAGCGGTTTGAATGCAGTTGCAGGTTTCATCGGTCCTCAAGGGTTGAAGAATGTTGAAATTGTTGCAGATGAAACAGTAACAGAACTTAAAAACTTCATTATCGGTTGCAATCAAACAGGCAAACACCTTGTTGGTGCCAATTGGGGCGTTGACGTTGAATTGCCTGCAAAAATTGCCGATATCAGACTTGTTGAAGAGGGTGATAAATGCGTTGACTGTGGAGCTGACCTAAAAGTTACTAAAGGAATTGAAGTCGGAAACATATTCAAATTAGGTACTAAATATTCAAAAGCAATGAATGCAACATTTACAGATAAAGACGGAAAAGAAAAACCGTTTATTATGGGATGTTACGGTATCGGAATTTCAAGAACGGCAGCTGCAGCAGTTGAAAGACACTATGATGAACACGGTATTAAATGGCCGTTAGCAATTGCTCCATATACCGTAATTATTGTTCCTGTTAGCGATCAAGATGAAACACAAAAGAGTGTGGCAGAAGATATTTATAATAAACTCTTAGCAAAAGGTGTTGAAGTATTGATTGATGACCGTGCAGAACGTGCAGGCGTAAAACTTAAAGATGCTGATTTAATCGGTATTCCTTATAGAATTACGGTAGGAAAAACAATCAAAGATAATTTGGTTGAATTTAAAACAAGAGCAACCGAAGAAACAATAACAATTACTCCTGATGAAGCAATTGAAAAAATATTGTCATTATAATAATTGTCATTATTGAATAAAAAATATAAAACCCAAATTCAAAAGAGTTTGGGTTTTGTTCAATTTATATATTTAATTTTTATAAGACAATTTCGGTTTCATTTTTGTAGGTTACAAATGCAAGTTTATTATTTGCTTTCTTTACGTATTTTCGCTTTGTATAAATTATTGAGGTTTTAGAATTATCTTTTTGGGATGAAAATTCTTTTGTAATTTCTGCCGCTTTTAAAAGGACCTCATCAGGAACTTCCTCTTTTGCACCATTAACTTTTACCAAAATATGAGCTCCTGCTGAATTCAACGGGTGAAACCACAAATCCTCGCTTGAAGCAATCTTTGATAATATATAATCATTTTGACGTTTGTTTTTACCCGTATAAATCTTAAACCCTTTATATTCTATAAATTCAACCCTTTCGGGTTTTTCTTTTTCACTGACTTTTTCTAAATTTATTTCATTCAGAAGTTCTTGCAAATCATCATAATTATCAGTATTTTGGGCAAAAAAGATTATTTCTTCATAATATAAAATTTGCGAGGTTGTTTCTTTTATTAAGTTTGTTGCGTGTTCATTAGCACTTTTTGCTTTTTTATAAAGATTATAATAGCGATTTGCATTATCACTGGGAGATAAATTTTCATCCAAGTCAATTTTTATTGTGTTACCCTCAAAATCAAATACCGCAGCACATTTTTCACCTTGCTTTATATAATACAAATTTGCCATTACAATATCGGCTTTATTTTTATATTCGATTGCTTTATCAAGTTTATTAATTTGCTCAAGCTGTTTTTCTTTTAAAGTATTTAATTTTTTCAGCTGTTTTTGAGCAATAGAAAATATTTTATTCTTTAGATGTTCCTTTTTTGCAACTGTTTGATGATAAGAAAAATATTTATCTGTCATTTCATTTATCGTTGCAACTTCAACAGAGTTCGGCAATTTTATCAATGAATATTGAGAATAATCTTCACTGATACAGGGAGAATACTTTTCTTCGGATAAATAATCTCTAATCTTTAAATACATATCTTGTTTTGATAAATTTGTATTTTCCATGAACAGTTGTTTAACACTCGAAACAGTTAAATAGTTATATTTTTGAACAATCTCTTGTACAAAATTTTCACCTGTAATCTCTTTATCAAATGAGTCAAACGAAACTCTTAAAATATCTTTTTTCTTCTGTTTCGGAGGATATATATACGGCAAAAGCCCATATAATTCTCGTTCTCTGCTTTTTTCAGAGCTTACATTATGAGCACATCCTATTATTACATTAGTATCATAATTATACAGAATTACATTACTGTATTTGCCCATAAGCTCAATTGCAAGACAAAGAATTGCTTTTTCGTTAAGTTCATCAAAATACTCAAAGTATATTTCGAAAATTCTCTCGTTTTTAGGAACTTCAACCCTTAAAATCTTCGCATTCATTATATATTTACGCAGCAACATACAAAACATCGGTGCTGTTTTAGGAATAACAAAATTTCTTAACTTTTCACTTTCTTCATTAATAAAACAAAGATGATAAAAAATAGGATTAAAATTTACATAAAATTTTCTTGTCTGCCCCAAATTTCTGATTAAAAACAGAAGTTCACTTCTTGACGGTTGTTGGATTTTCTGAATTTTACCGCCTAAAAATAAACTTTCGTTTTCTTCTTTAAATAACTTTAAGACTAATGAATCAAAATTTATCATAAGAATATTTTAATATAAAAAAGCAATGTATTACTACATTGCTAAAAAACGGTTATAGTTTATTATGATTTATGCATTTTTAATTTTTTGATTTAAGATTTTGTAAGAAGCACTGCAAGCAGAGTTAGCGGCAACATCTCTTAAAGAAGCGTTTGCTAAAGTTCCGCTTTCAACAACAGGTTTACCGCCTGAATGGAGAAGATTTTCAGATCTTAAAAATCCGTTTGCAGAACCCATAATTGCTCCTACTGTACCGCCTACTGCAGCATTTACAACTGTTTCATTAGCCATATCTTTTAAATTAAATTCTTTATCATCAAAAGCACAGTCGATAGTGTAGTTAGCAGACCCTGAAATTGCACCTGTTTTAACACCTGTTTTAGCGGCATTAACTGCTCCTCTTGCTACGTTAGATGCTCTTGAAGCACCTTGAACATAAGATGAACCGCCGGTTCCCATTGTAGCAACTGCTAAACTTCCTGTTACGGCACCTGAAAGTGCATCTTTTGCAATTTGTTTAACATCACTTTCATCACCTTTAATATTATTTGTGGATCTGTCAGTGTATTTATAAACGGCTTTTGTAGTAGCTCCTGCTGCCGCACCGACAGCTGCGAGGACAAGTCCTGAAGCAGCTCCGCCTGTCGCTACGGCTACTAATGTTGCTGCCCCGATTGCCATTACACTTGTTGCAATATTTGAAAATAAATTTAAGCTGCTATCTTGTTTTTGGTCATATTTTTCGATTTCTGCAAGTGCTTCATCAAAACTCATTTCGCCATTTTTAAATTTTTCAATATAGTTTTCACATTTTTTTGAACTTGTACCAATACCGATAAATCCTTTAAAAGAATCCCAAGCACTTCTTTTGCAACCATTTTTGTCGGTTACTGCATTGAGTTGTTCTTCCAAAACTGCAGCTTGTGTTTCAACTGAATAATCTTTTTCTACTGCATTATCATCAAAAACACTAATTTCTTCCGATGAGGACACGCTTGGAAGTGAATTTGTAAAATATCTTGAATAATCATTATCTAAAGATACTGTATTAACCATTTACCTACCCAAATAAGTCTAACTAACCTTATTTATATAAAGTATTTTTCTTACAAAAAATTTCCTGCATGTTAACGATTTGTAACATTTTTATTAATCACTTTAAATAGTCTTTTGGGGAATATTAAAATCCCGACTTATATTCAATACTTATACGGTACTAAGTTAAATCGGAGAAGAAAATGAAAAAATTTTATCTTTTATTAATTGCAATTGCTTGCTTATGCTCTGTCAAAGTTTTTGCAGCAAGCCCATGTGACAGTGAAATGGGGATGACTCCTAAAAAACCTGCTTGTACAAGACCGTGTGAAGTTACTCCGCCTATGCCTTGCAGCAGTGAAAACTTCTTATGCACAGGCAAAAATATGAATGCAATTTTCAGGTGTATCGGGTTAAGCGAAACTCAAATTTGTACTGCAACAAAAATTCAAGACAAATATGAACAAGAGGTTCTCAGCTTAAACGAAAGTATTCAATGTGAAGAAGGAGAACTTGCACAGCTTAAAAAAACTTGTGCTACAAATTGGGATATTCGTAAGCAGAAAAAAGTAATAAAGAATCTTAAAAAAGAAAGAAAGAAAATTTGTAAATGCTATGAAAAGCAATTCAAGGCTATATTATCAGATATGCAAATCAGCAGATACAAAAAAGCCCTAAAGAAATAATCAAAAAAGGAAGTACCAATTTGGTACTTCCTTTCGTTTTTTAATTTATTTAACCTGCTATGTATTTAATTAAACTTCTTATACCTATGCCGGTTGCACCTTTTATACCTTCAGCGTTTGGAGAATCGAGGAATGCAGTTCCTGCAATATCTAAATGTAACCAAGTCGCTTTCTTTACAAAGTGAGATAAGAAGATTGCAGCTGCACTTGTTCCGCCCATTCTTCCGCCTGTATTTTTTGTATCGGCAATGTCACTCTTTAAAAAGTTTCCATATTCTTCATACATTGGCATTTGCCAAAATCTTTCGCCGACTTCATCAGAAGAAGCTATAAATTCTTTTATTTTTTTATCATCGTTACCCATAATTCCGCTTGCAACGGTGCCTAGTGCAACCATACAAGCACCTGTTAAAGTAGCGATATCAATTATTTCATCAACACCAAGTTCTTCTGCGTATGCAATAGCATCAGCAAGAGTTACTCTGCCTTCTGCGTCAGTATTATCAATTTCGATTGTTCTTCCTGTTTTTGCAACAATTACATCCCCAGGTTTATATGCACTTCCTGAGGGCATATTTTCACAAGTTGCAACAACTGCGTGAACTTCCACATCAGGTTTTAACTCACTTAAGGCTCTCATTGTCATAATAACAGCAGAAGCACCTGACATGTCATCACGCATTGTAAGCATTGATGACGGCGGTTTTAAATCAAGTCCGCCTGCGTCAAATGTTATACCTTTACCGACAATTGCGATTTTTTTCTTTGCTTTTTTCTCAGGGATATATTCCATGTGAATAAGTCTTGGTTCATGAACACTACCTTGACCTACCGCCAAAAACGCTCTCATTCCAAGCTCTTCAATTAGTTTTTTATTATAAACTGTTGTTTTTACTTTTGAATTTTTTACTGCAAAATCAGCAAGCGTCTCAGGATATAAATATTGAGATGATTCATTAATAATATCACGTCCCATATTTACGGAATCTGCAATAATAATACCTTTTTCAAGTCCGCATTCAGCTTTTTTATATTTTGCCTCATCAATTTCAGCAACAATAAATTCTTTTACATTTCTTTCTGCTTTTGCTTCTTTATATTTATCAAAAGCATATTCTCCTGAAATTGCACCCTCCGCTATCATTTGAGCACAAAGTTCGGGAGCAAGTCCTGCAACACCTGCACCATGTAATATTGAAACAACTTTTTTAACGTTTTTCATTGCATTACACATTCTTACAATTTTTGCAGTAAGGTTTCTTATTTTAGAAACAGTAAAATCAGATGACTTTCCGAGTCCTGCAACTAAAATTTTCTTGTTTTCTTTTATTAACGGTAATGTATAAATTTCGCCATACTTACCTGTAAATTTTTCATGCTTGATAACATAATCGGTAATTATATTATCGTAAGCCTTATCTACAATGCCTGTAACTCCACCCGGAGTTTTAACGCCCTCAAAAAGGTTTACGACAATTACGTCAGCTTCAATATCAAGTATGGATTTTTTTTCAATTTTAACTTTCATAACTATCTCCTTACTCATTATAATAATCGTTTAATTTTTTTATCCAACCGAACATTACCGATAATTCGTATGGTTTCGGCAAATATAGGTCAGCCCCTGCATTTAAAACCATTTCTTTATTATGAACGGTTGTTGTAAATATAATATTTGATTTTATATTTTGCTTTTCAAATTTAAGTTTTTTACAAACTTCTAATCCCTTTAAGGTTTCAGAATTGCCTGCGTCAAGAATAATAACAGATGGAACAAACTCATTTATTACATCAAAAATGTCATCATAATTATAGACTGCTCTAACGTTATAGCCTTGTAAACGTGCGGTTGTTTCAAGCAAGATTGATAATGCTTCATCAGGTTCCGCTATCAAAAGATTATTATTTCTTTCTTTTTCCTGTATTGCATTTTCTGCCCCGATTTTAGGTCTTTCAATTACGAATGATGAGCCTGATTTTCTTTTGGCAAGTTTATGAGTTGAAATTAAAGACCCTATAACTTGTTTCAAGTCGGTATATTTTTTATATTTGTTTGAAATAACACCTATACTTGTTGAAACTAATCGAACTTTATCCTCCGCTTCATCATCGCCGTGCATAAACATAAAGCCTCTTTTAGAGTCTGCCTCGGAGTAAAATTTTGAAATTACCGTATCAAATGCAAAAATAAGGTAATTAGCTATTTTTTCAGAAATATCGACATTTGTTATAAGGATAAAATCTTCATCAGATAATTGCCCGAGATAATCACCTTGTTCAACAGAGGATTTTATAATTGCGGAATAAGTTTGAAGCAATTTATCTGCGGCAAGTTCACCGTATATATTACGATAAAAGTCTAAATTGTCGATATCAATAAGCATTACAGCCCATTCTTTATCTGTTTTCAAAATACGTTTTATCATTTTATACGATATTTTTGAGTTAAAAAGCATTGTTTTTTCGGAAAAACAATTTTCAAAATTTCTTCTTAAATGTGCAATAATTCTGGCTTTAAATTCTTCCGAATTAATAGGTTCGGATAAAAAATCATCTGCACCTGCGTCAAGAACATCGATTTTATCTTGAATATGGTTAGATTTTGATACAACAACAATAGCCGGACGTGTATTGCAGGTTAGGACTCTAATTTGTCCGAGGGCTTTTTTTATGTCAAAATCCAAACTATCGGAAACCAATATTAAATCAGGCTCAAATGCCTCCATTATTCCTAATGCGTCAACAAAATCAAAAACCGTAAAAACCGTTATATCACTATTTTCTAAGATTTTTTTGTATTTTGTTGATTGTTCTTTTCTTTTATCAATAATTAAAACAACTTTAACAAGCATAAGCCTACTCTTTTATTTTCTTTAAACCGTTATCTTCGATTGTTGCAATTTTAAAGATAATTGTAAACATACTGCCTTTTTCCGAGCTTTGAACACTTATTGTACCGCCCATTTTTTCTGTCAGATTTTTTGTAATATAAAGCCCTAAACCGTTACCTTGAATTTTTCTTGTTAATGGGGAATCAACTCTTGAAAACTTATTAAAAATTTTATCAATATCCTCAGGCTTTATTCCGATTCCCTCATCTTTTATTGATATACTTACATTATTATTTGCATAATCCTGTTTTACATTAATTGTAACAGTTGTATCCTCAGGTGAATACTTTGAGGCATTATCAATTAAGTTTAAAAGTATTTGTTGAAATTTATCCGTATCAACCAATATTTTAGGAAGATTATTGTCGTAATTACATATATATTTATGAGTCGGATACTGATTTTTTATTATTTGCACCGTACTATCTATATATGGTTTAACATCAATTGATTTATAAACCATAAGTTCTTTTTCCGATTGCATTTTAGAAACAGTCAAAAGATTTTCAACAAGTTTTATCAATCTGTTTGACTGGTCTTTTATAATCATAAGAAATTTTTTTCTTTGTTCAGGAGATAGCCTGTCATAAGAGGTCAAAAGTGTATCAGCAAAACCCCGTATGCTTGTTAACGGCGTACGAAGTTCATGGCTCACGGTAGAAATAAAATCCAAGTGAGCTTGTTCTAATTCATCAATTTTTTTTTCTTCTGTATCAACCATAAGTCTATTATATAACCTTTTTCAGAATTGTACACGATAATCAACCGGTTAGATTAGTGCATAAATTTTCAACATAAAATTTTTCATAACAAAATCCTAACAAATTTGAATTAGTCTTAAATTAGAGTGAAAAAGAAAGGGATATATATGTTATTAAAAAATACAATTGATAAATTAGGTGATTTTTGTTTTGATAAAAGAGGTTTACAGTTTTTACCTTATATATTTGTTATTTTACTTGAATTTAAAAGTTTTACGGAAGCAAAAGAGTGTGTTCCGTTTGAAATATTATGTTTTGCAATAACATTTGCAGGAATTTTAATAAGGATATTAACTATTGCTTATGTTCCCGAGGGTACTTCCGGCAGAAACAGAGGCACTCAAATAGCTGAAACGCTTAATACAAAAGGGGCTTATTCCGTTGTATAAATAATTTATTTAATTATTAAGCTCCCGATTGAATATACAATATAAGCGACAATCCAAGCTATTATACACTGCATTGCAACAACCAAAACTGCATATCTTCTGCCGAGTTCTCTTCTTACCGTTGCAATTGTAGCAACGCAAGGCGTGTATAAAAGTGAAAATACCAAAAATACAAATGCCGTTAAGTGAGAGAACAACATCGGCAATTTATCAAGTTCACCGTTAAGCAAAACAGTTAAAGTACTCACAACACTTTCTTTTGCCATAAATCCTGTTAAAAATGCCGTTGAAATTCTCCAATCCGTAATTCCAAGCGGTTTAAACACAGGAGTTATAAAGTTACCTAAAACAGCAAGCAGACTTTGAGATGAGTCAGTTACAAGATTTAATCTTATATCAAATGTTTGTAAGAACCATATTACAATTGTTGCATAGAAAATGATTGTAAATGCTTTTGTTATAAACCCTTTTGCCTTAAAACAGATTAATCTGTAAACATTTTGTATCCCCGGCATTCTGTAATTCGGTAATTCCATAACAAAAGGAACAGGTTCTCCTCTAAATACCGTATATTTCATTATGAATGCAAATATAATTCCGACTATTATACCGATTAAATACAAACTTAAAATTACCAAAACCTGATTTTCGGCGAAAAATGCAACGGTAAACAAAACATAAATAGGGAGTTTTGCAGAGCAGCTCATAAAAGGAGTTAAGAAAATTGTCATTTTTCTATCTCTTTCAGATGGAAGTGTTCTGGTTGACATTATTGCCGGAACACTGCAGCCAAAACCTATAAGCATAGGTACAAAACTTCTGCCCGATAATCCGATTTTACGCAATAATTTATCCATTACAAATGCAACTCTTGCCATATATCCGCTATCTTCCAATATAGATAAGAAGAAGAACAGAACTATAATAATAGGTAAGAAACTTAATACCGCACCGACACCTGCAAAAATACCGTCTATTATTAACGAATGCACAACAGGGTTTAATCCGTATGCAGTCAGTATAGAATCAACATACCGAGTAAAAGTGTCGATTCCTGTTTCCATTAAATCAGAAAGAAAACTTCCTAACGGACCGAAAGTAATATAGAAAATACCTGCCATTATTGCTAAAAATGCTAAAATTGCAGTGTATTTACCTGTTAATATTTTATCTGCATTCCTTGAAAGTTTGTCGCCGATTGTTTCTTCGGGTCTATATACATATCTTGCAGATAGTTTTTCAATAAAAGAAAATCTCATATCCGCTAAAGCGGCGTAAGCGTCAAGCCCTCTTTCTTTTTCCATTTGCGAAATAATATCGTTTAAAGATTGAACATCATTATCTGCCAAATTAAGTGATTTTAATATAAGAGAATCTCTTTCCGCAAGTTTTGTTGCTGCAAATCTGACAGGGATTTCCGCTTCTTTGGCTTTTTCTTCAATAAGGTGGCTGATTGCGTGGATACATCTGTGAACTGCTCCTTCTTTTCCTGCATCTGCCTCACAAAAATCTACACGACCGGGGAATTCTTGATATTTTGCAACGTTAACAGCATGTTCGATTAATTCATCTACCCCTTCATTTTTTGAAGCTGAAATCGGAATAACAGGAACTCCAAGTGCCGCTTCTATACCGTTTACATCAATACTTCCGCCATTTTTATTGATTTCATCCATCATGTTTAATGCAATTACCATAGGAACATTAAGCTCTATCAATTGCATTGTTAACAACAAATTACGCTCAATATTTGTAGCGTCAACAATGTTTATTATTCCGTCAGGTTTATCTTGAAGTATAAAATTACGGGTAACAATTTCTTCACTGCTATATGGTGAAAGAGAATATATCCCCGGTAAATCCGTGATAGTAAGTTCTTTATGATTTTCTACAACACCGTCAGTCCTGTCAACGGTTACTCCGGGGAAGTTTCCGACGTGTTGATTAGAACCTGTAAATTTATTGAATAATGTAGTTTTACCGCAATTTTGGTTACCGACAAGAGCAAAATGCAATTTTGTTTTAGGTTTTGCATTTTTATTCTTTAGAGTTGTATATATTTGAATTTCACCCTTTTGAGAGTGTTCAACCTCTTCTCCTGCTTGCGTTTTTCTCGGACAATTATGTGCTTCATGAATGTCCGTTATAGCAATTTTAGAAGCGTCATTTTTTCTTAATGTTAATTCATATCCTCTTAATCTGATTTCAAGAGGATCTCCAAGCGGAGCTGTTTTTACAAGAGTAACTTCTACCCCCGGAATTAAACCCATGTCCAAAATATGTTGTCTTAATGCTTGATTATCACAATCAACAGACTGAATAACAGCATCTTTTCCAACAGGTAATTTATCCAATGTTGTTTTATTTTCTATATTATTCATTGCATACCTCAGGTTTGGACACTTTTATAATAATACAAATATTGAATACCTGTTAACCTTTTATTTTGTACTCCATTATATAATCATCCATTACAAAACCATTTCCGATATCGGTTACAACAGAGTCTATAGTATCAAAGTTCCATTTTTTATAAGCATTTATGGTATTTGTATTATATTTATTAACAGTTAAAATTATTCTCTTATAATTATTTGATTTTGCGTAATCTTTAATAAACTCAAAAGATTGAGTACCAAGACCTTTATGCCTAAATTCCTTTTTAATATATAGTTTAGAAAGAAACAGATAATCTTCTTTCCTGCTAAGACCTATATATCCTGCCTTTTCATCATCAACAATTATGTAAAAATATGTATAATGTTCATTTTTAATTTGTTCTTTTACGGCAGACTCTGATTGAAATTTTTCTACCATATAATCTATCTGCTCGGGAGATAAAATAACAGTCCAATATTCATGCCAAATTAAAGAGGCAAGTTTTGCAAATTCTTTAATATCTTTAACTTCTTCAAACTTAATCATATTAACATTTTTATCACTAATATTTTTTAATGACAAGTCTATTTTAACTTTACAAAATTTAACCAATTAAGAGAATAAAGCAATTTCAATTATTTACCGTTTTATTAAAACTGCAAGAAAGGCGGAAATATGTTAATTCAGGGCATAAACAGATTTAATTCAATACAATATAATAATTTACAGGCAAAGAAAAATATTAAACCACAGGTTACAACTCCGTCTTTCAAACAAGGGGGATATGTTGACCCTGCAATTTCAAAAGATACATATAGAGCCACCTTTGAAGAAAGTATAAAAAAACACAAAGATAATATCTTTGCACATTTAGATACGGTTATGATTGACCATAACGACAAAAAAGTCAGTGTTACGGAAGCATTACAGACTTTATTTCCAAAAGAAGCAGAAGAAGTTCACTATACAAATTTAAAACATAAAACAATGCGAGAAAACATTGATGATATTGTAAATAACGGTTTTGATTTTTCAAAAATCACACTGACAAATTATGGACCCGGTGTTTATTTTGGCTCGGAAGGTAACATTCAAATTTACCAAGGTGATACACTAAATGCTTCTTTTAACGGCAAAGCTACAACAAGTTTAAACATTAAAAGTTATAACCAAGTCAGAGAGAAACTTGAAAACGAAGTAAGAAATTACTTTAGAATGGGCTTTACTGACATAGAAAAAGTTATGATAGAACATGAAGTTATAAGTACTGCCTTAAACGAATATTGCAGAAACAAGATTGTTGATGAACTTGGAATTGACGGCGTTATTGCTCCTGAAGTCGGCTACTTCGTCGTATTTAATCCAAATTCAATAACAGATGTTAAAAGAGAATAACTAAAAGTTTTTAAATAATGATTTACTCTTTATAAATTTTATTAAAACTCCGATATATGTCGTTATTATTACACCAAATATAAAATAAAAATATGTTGTTATAATCGGACGATAGAACCAATAAATATCTTGTGAATTTTTAACATCAAAAGGAATTCCTTTAATTGCCAATATTGAATATGTAATCAAATTAAAAATTAACAAGTGGTTTGCCATTATATGGTATGAATTTTGCCCGATTTGTTGTATAAATTTCCAATCTTTTATATAGTCATAGCAGATATTAACAATAAACAGACTTATCCAAATTCCCGTAATACTTGTAAGAATAGGAACCATCCAATTATTATATGTTCCCCATACAAGTAAATAATGTAATCCTACTCCGTCTTGAGGGGTAAAATCTTTATTTGTAAGCCATAAAATTGATTGTAAAACAAGCACCGCATAAAAGATTTTTGAAGTAAAAAGATTGTATTTATTTTCCCATATATGTTTATACATATATCCTAAATGAACAAACAATAATGCAAAAGCACTTCTTAATATCCACAGAATATAGATATTTTCGGCATAATTTTGCATTTGTATTGCACTCAATGACAAAATGAAACATATAAACAGCTTCAAATTATCTGAAATTTTCAAACATGAAAATAATTTATATATCATTAAAGTTATAAACAGGCATGGTACAAACCAAAGCGGAGATATTAAATCTAATTGATGACCCGTCAAAAACGGCATTAAAAATATATTCTTCAAATTTATACTCATACCCCAATATTTACCGCAAATCGGGGCTATTGCAATTGTTATTATTAAATATAAAAACTCATAAATAAAATACGGAATCAACAAAGATTTTAATCGTTTTTTTATAAAAACAGGGAATGAATAATCCTTTTTAAATAACATTCCCGCAATGAAGAAAAACAACACAACTTGAAAAGAGTATGGCGGAAACATCGGAATCAATGAGAACTCCAAATGCCCTGACACAACAAGAAGTATTGCCAACGCTTTTAATACATTTATTTTGTTATTATATAATTCACTCATCTTTTTACCCGTAACCAAAATATAATAACACGGGATGAAAATCAGGCATAGTAATTTAATCTTGAACCGACGGATTGTTTTTGTTTTTCGGCTATTGCCTGTTGTTTTATAGCTCCGGCTTCACCTGCAACTTTTATGTCTTGAGAAGACGGATCACTTGGAGCTAAAGCTGCCTTTATAACAGTGTTTGCATGTTTTATTGTTTCTTCGGGGTTTGCCTTATTTAGTTTCGGCATTTTTATATTAACGTGTCCGCCGACAGGAATACCTTCTGAATTTTTCTCTATAACAATCGCACCGCCAAAAGAACCTGCTGTGGCCTTATGAGCCTGCTCATGAGCATAGATTTCTCTGTAACGACTCTGTATAAGAGCGTTTCTTTGTTGTTGACAGATTGCTCCGATTGCACCAATCGGCTTGATTGGACTTGCCATAAACTTACTCCCGAATTACAGGTATATTATAACTCTCAAACGACAACTCCGCAATCCTGATTTTAGGAAAAGCCTGTTATAAAAAGAAATTTCGCACATTAAAATTTCTTTACACAAGACATACCGTGCATAAATATAAATTGATTTTAGCAAGCAATATTATTTCTCTGTATATTTTCTTACCACACAGCAAGCTGTTATGAAATACAAAATACAAAGTGCAACAAGCAACAGGAAAGATTTTTGTACTTGCATAAATGTTGCTCCCATTTGATTTATTCTGACTAAGCCGTCAATTGCTGATGTTACCGGCATGAATTTTGAAAATATTATTAACATCGTCGGGATAGCTTCTTTCGGCCAAATAAACCCCGGTAAAAAGATAAGCGGAACAGATGAAAATACAAGAATAAACATTGAATATTCTCTTTTTCTGCAAATAGCACCGATAGTTTGACCTAAACAAGCCGTCGAGAATAAAAACGGTACCAAGAAAAGCAGTAAAACAATGATATTATGACTTGAGTTATAGACTAAGAACAACGGAAAAACTAAAAAATAAAAAAATGAATATACTAAATATAAACTTGTATAAGCAAGCCCCTTCCCTATGACAATTTCAATCGGATTATTACTGTATTCGTTTACGTTTATCTGTTTTACTTCAAGAAGGTCACCTTTTTCATTACGATATTTTGTGCCCGACATACGTTCACTTATAGTACCTGCGAGCATTCCAACCCCAACAAGCATTGTTTGCTGCAATATTAAAATTAAAATTAACGGATAAATATAATTTTGGTAACTCCCGGCAGGATTAAAAAGCGGATTTTGAACAAAATTAACAGGTGATTTTACTCTTATTGCCTGATTTTTGTTTACTCCTTGCTTCATTAAACTTGCAATTTCAATTTTTGCACCTGTTTCAAGTGCAGTTTGCGTAATTCCCGAAGCGACTTGTTTATATATTATGATAAACGAGCTATCTTCATAAGAGGTTATATAAGTGTGTTTTCCGCTTTTAATATCTTTTTCAAATCCTTGCGGAATAAGGACAAATGCTTGAATTTTATTGCCGTAATAATCTTCTTTTGCCTCAATAATGTTTGAATATTTATCGGAAACTTTAATAAACTCATTTGAATCAAGATTTCTGACAAATTCCCTCGACAAAGAGGAGTTGTCATTATCTATTACGCCTATAGGTACCTCTTTTAATACGTGAGTAGAAAACGGAATCATATAAAAAATACTGTAGAGGAAAACTCCGCCAACCATAATTAAAATTGTACCTTTATCTCTTAATACAAGTTTTAATTCACTTAAAAATATATTAACTATATTTTTTAAATTTGATACCATAATTTTTCATCCATTCCGTGCTTTTTTAATAACGGTAAAAATAGCATTCCCAGACAAATAAAGCCCAAAAGCCAAATCAAATAAATGCAATCATATTTTGGAGCAAATCCTCTTAAAGATTGGTCAATTAAGACCTTAACATAAGGTCTTATCGGTAACAATGCACTATAAAATTTACCAAACCAAGGCATTGCAATAACAGGATATGTCATGCCTGCCATTGAAAATCCCATAGAAGCCATAAAAGCTCCACAGCTCATCGAAAAGCGTAAATTTGATAAAATAGAAACAAAAAGCACCCCCACAAACTCGTAAGCTATTATAAACAAAAGAGTTGAAAGGGTTAATGTAAAGAGATTTCCCTCAAACGGGGCTTTATATACTAAGTAATAAACCGCATACATAAACAGCATTGCAAACAGAAAATATATTGTATAAAAAGTAAGTTTTGAGAATACGGCTTTAATTATTGAATTATCAGCGATACTAAGCCATTCTTTAAACGTACCCTCTCTAAATTCTCTGCCTACTGCCCATATTGCAAAAAATAATATGAATACCTGAAACGTATGGGCAACACCCGCAAAAGAAAGAAAATAAGAGTAATTCATATAAGGATTACCTTTTAAACGTTCATCAATTCTGATTATATTAATTTTCTGCTTTGCCGCTTCTTTGGGCATTCCTTTTTTCATACTTAATGAAGCATTTACTTCTCCCGAGAATGTCAAGACCGCACTTTGCACATCCTTTGTGAGTATTCCGCCGATTAATATTATTTGGTTATTGTAATAATAAGCTAAATTCGGAGTTAAATTTCTTGAGATATCACGTTTAAAATTTCTCGGAATTACTAAAAATGCGTAAATATCACCCTGCTGAACAAGGTTATAAGCCATTTGCGTATCATTAAGTTTATATTCCACACGAACTGACGGGGTTGAATCAACCATCCGCACCAGTTTTCTTGAAATATCACTGTTGTCATAATCTAAAATTGCAATCGGTAAATCTGTCGCACTGCCTTTTGAAAATGTCTGAAATAAAACAATCGAGGCTAAAAACGGCAATACTATCATAATTAAAAGTAAAAATTTCTCATCTTTTAATCTTTTTAGTTCTCTTTTAATTATCTCAACAAAAGCACCCATAATAATCTTATTTAATTTTGTTCCAATCCGTAATAACACTCATGCCTGCAATTAGTCCGTCAACTTTATCAAGAGGTTTTGCATGAACTTCAAATGTTTTCATATCAAAATCCCCTCTTGTTTTGGTTGCTCTCCAAGTTGAGAAATTGCCCATTGCTGAAATATAATTGACTTGTACAGGAATAACTTTATTGCCTAACGCCGGAACTTTCACTTCAAAAACAGAACCCATTTTTATTTTTGAAAGTAAATCTTCTCTCAAATTAAAAACAACCCAATTGTCATCAACATCCGTTATTGAAACAATAGGATAACCTGCTCCTACAAGCTCCCCTTCTTCAACATAAATTTCGGTTACCTGACCTGAAATCGGTGTTTTTATTTTGTTTTCACTTAAGTATGAATTGACTTCTTGAGTTAAGCCCTGTGCCTTTTTCACATTCGCTTCCGCTAATAATTTGTCCTCGTATCTGGCACCGTTTTTATACATTTGATACTTTTCTTTTGCAATAGAAACTGCTTTTTGAGTACTTTGATATTGCATTGATACTTCGTCAAACTTTTGGTTAGAGATAACACCCTCTTGATTTAAGCGTTTCATTCTCGTATATGTTTTTTGTGCAAGTTCAAGATTGGCTTGGGCTTGGTTATATGCATTTAATGCCATCACTTTTTCTTCTTCTCTTGCACCGTTTTTAACTTCAAGATTTTTTGCTTCCGCCATATCTAAAGCTGCTTCCGATTGCATTACTTTTGCTCTAATTTCGGGCGTATCAAGTATAATCAACACGTCATCTTTATTTACATAATCCCCTTTTACCACATTGATTTTTTCTGTTCTTCCGGCAATTTTTGATGATAAATCAACTGTTTTTGTGTCAACTTCACCTTGTATAATCATTTGTGAATTGTATTTTATCGCAAAACCTATGCCTGCTGTCAGCATAATAGCTAAAATAATTAGTATATTACGTTTATTCATTATCACGCCTCTTTGTTTATAAACTTTCTTCTGTCGAATTTTTTATATATTCCGATATTTCTTCCGCATTACCTTGCGTACTTAACAGAGTTGCGAATGCAACATCATAATTATAAAGTGCATTCAGTCTTTTTATTTTTATTGCAGACAATGCACTTTGTGCATCGGTAACAGAAAGCGATGTTCCTACACCCTCCCTGAACGCAAGTTCAGCTGTTCTTAATGCTTCTTCAGCACTCTCAATTGATTTATTTGTGCTGTCATACTGTTCTTTATATTTTAAAAGCTCATTATATGTTTTTGTTACCAAAGTTTCAATATTATTCTTAGCTGATAACGTTTCATATTTAACCTGTTCTTTTAAATGTTTTGCAGCTTGCAAGTTGTTATATCTGCTTAACCCGTCAAACAATGTAAAGTTAACTCCTGCCCCAACCCCAAACTTAGGCACTTGGTGCGATAAATTATTACTTGCAGCTATATCATAAGAAAATACGGATAAAACAGGTGAATACTCTGCCGCTTTTGCCCTGTAATTTGCTTTTGCCAGTTGTTTTTTCACTTCCGTTTGCTTAAAATCCGGATTATTTGCAATAGCTTTCTCTTTATATGCCGATAAACTGTCAAGTTCTTTATCATACAAAAATAACGATGATAAGATTTGAACTTTTACATCACTTAAATTAACATCATCAGCTTTTATCAGGTTTTTTAAACCCTCTTCAACAATTTCTTCATCACGAAGAGCGGAATTATAGTCGCATAATGCTTGACTGTATGCAACATCGGCATGTAATCTTTCGGATTTAGCAATTATTCCGACCTCTTCCAGCATTATTGCATCATCCAAATGCCTTTTTGTTGTATCTAAAACTTGTTTTCTGACAGAAACAACATCCTGAGCCAATTTTAAACCGTAATAACGTTTCACCAGTTCGGTTGTCAATTTGTTTGTTACACTTTTGTATTTTAAATTAGAACTTTCAAGTTTTGCCCTTGCGGCAGAGTTATAAGCAATAATTCTACCGCCTGTAAAAATATTCCAAGTAGCACCAAATCCAAGTGTTGTAAGGTTTTTATCCTGCAATGTCATAGCCGGAAGTTGCATTCCCATTATAGGCGGAATACCGACATCCACACTCTTGTCAAAATGAACCGTTGTTGCATTAATTCCGATTTTAGGCAAATACTCTCCAACTGCAGCCCTTTTTTCATACTTTTTTTGTTCAATCTCTTCAAGCACCGCCTTAATTTCATTATTATTCAACATCATAAGCTCGTAAGCGGTGGCAAAATCCATGCCTGTTTTTACAATCTCGGCAGTTTGAACTTCTTGAGAATTAACTTTATCGGTTTTAACTTTCTTTGCAAAAGCAAATTGCGTATTAAAAGTTAAACTTATTATAAATAGCGTTATTATAATCTTTTTCATAAAAATCCGTTTATTAAAATTATAACTTTATACGGTTGACATGTCAATCGATTGACATAATAACACTAGCGGAATATAATGTCAATCAGGGATATCACAATGGAAAAGATTATTGAACAACATTATACACAAACTGTAATTTTTGAAACAGACAGAATTATAAAAAGTATAAAATCTATTTTAATTCAATATTTAAACGGATTGAATTTAGGTATAACGGCAGAACAATTTATGGTACTTGACGCTATATATTGTAATGACGGAATTTGTCAGCAGGAGTTATCCGAATTACTGCTTAAAGATAAATCAAATACAAAACGAATTGTAAATGTTCTTGAAAATAACGGGTTGATAAAAATAAAATTATCAAAGAAAAATAACAGGTCAGTAAATAAGCTAAACATTACAAATGCAGGCAAAAAAATCATAGATGAAAACAGAGATAATGTTAAAAGTTTTGCACTAAAAATGTTTAAGAGTGTGTCAGAAGAAGACCTTAAAATACTTAAAAATATCGGACACAAAATTAAAGACGATTTAAGCTGCTATATCGAAAATGTTTAAAGAGTTATTTTAGGCTCTTTTGTTTTTCATATTCCAGTCGTCTTTTTTCCATTTCCTGTTTTTGTTCTTCTTTAATTTTAGAAAATTCCGCTTTCTGTTTATCTGTCAAAATAGCTTCAAAACGCTGCATATTCTCTTTTCTGCATTTATTTGCCTGAATATGCAATTCTCTAAGTTCACTTTTCATTTTTTGAACTTTTGCTTCTTTTTCTTGTTGAGAAAGCGTGGTATTCTCGTCAATTGCACGTAACTCTCGTTTTAAAGTTTTTGTTCTTTCAATAATTGGTTTTATTGTTTCTCTGTCTTTCTGTTTGTCAGCTTCTATTTGTTTTTTTTGAGCTTCCGTTAAGTTTAGACGTCTTTCAAATTCAAGTTTTTTTGCTTCCATTTCTTCTTTTGACGGACGTTTTCCCATAAATTCATGAGAAGGCGGCGGATTATCCCCGTTATCGAAATGTCCGAAAGGCGGTGGTGGCGGGAAATCGTTACCTTTGGTTTCTGCAGTGCAGATATTATTTACGCTTATTAAAACTATAATTGCCAGTAATGCAATATAAAGTTTGTTTTTCATTTTTTCTCCTTTAAATTAAATCACTTAAAGTTAGACTTAATTCTTTTCTTGCATTGAATAATCTTGAACGAACAGTGCCGACGGGGCATTTTATTTTTTCTGAGATTTCTTCATAGCTCATATCTTGCATTTCGTACATGATAATTACTTCTTTAAATTTAGGTTTCAGATTGTCTATTGCATTAATTATTCTTTTTTGTCTTTGTTTTGCAATAAATTCTGATTCTATATCCTGCTTTTCATCACGGATTTGAATTAAATCATCTTCTTCCGTAACAGTATCTTGTGAATGTTTGAAGTAGGAAGAACGTAAATAATCTCTACACAAATTTGCCGTAATTGTGTTAATCCAGCTTTTAAATTTACCTTCTTCTTTATATTTATCTATATTCTTCCAAGTTCTTATATATACTTCTTGTTCAATATCTTCGTTGGAAGATCCTGTCATATTGGAAATAATTTTTCTTATATTATTTCTATATTGGTCTATTATGGACTTCAATTTATTCCTTACCTACAATAATTCCAAAAATCCGTACTCATCAGTCGGAAGCCCCATAGTTGAGATATATGAGTCATCATCAACACTTACATTATTTGTACTTGTATCATATACGCTAAAACCCGTATAAACACCAATTAAACCTACAAACAATATAAAACATGCAGCAAGTCTTTTCAGCACTGTTTTTTTCTTTTTTACTTGTTTTTCAAGGTAAACAGGTGCAACTTCTTTTACAAGCTGCGAAACTTTTAAATATTTTTCGTGTTCTTTTTTGCAATCGGGACACTCGTTTAAATGGGCATTAAAATCTTCTTCATTTTTGAAAATGAAGTACGATTCATATTTTTCACATTTTTTCTCGTTATCCATTTGCGGTTCCTCTTTCATTATTTATAACGAGATATAATTAATAAAGTTCATTAATATATATTGACTTTAGTGTCTGTAATATCAAAGCTGTTATAGTATTCTGAAAATCTTTTATTATATCTTTGATATGTAATAGACGGCATATAATCTCTTAAAGCAAAAATATAATTCATTGTCCTTGTATCAATGGTGTTTAATGCTAAATTTATTTCCTGATAAAGAGCATTTGACTGCATTTGTTTTTCCGTATCGGAATAATCAGATGAATTTAAAATTATATTAATCTTATTCAACTTATCTCTCAATAAATTCGCAGTACCAAGAACTTCCGATTGATACTGTTTAGTGAGCATAGTGAAATTTTCATAACGAATTCCGATTAGTTCTGATTTATTAACCATTGAAAATAAGTCCGAACTTGCAATTGTATCGAGCTTATCAATTGTATCTAAGGCATCATCTTGGTTGAATACTAATGCGGAAGCAGAGTTTGCCGTTAAAGAAAAAATTGCTAAAAGAGTGAATATAATAATTCCTAATAACTTTTTCATAAAACCCTCTTATTTTCTTAAAAAGTTTTGAAATGCATTATCTGTTTGTAATTGTTGAGCTTGATATTCTTGATATTGTTCAAGTGTCATAACAGATTTATATTTTTCATCTGTTTCTTTTTTCAATTGCACTTGTTGTGATTTTAAAACAGCTATATTTCTTTCATACGCACTTCTTAATAAAGAAATATCCGTAGG
>CAYYPD010000010.1:0-3357 GCA_964473445.1 uncultured Muribaculaceae bacterium
AGCATTAGGAGATTACTTAATTGTTGCTTTATCAAGCGATGAATTTAACAGAATAAAAAATAAAAAATCATATTATCCATATGAACAAAGAAAACTATTGCTGGAAGCGTGCCGGTACGTAGATTTAGTTATTCCGGAAGACAATTGGGAACAAAAAATTACTGATGTACAAAAATATCAAGCAGATGTCTTTGTAATGGGTGATGACTGGAAAGGAAAATTTGATTTTTTGAAAGATTACTGTGAAGTTGTATATCTTCCCAGAACACCTGATATATCAACAACAAAAATAAAGAAGGAAGTTATAAATAAGTAAGTATAGAGGGGTATAAATGCCAAAAGTTTCAGTAATTATTCCTGTTTATAATGTAGAAAAATATTTAAGGCAATGTCTTGATAGCGTAATTAATCAGACTTTAAAAGATATCGAAATAATTTGTGTTGATGATAAATCTCCGGATGGGTCTTCTCTTATATTGAAAGAATATGCACTAAGAGATAATCGAATAAAAATTATAGAAAATGAAGAAAATAAAGGAACGGGATATTCCAGAAATATTGCAATCTCTCAAGCTACAGGTGATTATATAATGTTGCTTGATTCAGATGATTGGTATGAAGAATATACTTGTGAGAAAGCCTATAATCAAATAAGCCAAAATGATGATGATATTGTTTTCTTTAATTTTATAAAAATTTTTGAGTTTAATAATTCTTATCTGATATGCAATTATACAAATAAAATGTATGAACGTTACGGAAATAATTCCGTAAATCTCAGTCAGACTGATAAAAGTTTAAATTTTTTAGGGTCTTTTTATTGGTCTGCAATTTATAAAAAAGAATTTTTGATAAAAAATAATGTAAAATATACAGATTCCATTAGTTGTGAAGATATTCCGTTTAGAATAAACGCAATTGTAAATGCTGATAAAATATCAGTAATGAATAATCATTTATATAATTATCGTATCACTCAAAAACAAACCAAAACAAGAAAATTAACGTGTATTGATGATACATTTAATAATATTATTTTAGGACTTAATTATGTGCTTGAGTCTAAATATAAGGATTATTTCTTACCTTTATATATGGAAAGTTATTCTCCGAGAATTGTAGGAGAACTAAAATTGTTAAGGCTTGATAACTCAAAAGAATTTCAACATAAATGCTTTAATATGGCAAAAGATACTTTGATTTTGTTTAATAAATACTATGATTTGACAACTTTGAAACACAAGAAGAACTATAAAGTTAAAGCATTATTAAAAGCAAATTCAATTTCCCAATATAAGGTTTATTATTGTTTATATAAGTTACATTTGTTGAATTAAAGAAAAGAGAGAACATTGAAAAATTTAATATACAACAAACTTTTCTATAATATTGTAAAGCTGTTAAAAGGTGAGAAAGTTGCTGCCAGATTTTTCTTGAAAAGATATTTGTATGTTTCAAATTTGGTTGAATATATTGATACATCAAATAATCCTATTTCTGATAAGGTTTTTACTTGCTGGCTGCAAGATGATATTCCTGCTTTAGTTCAACTATGTATTCGCAGTATTAAAAAGATTTATCCTAATTTAATACTTATAAGTGAAAAGAATGTAGATGAATATATTTCTATCCCTGATTATATATGGGAAAAATATAGAAAAGGTATAATTCCGCCTGCAAAATTTGCAAATTATATAAGAGTCGCTTTGCTTTCTAAGTTTGGCGGTATGTGGATTGATTCAACATCATTTTTAACATCACCTGTTCCCAAATACATATTAAAATCCGATTTGTTTTTCTTTAGAAATTTTTCTTTTAAGTATGATGATGACCCTAATCAAATAATCCCGAGAGCTATATTCAGCAGCTTTTCAAATTATTTTATTTGTTCAAAACAAGATAATTACATAATGCGGTTAATGAAAAAATTTTTTGAAGAGTATTGGCGGGAAAATGATTTTGTCTGTACTTATTTCTTTTTTCACACTTACCTTATGTTGTTAAAAAAGTATAATAAAAATGTCGATAAAGCCTTTAATGTTATGCCATTAGGTTCGGCTCAACCGACGAAATTAATGCAGCAAGTTTTGTATGATGATTATGACAGTGATTTATATGATTGGTTAAAATCTTCAACATTTTTACATAAGTTGACTTACAAATCCCATGATACAAAGAATATAAATCCTGATAATTTTTATAGGTACTTAGAAAAGACTGTTTGAAAATGAGTATTTATAAATCAAGTTTCAATATTATATTTTTTAAATTTTTAAAAATATTCGTTAACGAGAAAACTGCAGCACGAATATATATGAAAAAGTATCTTAAATTGCTTAAAGATATTGAATTTATTGATACGTCAAAAGATAAACCCTGTGATTACAAATGGACACTGTGGTTTCAAGATGAAATGCCTGAAATTGTAAGGGCTTGTATTGATAGTATAAAGAAATTCTATCCGGACTTAATAGTTTTAAACGAACATAATATCAGTGATTATATAGAAATCCCGAATTATATTATGGAAAAACATAAATGTGGCATAATTTCTTATGCCCAGTTATCCGATTACATAAGAAGTTGTTTACTTGCAAAATATGGCGGAGTTTGGTTTGATTCAACATTGTATATGACGCAGCCTATCCCTGAGTGTATTAAAAATTCGGACTTATTTATGTTTAGGTATATGAACCTTAGTTTCCCTAAGAATAAAATCGGAAAAGTTATGGTAAGCATTTTTTTTAAATCTGTATCAAGTTTCTTTATTGTTTCCAAAAAAAATAATTATGTAATGAAAGTTATGAAAACATTTGTGGAGTTATATTGGCAGGATAATAACTTTTTATGTCATTATTTTATGTGGCATTATTTCATTTTGTTGTTGGTTAAATATGATAAGAATGTAAAAAATATCTTTAATAATATGCATCTTGGTTTGGCACCCGTGCTATTTGTTCTGCAAACGGTTATGTATCAAGAGTATGACGAAGAATATTTTAATTGGCTAAAAAAATCAAGTTTCATACATAAATTGACATATAAAAATAATGAAGAGTCGGATGTAAACCCAAACAGTTACTTAAAAAAGTTGATAAGTATGGCTCAAAACTAACTTCAAATATTTAAAATTTGATGGTCAACAGTATTTCAAACAGACCTTCCTTTAGGCGTAGAAAATCGCGAAACGTGAAACTTGCGAAGAAAAGAAAAAATTTCGGAACGACAAGATTTGCTTAAAAAACAAGGCGAAAAGTGAGCCGTAAGTTTTTTAAGTCAGGTAAGCAGATTTTCAAGCCTTCGGCGTAGAAAATCGCGAAACGTGAAACTTGCGAAGAAAAGAAAAAATTTCGGAAC
>CAYYPD010000010.1:3457-39453 GCA_964473445.1 uncultured Muribaculaceae bacterium
GACAAGATTTGAACTTGCGACCCCTACCACCCCAAGGTAGTGCGCTACCAGACTGCGCTACGTCCCGAAATCATTATTTAGTTTTGATGGTCTGAAACACACTACGTGCTACCTCTCGTTGAAAACTCTCAGTTTTCTCCTCGGCAGAGTCAGTTTGCGACGACCCGAAAAATTATTTCTCTTTTAGTTTAGCATTTAAAAAAAATATTTCAAATATTTTTCAATTTATCTATAAAAAAATGTAAATTTTCTTTTATGTTAAGTTTTATGAAAACAAATTTTTTATTGCTCATGTCTTATAAACAGTGAGTTTGTGAAAATAATTTTTCAAATTTTAAGTTTGTCATGGAAATTTCTGCTATAATCTAATTTTCTAAATAGCAAAAAATTTATTTAGGTGATTTAGAAAAAGTGTAGAGTAAATGGAAAGAGATTATGCAGATTAGTTCTATTAAAACTGAAACATCGTATCTCCAAGGCAAACCGAAAGGTACTATGCCGGAGCGAATGAGAGAGAAGAGTGTGCTTGATAGAGCAAATTTAAAACTGAATAATGACCAAATAAACACGACCATCAATGAAAATTCTGATGGTCGTGTGAGTTTTAAAGGCGGCTCAATTCCTGCACCATTTCTTCATAAAGTAGCAAACTTTGCATCTGATAACCCGTTAGTTGCAGAAGCTATCTTTGCTATTTTAATTACTTGTGGTATGAGACCGGCTGCTATTATGGCAACAGCAAAAACTGACGAAGATAAGCAAAAATGTTCTTATCAGGCAGCTAAATCGGTATCATCAGGGCTTGTAGGGTTGGGAATGACTACACTTGTTGCAACTCCGCTTGCAGCTGCAGTTAAAAGAGTAAATAAAAACGGTAGTTTCAAACTCCCTGAAGCCGTAGAAAACGCAAATAAAGAATTGGTTAAAAAAGGTATTGATGCACTTAACGGAGTTAAAGATAAAATCCAAACAGGTGTTGATGTAAGTGCATTAACTGCTGACAATAAATTTAATGTCGGAGTATTCGCTAAGAAAGGTGAAGGTTCACTTAAAAACTTTGCAAGAACTTTAAAAGAACAAGCTCCTGATGCGGCAAAAGATATTATTGACGGTATTAAAGCTCAAAAATCAAATAATAACTATCCGAAAGCTGCAAAAAATATTATGGATAAGTTCTGCCAACCTGTATTTATGCCATTAAGAGCTGCAATTACAATTGCACTTGTTCCGGTTATATTAAAACTTGTAGGTTTAAAAAAGAGCGGAAACTCTCAACAATCGCCACAAAATGATAACATATATAATTCACTTTATTTTGGATTAAATTCTGATAAGGCGAAAGAAGTATTTAAAACTTTTGCGGGGGTAGCAAATTATGAAAATAAATAGTATTTCACAACAATATAACTATACTGACACTGCAAACAAAAACAAAAGAAGTTTGTCAGAAAAAAATACAACTCCTGCATTTAAAGGTTCTATTAATGAACCTGTAGTTAAAGGATTTACTAAACTATATACAAAGGTTGCAGGCACACAAACATTCCAAAAATTGGCTTCAAAATTAGCAAAATCAGATAATTCATTTACTCACCTTATGGTTGCAGAAAGTGCATTATTATCAGGTTTTTACATGTTCAACACATTGAAAAACAAAAAAATTGATAAAGAACAAAAACCGCAAATGTTAATTAATGATACTCTTGTTTGGGGTGTATCAACTGCAGGAGCTTATCTTGTTGACGGTAAAATTTCAAACTGGGTAGCGAAAAAAGCAGGTGAATATACGGTTAAACATGATGATTTCTATACTCAATTAGGTCAAAAAGCAAAAGAGGTTTCTCAATCCGAATTATTTACTAAAGTTGCTCAAGCATTAGATGGAGGAAAGGAAAAACTCTCAGAAGGACTTGAGAATGTTTCAAAAACTTTAACTTCTCAATTAAAAGATAAAGTTAAACCTGATACATTAACAGCTGTACAAGAAAGCGTTAAAGAAACAATCACATCAGGAATTTCAGGAAGTAAAGATGATGTTATCAACTCTGTTAAAGATAAAGTTGATGATGTTTATAACGTTATTGCAGAAAAAGCAAAGGCTACTGAAATTGATAAACTTAAAACAGGCTTTAATAAGTTAAGAGTACTTGTTATCGTAGGTATAATATACAGATTCTTGGGACCTGTTGTTATTACTCCGATTGCTAACAAATTAAGTAAGAAAATAATGACCAAAAAGAATGATAACCAAAATGCTCAACAAACAGTAAAAACTGAAAAAAACAAATAAATTTTAAGAAAAAGTTCAAGAGGAAAGATTATATCTTTCCTCTTTTTTATTATTGAAAATTGTACAAAAAAAAATGAGCTTTAAGCTCATTTTTAATTTTTATCTTTTATATATATCATTTACCATACAATTATTTAAGTTCCGTCTTAAATTCATTAGACGTACGTTCATTTGATTTTTCAAATTTTGACATCTTATTGTGTCGGCAATAATGTTAAACTCCATATCTGCTAAGGAATTATGTCGAACAGTTGTCGGAACAAAATCATTATTTCCTACAGTGGTATTTCTTTCTGTAGCTTGTGTTGTTATGCCAAAACTTATTGGGGATATTCTCATATATTACCTTCACTCCTTCGTACATTATATTATATAATATACAAATTATTATTAAACACTTATATTCATTTTGACTTTTATACAAAACCTGCCAATAAAAAAAATTGCTATTTGTCTTAAAAAAACGTAATAAATATGTTAAAATATTAGAAAAAGGGGAAGTATGAGTACTGAAAATATTATAAAAGCTGCTAAAGGTGAAATTGAGGCAGATTTAGTTATTAAAAATGCAAATCTTATTAATGTTTTAACCGAAGAAATTTATCCGTCTGATGTTGCAATAAAAGACGGAATTATAGCCGGTATGGGTTTTGGATATAAAGGCAAAGAAGAAATTGATGCAAAAGGGAAATATATTTCTCCGTCATTTATAGACGGCCATATTCATATTGAAAGTACTATGTTAATGCCATCAGAGTTTGCAAAAATGGTAGTACCGGCAGGAACTACATGTGTTATAGCTGATCCGCACGAAATTTCAAATGTAGCCGGATTGCACGGTATAAGTTTTATGAGAGAAGCATCTAACAACTTGCCGTTAGATGTATTTATGATGTTACCGTCTTGCGTACCTGCTTCCCCTTATGAAACATCAGGTTTCGACTTAAACAGTTACGATTTGGCTTTTCTAATTGATAGCCCATGGATTTTGGGACTTGCAGAAATGATGAATTTCCCGGGGGTTATTAATCTTAATAAAGAGGTTCTTGCAAAAATAAAAATAGCAGCAGACAAAAACAAAAGAATAGATGGGCATGCACCATATTTAACAGGCAAAAATTTATGTGCTTACGCAGCAGCGGGAATAAGTTCCGATCACGAATGTACAAACCCCGACGAAGCTATTGAAAAATTAAGACTCGGTATGTACCTGATGATTAGAGAGGGAAGTGCCGCAAGAGATTTAGATGCATTAATTCCCGTACTGAAAAAATACACAACAAGAAAATGTTTTTTTGTAACCGATGACAGACATCCCTCTAAACTGAAAGAACATATTAATTTAATGGTCAGAAGATGTGTTGAAGAAGGGATTTCACCTATTAATGCAATTCAAATGGCAAGTATTAATACTGCCGAATATTTCGGAATAAAAAATCTTGGAGCTGTTGCTCCAAACTACAAAGCTGACATTCTTATTTTTGACAATTTAACAGACTTTAAACCTGAAATTGTAATAAAAAACGGGAAAATAGTTGCTAAAAACGGTAAAATGACTGTTAAAACCGAACACAAAATACAATCATCACTTAGAGGAACGGTAAATATCGGTTTATTTGATAAGAAACAACTTGAAATTCCTGCTAAATCAGAAAAAGTACATGCAATACAAGTTATACCCGATCAGCTTGTAACAAAATCCGTTGAAGAAAAAATTATAATAAAAGACGGGTTAGCACAAAGCAATATAGAAAATGATGTATTGAAAATGGTTGTTATAGAAAGACACAAAGCAAGCGGCAATATCGGAAAAGGGTTTGTTAAAGGCTTTGGATTGAAATCGGGAGCTATTGCTTCAACTGTAGCTCACGATTCACATAACATGATTGTAATAGGCACAAATGATGATGATATGTATATTGCAATCCGAGAACTTGTTAAATCGCAAGGCGGTAAAGTTGTTGTAAATAACGGCAAAGTTATTTCAAAATTAGAGCTTCCTATTGCAGGTATTATGTCAGAGGAAAGCACAGAAGACGTAATTAAAAAATTCGATAACCTTTCAGTGGCTGAAAAAGTTATAGGTAGTACGTTGGCTGAGCCTTTTATGACTATGGCATTTCTTTCTTTATCTGTAATTCCTGAGTTAAAACTTACGGATAAAGGGTTAATGGATGTAATGCAAGGTAAATTTATAAATCTTTTTATTGAATAGCAAAAATTTAATTTTCAAGTTTTACTATTACTACAGAGTGAGGGTTCATAATGTTTACAGTCAGTTTTTTAGGGCGTAAAGCACCTATTTATGCAAAAACAAAGATAAAAAATGCAAGAGCATCAGAACTTGCCGCTTCAATAAATAAAGCATACGAAAAGGCAAGCAAAGACAATGACAGGACTATAAAGCCGTTAAGGTCCGTAAGCGGAAAATCATTGACAAAAATAAATGAAGATTGTTTTGTACTGACAACTCAAAGACTAAGCGAAAAAGGCTTGGAGAGTTTTAATAGTACCTTTTCCAAAAAGATTAATGTGTCAACAGAATCTAATTTAGGGCAATTCATTCAAGGTATTAGAGAATACATAAACTCTAATGTTGATAAACACGGCAAAGTTTACTACCTGTTCGACCAATTCCACCAATAAATTACTTTTCCATTATAAAAGTTACAGGTCCGTCGTTTAAAAGTTCCACTTTCATGTCAGCTCCGAAAACACCTGTTTTAACGGGAATATCTTGTTCTCGAACTTTTGACATAAAATACTCATACATTTCATTCGCTTCATTTGGCGACATTGCATTGTCAAAACTCGGACGAGTACCTTTTCTTATTTCCGCACAAAGCGTGAATTGGGAAACAACAAGCATTTCTCCTGCAATATCTTTTATTGAAAGATTCATTTTCCCGTTCTCATCCGAGAATGCTCTCAAAACACAAAGTTTATTTGCAAGCCAATCAGCCTGCTCTCTTGTATCGTTCTTTTCAACTCCAAACAAAACTAAATAACCGTTATTGATTGAGCTGAACAAATTTCCGTCTATTGTAACAGAAGCATTTTTTACTCTTTGAACAACAAGTTTCATTATTTTACCGCAATAACCTCAATTTCAACCAAAGCATTTTTCGGTAATGTTTTCGCTGCAACGCAAGAACGGGCAGGTTTTGAAACAAATGCCTTTTCATATATTGAATTGAAGGTTGAAAAATCATTCATATCTGCAAGAAAACATGTTGTTTTAACTACATCTTTATATTCAAACCCGGAAGCAGAGAGCAAACCTTGAATATTTTTCAATATTAAATTTGTTTGTTCTTCAATATTACCACCGATAAACTCGTTAGTTTCGGGATTGATTGCAATTTGTCCGGAGCAATAAAGAGTATTACCGCATAAATATGCTTGTGAATATGGACCGATAGCTTTCGGTGCTTTATCTGTTGATATTATTTTATTCATTGTTTCCATTATCAAAATCACCTAATTTATTTTGAACAGATTCTTCAATGTTTTCAATCATTGCTTCTTCGCTAAAATCATCTTTTGTTTCAGTACTGACGATTTTATTTACTGCCATAACAGAGTCATTTTCCATTAGATTTTGGATTTTTACACCCGTTGCAGGTCTGCCTTGGCGAGAAATATCACTTGCTTTTATTCTTGAAACTATGCCGTTTTGAGTAACAACCATAATTTCATCGCTCTCTTCTACAACCGTTAAAGCAACCAGTCTTGAAGCAGCAGACTTAAATTTAGTGGCAATCAAACCGATACCGCCTCTATTTTGAGCACGGAACTCTGACATCTTAGAACGTTTTCCGAAACCGTCAGAAGTTACAACCAATAAATCAGCATCAAAATTCTTAGGAATTATATCGCAGCCGATAATTGTATCTGATTCTCTTAATTTCATTGAGTTAACACCTCTTGCACTTCTGCCCAAAGGTCTTAAATCTTCAATTGCAAATCTTATAGCCATACCGCAACTTGTTGCAATAAACACTTCATCTGTGTTATTAGCTTGTTTTACCCAATTAAGAGTATCACCCTCTTCAAGTCCTATTGCAATAATACCGTTCTTTCTTATTGTTGAGAAGTTATCTAATCCTATTCTCTTAATGTAACCTTTCTTTGTAAGCATTATTAAGTTTGAATTCGGGTCAAAGTTAGATACAGGAACAACTGCAGTAATTTGTTCATCCTGTTCAAGCGGTAATACGTTGATTATAGGTAAACCTTTTGCTTGTCTTGAACCTTCCGGAAAATCATATACATTTAAGCTGTAAACAGTACCCTTGCTTGAGAAGAACAATACTTTATCGTGCATCATTGCTGTAAAGAAGTGTCCGACATCATCATCCTCTTTAGTCTTAATTCCACCTTTTCCTCTTGTTGCTCTGTTTTGACGTTCAAAAGTATCAAGAGAAATACGTTTAATATATCCTTGACGAGTTATAAATACTGCCATAGGAACATTCGGAGTTAAATCTTCGATAGTCATTTCATCAGCTTCCGGAAGAATTTGTGTTTTTCTTTCGTCGCCGTATTTTTCTCTGTCTTCGTTTAATTCTGTTTTTACAAGTTCCAAAACTTTATGTCTGTCAGAAAGCAGTTCTTCGTATTCTTCAATTTTGTGTTTTAAGTCGTCATATTCGGCTTTAATTTTGTCTTGCTCCAATCCTGTTAAACGTCTTAATTGCATTTCCAAAATTGCATTTGCTTGGTCTGCATCAAGCCCGAACTTACTCATTAAACCGATTCTTGCTTCTTCTGTTGTTTTAGATTTTTTAATTAACTCAATTACATCATCTAAACTTGCTAAAGCAATTAATAAGCCCTCTAATATGTGAGCTCTCATTTTAGCTTTCTTCAAGAAGAATAAAGTTCGTCTTGTAATTATTTCAACTCTGTGTTCAATAAATTCGTTAAGAACTTCGAGTAAGCTCATCAATCTTGGTTGTTGACCTACTAATGCCAACATATTAACGCCAAAAGTAGTTGATAATTGAGTAAACTTGTACAAGTTATTTCTTACAACTTCCGGTTTTGCATCACGTTTTAATTCAATAACAATACGCATACCGTCACGGTCAGATTCATCACGTATATCCGAAATTCCGTCAATTTTCTTATCACGGACAAGTTCTGCAATTTTAGCAATTAACATAGCTTTGTTTACTTGGTAAGGAATTTCCGTAACAACAATAGCTGTTCTTGACTGACGACCGCCACCTGCTGCAATTTCCTCAAAAGAAGATATAGCAGACATTTTAATAGAACCTCTGCCTGTTGCGTAAGCTTTTCTGATTTCTGACAAGCCGATAATGCTTGCACCTGTCGGGAAATCAGGTCCTTTTATGTAGTGCATTAATTCATCTAATGTTAAATTCGGATTATCAATAAGGGCTTTTGCACCGTCAACGACTTCACATAAGTTATGCGGTGGGATGTTAGTAGCCATACCAACGGCAATACCTGATACCCCGTTAAGCAGTAACATCGGTAAACGAACAGGAAGTACAGACGGTTCTTCTAATGAACCATCAAAGTTCGGAACAAAATCAACAGTTTCGCAATCGATATCGGCAAGCATAGATTGTGTAATTTTGTGCATTCTGGCTTCCGTGTATCTCATGGCAGCCGCACCGTCACCGTCTACAGAACCGAAGTTACCATGCCCGTCAACCATTAAATATCTTGTAGAGAAATCTTGTGCCATTCTGACAAGAGCTTCATAAACGGCTGTATCACCGTGTGGGTGATATTTACCAAGAACTTCACCGACGATTCTGGCACATTTTTTGAACGGCTTATCAGGAGTCATTCCGAGTTCATTCATTGCGAATAAAATTCTTCTGTGTACAGGTTTCAAACCGTCACGAACATCAGGAAGAGCTCTGCCTATGATAACTGACATAGCATAATCTATATAACATTGTTTCATTTGTTCTCGGATATTAACCGGAACTATTTTGCCGTCTTCAAAAAAATTCTGTTGAGCCAAAACTTTACCCCTTTATAACATTAGTCATATCTCTCACATAAGATTTAATCATATCCCATGATAGTTATATTGTACCATAAACACATATGGTAACCAAATTTGTAATAATATTATGAAAATAGTTAAATAATCATAATTTTTTAATTATTCAATATAAATTAAACGGTAACGTATATGAAATTTCGTGTCGGCAGACAGTTCTAACCCTGCTAAGTACTGTTATTTAAACATTTAATTCTTTTGTAATTTCAGAAATTTTTCTGTTTTTAGAAAAAGAGCTATTAGCATTAATAGCCCCGTTATGCCCTTTTAAGGCAATATTAATTTTCTCTATTTTCTCTTCTGCGGATAGAGTATTATCAGGGTCAATTTCTTTCAATAAGTTTCTGATATAAGAGCTTTTAGAGTATTTTTCCAACAACGCAGACGGGTCAATTACTTTACGAGGGAAATAATCCTCAAGATATCCTACGTCCATTCCGTGCCTTATTGCAGCATTTCTGATATCTTCCAAGACTTTTTTAACGGCTTTGTAATCTTCGGTAAGATTATATTTACTATTAAGCCTGTTAATAACATCTGATTTACCGTTTTTTAAAGCGAGGTCATACTTTGCCTTGTCAATTTCAGACATTTTGGATACTTTTTCAACGAAAGGAGCAACGGATTTAGAATATTTATTTTCCGCTAATGCACTATCCAGCTCAAATTTTCTGAGAGCGTGTTTTAGTCGAGGGTTGATATTTTCTAATCTTGTAGAAATCGGAGTAAATATTTTTTCAATAAAGTCCGTATTAGGTTTTCTGATTTTTAACTTTTTGTCTTGAGATATTTTAATTTTAGGTAATATTTCATTTATTTTAGGTAATATCTCATCAACCTCATCATAGTTTAGTTCTTCATTTGCTTCAAAGTCGCCTGTCGGGTCAAATCCTTTTGAGTTTTCTTCACTTTGTTCAGTACTATTCCCAGTTCTTGTTCCAGTATTCCGTTGTCCAAGTCCTCCCATAGTATGTTTGTTTTCTGTTTTATGCTCTTGTTCAAATTGTTCATATTGTTCATATTGTTCAATTCCTTTATCTGCGTTATTTTCTGCTTTCCTTGCTAAAACCTCATTTGCAGAGTTTCTATATTCATTATATAGATTATAATAATCATTGTAAATTTTCTTTTGTAATGGTCTTAAATTATTTATATAATCTTGCCTTTGTTGTTTAGTAGGAAGTTTATTAAGTTCATTAAATATAGAGTTTAAAACCGTTTTATGCTTGTTATAATAATTTTGATGTTTTTTGTTTGCTTTTTTAGTTTCAATAAAGTTACTTATTTTTTTTATATCTTCATGAGTTTTATTTACTTTATTTTTCAATAAATTATATTCTTTTTCCTGTTTTGCATGTTCTGTTTCATGGAGTAAAACTCTTGAGAATTTATTAACATCATTCCCGATAGCTTCCATATTTAAGAAAATAACTTTATTTTTGCCCCCATAATGCGAGCCTAACAGAGATTTTCTCTTCAAGTTTTGTGGCATAGGTGCAATAGTATAATCTTCTAATCCAATAAAATCATTTTTAAATAAAGAAAATAGATTATCTGTTTCTAATAATTCACTAACTTTTTTACCATCTTTAATAGCATTAGAAAAATCTCTATAATTTTTTATTGCATTTATAACATTATTAGCAAAGTGAAATTCTAAATTTTCACTATTGTCGCCGTATAATTCATCCGTTTGTTTCTCAAAATCACTAATATATTCATCTATAGTTTTTGCTTTTTCTTGATTTTTCTCATATTCTTTAGTATATTCTTCAAGTTTTTTAAGTTCTAATTCTTTTAAATTTTTTTTTTGTTCTTCAAGTTTACTGATTTCATTTTTGATATTTTCAATAGAGTCTTTACCTTTAAAATCAAATTCTCTATTCTTAATAGTATTTTCTAATCTTTCAACTTGATTTTTATATTTTGTTACTTGTTTCTTATACTCAGCAATGTTTGATTTTACACGGTTATAGACATATTCATTAGTGTCTTTATCAATGTTTTTGATATTGTTTTCAGACTCGTTCAAGTAGCTTTGATAGCGTTCAAGACTGGATTGTGCAGTTTTTAAATCGTTTTGAATTCTTTTTACCGTGTCAAGTTTACCTTTTAACTCATTAATTTGAGAGTTAATCTTTTCGTTTTCTACCATTACAAACATTGAGGCTTTTTTATCCGGCAACGTTATCATATTCAAGCGTTCTTCTTCTGTATTGAGTTCTCCGCTATCAATATAGTCGCCTGCGTCGTCAGACATTAAGTCGTTTAATCTGCTTGTTTTTTCTGATAGTTTTTGAAACATAAAAGGGTCAGACGAATTTTTTAATAAAGGAACAATAACTCTAATTTTATTGTATCTGTTGCCTTGACGCCAAATCCTACCTACAACCTGAACAAAATCAGTCGGATTCCAATCGAGTTGAGGGATATAAAGCACACTTGAGTTTTTGTTTAAGTTCATTCCCTCTTTTATTTTTTCCGTACCGATTATTAATTTTACTTTCCCGTTTCTATCATTAAATGACTCTGTTATATCTACAACTTTGTCATCCTTAACTTCACTGGTAATAACTTCAATTTCATCAGGTTTAAACACGCCTTTATCAACCAAATATTGTTTTATTTTTGGTAAATAATTAATCCCCATAGGCATATAGATAAGTTGAGATGTTGACGGGTCTTTCTTTTGCATTTTTTCTATTGCGTTCATTATGTAATGCAATTTAGGAGAATTTTCAATAAATTCTTTAGGAGAAACAGAAATATTCCCCTTAGCAATATCAGGTGATAATGTTGCCATTCTTGATTGGTGTAATGCTTTAAAAATAGCCCCGTTTTCTGATTTATGTTCAATTAAATATTCTTCTGCTTCTCGAATTATTTCTAATTGTTTTTTACTTGGCTCAAGTTTAATTGTGTTAGTATATTTTTCGGGTCTTTTAATTCCTGCTTCGTCAGCATTTCCCATTAACATAACATTTTTGATTATTTCTTTTAAGGAATTTGCATTTTTAAACCCTTTTACCATTTCTTTCATAACTACGTTATTACTTGTATTAACTGCCCAATCGGCGTCAGTATCTGCGTAAGTTTCCATGAACTGATAAGCATTATATAATCCTGCTTTTTCAAGCCCGTCTTTAGAAAGATAAGAAAGCATATTAAATACTTCTAAAGGATTATTACTAAAAGGTGTTGCGGTTAACATAAAAACATTTCTGTTATTGTTATTATTAAGTATTTGTTGAGTTAATAAGAAAAGTCTTGCGGCTCTTTGAGAGTCACCGCCTTGAACTTGTATTCCACCGTAACTATTGCCTTTATTTTCTCCAACTTGTTTAGATTCTGTTTCTGCTTTATTGAATAAATTTTTAAAATTATGTGCTTCATCAACTGTAATATGGTCAAATCCCAGTTCACTTAATTTAAACAGTTCTTTGTTGTTTTTTAGTGCTTTACCGATAATTTCTTCTGCTTTTTGCTTATCTGCTTCGGTTTTTCTTTCTGTTCTCTTTTCTCCCTCTTTTACAACTCTGCCTGAAATATCAAATAAATCATTTTTCATTTTTTCAACAATTTCAGGTTCATACCATATATTGGATAGTGCTTCATAAGTTCCGACAGAAACAGAGCCGTCCTCAATTTCCCCGTTAAATTTACTTAAATTTCCAATATCATTTACTTTTATATTGGGGAATGCTTGATGAATTTCTTTTATCCAATTATCTTTCACCTGCTTAGGGACAAGAATTAACGGTTTTTTGCTTCTTCCCATTTGCATATTTTGAACAGTAGCAATAGTCCCTGCAAGTGTTTTCCCTGTTCCAACTTCAAAACCCAATAAACCAATTCCTTTATTTGTAAGGAAATTAACACCTTTTTCTTGTAATTTATTTAATTTAAGTTTTTCTCCGTTAAAAGTATCACTCAAACCCTTTACAATCATAGGCATTTTAGAATAATCGGGGTTATATAGATTATTAAAGTTTCTATTCCATTTGCTAACAAGTTCTTTTTGTTTATCGGCTGATAAGTTCTCCTCTATATAATTGTTGAAGAGTTTTTCTGCAACTTTTTTTAGTTTTGCAAATTTCTTAGGACGTTGTTGTTTTTGGTATATTTCCCTTTCTTTTTTGCTAATCATATTAGCAGGGTAATCATAAGTAAATGTAACTTTTTCACCGTCTATATATTTAATAAGACTTCTGTATTCTACATTTTCTCTTTCTTCTTTTCCTATTTTGTATAAATAATCTTTGAAATCTTTTACTATATTTACGGGAACATTTTCATCTCTTCTTTCGAATGGATTCCATTCAGAACGTTCACCTACAACAAAATCTTTTACGAAATCGGCAGTAGGATTAAATGAAATTTCTTTTATTGTCTTTGGCTTAGGTAAAACAGATTCAAGTTTTTTCTTTTGTATATTCTTTTGTTCATCTGAAATATTTTCTTTTTCAAGTGCATCTAATTTTTCATAAATATTTCCTTGTAAGTAATTGAAATCATTATATAACTCTCCGTTATATTGATTTACGTGTTCATCAGGTGAATATTTTTCTTTAGGTAACGTTCCGTCAACTCTTGTATCAGTAAAGTATTTCATTTCTTCATCAGGTACGGTTAAAATCGGCTTATATTCATTATATTCAACGTTACCTTTAATTGTTTCATTCGGCTTTTTAACCTTTTTGCCGATTTTAGCAATATGGTCAGATTTTTTTTCAGTAGTTGAACTTTTTGCAATGACTGTTTCTTTTATATTTTTTTTAGATGTATCAATTTTTTCAATTGAATTTTTATCCCCTTTTACATATTTTTCTTGTTTCCCGTATCTTCCTTTTCTTTCTAAAGTTTCACCTAAGACTTTTTCAGGATGTTCTTTAAACCATTTGCCAAGACTTAAATTAGTATCAGCTTTTTTTACTTTTGTTTTTCTTAAAACTATAATATCTGTGCCTTGTGAGGTTGTATCGAATGTATTTTCGGGAAGTCTATATGCGTCAAGCAATTCAGCTTTTTGTCCAATTTGTAACTTCGTAGGTGTCATTGCTCCGTCTAAAAAAGAGCTTGGAATAATAAACGTCATAATTCCGTTTTCTTTTAGGCTGTCTAATCCTCTATTAATAAAATATGTTTCAATTCTATCAATGCCTTTACCCTCGCCCATTCCTTTAAATATGCCGTTATATGCCCCGTACGGCGGGTTTCCTATAACAATATCATATTCGGGCGTAACATTCTTAACAGGTGCATTATTTTTGATAAACCTCTTTTGAAATTCTCCGACTTCAACATTAGCATTAGGATATAAAAGCTCTGTTATTTTTGCACTAATAGGATTCATCTCGACAACATCAAAAGTTGTATTATCAGGGGCAGACTCTAAAAATCTGCCAATACCAACAGACGGCTCTAAAACTTTAGTACCGTCTGTATTGATATATTGAGAAGTTAAATCCCACATTTTTTTAACTATATTTTTAGGCGTATAGTATTCGGATAATAAACCCTTACCTTTTGCTCCTTGTTTTTCAAGTCCGCCTGCTCCTGTATATGATTTTAACCAATTCTTAATATCATTTGGCAATTCAACATATTTGTCATATTCTTTGTTTTTAATAAAATTTTCTATTGATTGATTAAGTTCATGTTGATTGTTGTATTGCTTTTCAATAGTTACTTTATGTTCAGGGGTTACAGAGATGTTCTCAGGTCTGATTCCAACATTGCTTGAGCCATTTCTGGATTCTTCTCTGCCCATTCCCTCATTGCTTTTGCGTTCTCTTCCCTCTCTTCTTTCGTTGTTCCCAATATTGTCGCCCAGTTCACTTCTTGTTGTTGTTTGTCTTTCTCTTGCATTTTCTGATTCCTCCTTGTTAATTATATTATTCCCGTTTTCGAGGGTTTTATCAACATTTTGTGATACAATACCTTGTTTTCTGGCAATGTTAGGAGCTATTTGTTCAATATTTCCTCGTCCCATTGTTTTATTCTTAAAAGGGCTTCTCGCAATGTTAGATGGAGATTTTTCATCATTCCCTTTATTATCAATAATTGTATTGGTCTGTTTAGAATTGATGTCATGTACTGGAATGTTTCCGGCTCTTCCTTGAATATTTTTTCTATCTGTTTTTTCAATTCTTCCACTTTGTATTCCTTTTTTTACTTTTGTATTCTTAATAATTTTATTATAATCAAAATAATTATCTAAAATTTCTATTGCTTTATAAAAATTTTTATATTTATTTTCTATATCTTTTTCATTTTCGTCAATATTAACATAGGCTTTTTCCATTCTTTCTTCTAAATCTGAATATTCTTGTTCAGAAAGCTTATTTTTTGTTGATACTGCATGATTTTTAATGTCTTGAATAATTTTATTGAAATTTCTATCAGCAGTTGTTAAATCATAACTCAATTGGTCAGATACTTTTGTGAAAAATTTATTTTTATATCTTCCTTTGACTACTGCCAAATTGCTATCTGATACTTTTAAGTCTAAAATTGTTTTTTTAGTATTATTAATATAATTTTTTAATTCTTTCATTTCTGAATCAGAAACATAATTTATTTCAGATGAATTCTTATTTTTTAATTTTTCTTCAAACCATTTTTGACTATTAAAGTTTTTTTCATTATTATCCTCTACCATTTCGCTTACTTGGGCGATATGGTCTGTACCAGTTAATAAAGGAACTTTATTTTTTTGTTTTTTATACGTATTAGGAGCAATATTTTGTATTAAATTACCGCTTTCACCCAATACAAAGCCTGTACCGTTATCGGTAAGTAATTGAGGATTATTAGCCGTTAATAAAGGGTTACCCCGACGTTATTCGTTCAAGCAGTCAGTATTTTTGTAATTAAATCACTTGCAGGTCGGGTTTATTTAATCCGACCTGCAAGTATAAATCATTAATTTAAAATAAATAATAATTATTATGCTTCTGTAATTGATATATTTGTTACACCGTTGTTACGAGCTTCATCCATAAGTTTTACAACTGCACCGTGTGTTGCCTCAGTTTCTGTAATAATCAGCAATCCATCGGGTTTTTCTTGTGCTTGTTCAGCAACAGCTTGCCCGACTTCATTAGCAGGAACTTCAACTCCGTCAATCATATACAAATTATCATTTGTAACAACCACTTCCACAAGTTTAGAGTCTTTAATTTCATCTTGAACTTCAATCATATTGGGAACTGCAAGATTTAAACCTTGTTGATCCAACAATGGTGCAATAACCATCATTATAATCAGCAATACCAAAAAGATATCGGTTAACGGTGTAATATTAATTTCGTTAAATGTTTTCCTTTGACCTGCCATTTTGTTTGTCCTTATTCGTCCCAATTTGTAGTTGCCGTACTTGGTTGAGTTGTCGTTTGAACATTTTGAGCTTCTTCTTGAACTTTATTCTCTTGAGCTTTATTTTCAAGTGCTCTTTGTTCTTTCTTGGATAAAGGTTCCCCTGCCAATACAAGTTTTGCATATTCTGCTTCTTGAGCTGCTTTCATGATTTTTTGGATTTCACTGCTTTTTGTCATTGTATCAGCTTTTACAATAACCTCTGCTTTTTCAAGTTTTGGTTTCAACTCGTTTAATTCAACGGTTAAATAATCAGCAGAAATAGGTTTCCCGTTTAAATAGAATTGTCCTGTCTTTGTTACCGCAATTTCTGCATTTTTGTTTTCTATAGAAACGCCACTGTTTATTTCAGGAATATTAATATCCGTATCTATCGACTGAAAAGAGGGGGCAATTACCATCATAATGATTAGTAATACCAAAAAGATATCGGTCAACGGTGTAATATTAATTTCCGTGAATAAAGTTTTTTTATTGTCTGAACTTGAAAATGCCATTTTAAAATCCTATACTAATGCTTTTGTTTGAGCTTTTTCTTCCGAATCAGTGAAACTTAAGAATAATAATTTTATAAGTTGGAAGTCATCTTCATATCTTTTTACTGTTGATTGGAATAAGTTGTAAAGAATAACAGCAACGATAGCAACACCTAAACCGAAAGCCGTAGCAATCAAAGCGGAACCGATACCCATTGCAACCGCAGTAGATTGATTACCTTGCATAGCCAAATCTTGGAATGTATAAAGAATTCTTACAACTGTACCAAACAACCCTAAGAACGGGCAAACACCACCGATTGTACCTAAAATTGTTAAATACTGTTCAAGTTTTCTTGTTGCCAAATTAGCCGAAATATCAAATGAACGAGAAAATCCGTCTTTTTGTTCAGAGAAAATTCTTACAGCTTCTTCTCCGACTTCACCTATAACACCGCCTAATTGAATACTTAAATTTTTAGCTCCGTCGAGTCTGTTGTTAACTAATTCTGTTTTTAAACCTCTGATGTATTTTACAACGTCTCTTTTATTTTTGTTGTAAAAACTAAATCTGTTGATAGCAACTGCTATTGTTAAGATTGAGCAGATTAAAATCGGTAAAAGTACCGGCCAATCCATTTTTACTGAATGTAATAGTAATTCCATAGTTTATTTCCTCTTTTCTTATTGTTATTTATTAATATGAAACTCCAAATACGTTGTAATCAAACGTAAATTGAATATCTACTTTATCTCCTTTGAAGTCAGGCGGCAACGGTCTGAATGGTGCTGTTAATTTAACCGCATCAAGAGCTGCTTTATCAGCTGTTGCCAAACCTGATGACTTATGAACGGATACATTCAAGAGTCTTCCGTCACGAGCAATTGAGAACAGAAGTACAACTCTCTTACTTTCGTTACCTTTTGGCGGATCCCAGTTCATTTTTATACGTCTTTGTAATTCTTTCATATAAGGTCCGAAATCAGGTTGCTTAATTGCGTCAATTCCCGGGACTCCTTTTGGGTTACCCGGACCGGGGTTTCCTACGTTACCTTGACCGGAGCCTGTTCCGTTAGAAAATCTTCCGCCACCGCCTGCACCTGTTCCGATTCCGCCTGTTCCGTTACCTGACTTGCCTGATGTTGTAGGTGAAAAACTTGGAGCAGGTGAAGATGAACCTTTACCTCCGTTTGCTCCGCTTGAGCTGCCTGTTGTCGGGGATGATGTAACCGGAGCTGTCGTCGGTTGTGCTATTTGCGGTATCGAAGATTTTGGTATCGGTATATTAAAGTTTGAATTTGGATTTTTAGTCGGTCTTGGAACTGCCGGTGTAGGAGTTGGTCTTGGAGCCGGAGCTTTTGGAGCGGGAGTTGTTTTTTTAACTACACTGCTCGGTTGTGGCGGTTTGGACTGTTGAGTTTTTTTAGGTTGTTGAACTTTCGGTTGTTCAACTTTCTTTTGCGGTTTTTGAACCTCTTGCTTTTTAGGTGCAGGAGGAGTCGGCTTTTTAGCCGGTGATTTCGGTGCCGAGGTTTGAGGCAAAGAAACCGGTCTGTTAGGATCATTTATACCGCCTGCTCGAGAATTAATATCCGCCCTGTTTTTAGTATTTTTATCAATTGGCGGAGCTTCTTTCTCAACAAGAACGAACTCAATATCCTTTGGTTCTTCTTTTGGTTTCTCAAATTTAATTCCTAAAGCATTAAATACCATAGAAGTAATCATAATGAGCAAGAATAAAACTATGTGTGCACTTCCGGCATATATTACCGCTTTTTCAAACGCATACGGTTCTTGATCTTTTCTTATTACGGCAGGAATAACATAAGTTGATTTGTCATTCCGATTTTCTGTTATATTTGTATTTTCGTCGTTTTTTATTACTGACATCCCTAAATTCCCATTTGCTTGTTATTCTACCAAAAAAATAACAATAAAACAAATAGCCTGTTATCTAACTAAAAAGATGAATTAGAAGAAATTGTAATCGGTTGGTCCAAAACTATTTTCAGTTGTGCATTTTGAGGTATATCGACATTATCTCCTCTGTTCATGACTGCTGCAATAATACCCATTGTACCACCGATAGCAGTTCCGTAGATAGCTCCTTTGCCGACTTGACCGTGTGATAAAGCACCCATTGCAGTACCCAATGCGGCACCTGAGGCTGCCCCTATCCCGACATTTTTAGCATAATCACCGACAACATCTTTTGCTGTTCCTGCTTTTAAAATACCGCTTCCGTCATCAGTTTCAATGTGAGCAGACAGAGGAATTACCTGCCCTGTCGGAGTTATTAAGTTTGTAAACCTTATTTGAATATTTCCGTTTTTACCTGCATATCCGCCTTTTCTTGCTTTGATAACGGTACCGTTTAAACGACTTCCGCTTGCTGCTATTAATTTTGTTCCGTAGTAAAAATCATTATCCAAATACATTGAAACATTATCACCGACTTTAGTGTATTCTGAACTTAGAGGACTCATTAAATTAGCATTAAATGTAGTGTTTGCAGGAACCATTATAACATTACCTTTTAAATTATCATCTGTTGTATAATTATTTGTATTTGTGTTTTGTTGTGTCGGAGTATAGCCTTGGGGTTGGTAATTATTTACGGGCAGAGGATACTGAGTTTGATATTCATTTGCTTGTTCAGCGGGTGCATATTGAGATGTATAATATTCATCAGCAAATGCAACTAAAGAAGATGAAATAATCATTGATAATATTAATATCGGTAATAATTGCTTCTTCATGTAATCCTCCTTAACAACACGACATATCTTATTCGCTTATTATAACGGAAAATAAAAAATTAAGTTCATTTTAAAATAACATCTTCCTCTAACACAACAAAAAGTTCAGCTCCTGGAAGAATTACGGTATGCTTACCGTTTTCTAAAATATTAGTTGGGGCAGCTTGCAGAAAACCTCTAAATCCTTGGTGATAATGTGCTACTTTTCTGTAATAAATCGTTGCAGTTTGAGCTCCGCCTAAGTAATTATCATTTTGAGAATAAATATGACCTTTTACTTTGTAAACTTTTTTATCAGGTGTTATCATTTTTGTTATCTTGATTTTTATTGCTCCGTCCCTGCCTTGGACAGGCTCTAATACGTCTTCAACCTCGCCAAAGATTTTTGTATTGGCAGGTATCGCATTTGTTTCATACAAATACATGTCTTGAGTATTTAAAAATGTTACTTCATCATCTACATCCGCCATAAGGGTTGAAATTTCCGTTAAATTCAACACCCTTAAAAATGTTCCTGCTTTTAATGCCTGCTGAAGCTCTGCCTCTGCAAGTACACTTTTAAAACACACTGTTAAAATTATAAATTCCACACAAAGTGTCAGTAATATTTTAATTTTTTTCATCATATATAAATAATAATAATTTTCTTTAATTTTTTCCATATATTTTTTTATTATTATACTCTATGGTTAAGTTTTGTATAGTCTTAAGCCAAAATCCGCATAGCTGATACAATATTGATAGAAAGAATGCGGTTAGGTATGTCAAAAGTAATTTTAGTAACAGATAATAATAAAACGGTTGAAGAAGTTGAAAAACTTTTTATTCAAAATTCAATGGAATATGAAGTGCTTTCTGATGCGGAAAAAACAGAAGGAGCCGTAAGAAATTCAACTTCGGGAATTTTTCTTTTCGATTGCGATTCAAAAAAGCTTGATATAATAAGTATTTTAAGAAAGTTAAAACTTGTTATGCAAACAAAAGACATGCGTTCTGTTCTTCTTTTGAGTGAAAATTGCAAAGATTATGATATTCTTCAATACTCAAACGCTTATATAACAAGACCGATAGAAGAGCAACTGTTTGTTGCTACTATTAATGCCAATAACCGTCTGTGTGATACTTTTAGAATGCTTTCTAAAAACAATAATGACTTAGCTAAAAGTTTATATCAATTAAATGTTTTATATAATACAAGCAGCCAATTAGCAGGTTCTCTTGATAAAACAAGACTTATTGATATTATGACGGAAGGGCTTGACCAAAGCTTGGCTCTGTCTTTATCGTATGCCCTCATTTTAAATGAAGCAAACGATATTAAACTTATTATAAAATCAGCTCTGCCGATTTCCGTAAGACTTGAAAAGGCAATTAAATTAAGGGCTTTAATTAATTACAAAAATTTATTCTCAATAAATCCGTCTATTGATGACATTGAAGTTGTTAAAACCACAAAAGACAGATTCGGAGAATATGACTTAAATATTTTCGGCTATGATAATTTATTTGCACCGATTAATATAAAAAATAAGTTTTACGGTATTATTGAAGTATTTAGAGAATCCGATTTTACGCTAGAAGATACGAAATGTTTTACAACGCTTTTAAAACAAGTTTCGCTTCCTCTTGAAAGTGCTATTTTGTACGAAGAAATTAAAGTTACAAACGAAAAATTAGCAAGACTTGAAAAATTAAAATCTGATTTTGTCTCAATTGTTTCTCATGAACTTAGGACGCCGTTAACATCTATAAACAGTGCTTTAGAAATTATATTAAAAGGTTCAACCGGTGAAATAAATCAGACAACGGAAAAATTCCTAAACTTGGCAAAACGTAACGTAACAAGACTTTCCGCTATAATTTGTGATTTATTGGATATATCAAAAATTGAAGCTGGGAAAATGTCTTTCAAATTTGAAAAATCAAACATTAATATTCCTGTAGAACTGGTTAAAAATGCACTCGACAGCGTTGCCGCAGAACAGAAAATCACAATTACAACCGATCTCGATAAATCCTTAGATTTAGTATTCATAGATACGCAAAGAATTGAACAGGTAATTACAAACTTAATATCTAACGCTATTAAGTTTACAGGTGAAAACGGAACTATAAAAGTTAAAAGTGAAAAGATATCAAATGAAGAACTTTACAATAATCCGTTTTTTGAAACAAAACCTGAAAATTTAAGCAAAGAGTACGTAAAAATTTCTGTTTCGGATAACGGAATAGGAATTGCACCTGAAAATTGGAACAAGGTTTTTGAGCAATTTAAACAAATTGAAAACTCTTCAACAAGAAAAGTCGGCGGCTCGGGACTTGGTTTACCTATTGCAAAAAGGCTTATTGACGCCCATAAGGGTTTTATTTGGCTTGAAAGTGAACTGAATAAAGGAACAACTTTCTTTGTTGCCCTACCAATTATGTCTGAAAAAGAAATATTTTTACATTCGTTAGAACAGGATATGCAAAGAGCTAAACAAGAGAAACTAAATATTTCACTGGTTTCTTTATCTGAAAAGATTACGGAAGATTCTGCAATTGAAAAACTGTTAAACGACAACATAATAAGAAAAACAAAGGTGTTTAAAGAGTATCTTAATGAGGAGAACGACCGCAGATACTATTTTTCGTACTCTCTCGATGTGGAATCTTATGTATATGACTTTGAAATAAGAAAACTTGATACCTATATAAAAGAATTAAATAAAGAAAATGACAAATATGATATAATGTATTCTGCACTCTTGTATCCTCAAGATGAAGAAGATAAAACAAAAATTATGGAAAAACTCAATAATTTTACAAAAGGGGAATAAATGAAGAAAATATTAGTAGTGGATGATGAGTCCGATATAATTGAAATTTTGAAATTTATGCTTGAATCACACGGATATGAGTGTATTACTGCTATGGACGGAGAAGAGGGGCTAAAACTGGCAAAGGAAGCTAATCCTGATTTGATAATTCTTGACGTTATGATGCCAAAAATTAACGGTTATAAAATATGCCGCCTTTTAAAATTTGATAATAAATATAAAAATGTACCTATCTTTATGTTGACAGCACGCTCTCAAGATGAGGACAGGCTGATAGGCGAAGAAACAGGGGCTGATGAATATATCACAAAACCGTTTGATGTTGATTACATCGTTGAAAAAGTTAAAAGCTATATAGGAAATTAAAATGGAGCTTGTTACTAACAAAACTCTTGAAAAGTTAAAATATGATTTAGTTCGTGACGGACTTGTAAGTTATGAGGATATTGAAAAAGCTCATGAACTTGCAACCTCTCAAAACGTAAATATAGGGCAAGTTTTGATTAAATCAGGACTTATAACGGAAGAAGTTTTGTTGAAATTTTTGGAAAACAAACTCCATATTCCTTACGTTGACCTGAAAGACTATACTTTAGACACAAAATGTTTATCATTAATAAATTTTAATGATGCACAAAAGTATAAAATTATACCGCTTTTTAAAATAGAGAATGTTTTAACCGTTGCAATGGCGGATCCTCTTGATTTGCTTGCTATCGATAAAATTGTGGAGCAAACAGGGTGTGATATAGAACCTGTTATATCTGCTGAACATTTGGTTTTAAAAAAGATAGAAGAGTATTACAAAAGCGGAAACGCAGTAGGACAAATAAAGCTGGAGAATAACGAGGAAAAGTTTGATTGGCAGGAAGAATTAAATAATGACGTGCTTTCTGATGAACATATACAAATTTTAATCAGAGCAATTTTAAAACAAGCTATTTTGACAAATGTTCATGAATTATTTTTTGAGCACGTTGAAAACGGGCTGAAGGTAAATTTTAGAGAGGGAGCTCAAATTGTTAGTACGGGGGTTATTCCGCCTGTGCTGGTAGTTCCTTTTATTTCGAAAATAAAATCACTTTCAGCTTTGGATGTTAATATTTGTGAGCTTCCGCAACTTGGAAAACTTGTATTTAAGGTTGACGATATAGTTTTGACAGCAAGTATTTCTGCTTTCCCGACAATTAATGGAGAGAGAATTTCTTTAAAAATATATAAACCTCCAAAGAAACTTGAAGAAACAGGATTAGATGAAAATCAAATAAATACAATAAGAAGAGAAATGTCCAAACATGGGATTGTACTTGTTTGCGGTTCTTCTTTAGCAGGTAAAACTCATATTATATATTCTGTTTTGCAAGATATTGCATCATCTCAAAAAAGTATAATGACTCTTGAATCAATTTCAAAATATAACTTGACGGGCATTAATCAATGCGAACTCAATGAAAATATCGGATTTAATATAGATAAAGCAATGCGTTTTATTGAGTTTCAGAACCCTGATGTTATTTATTTTGAGGGAATTACAAGTAAAAGTGCATTAGATTATTTCAGCTCTCTGGTATTTAAGGATAAAACATTAATTACGGAATTTCTTGCCGATAATATGGCTGAATTGAATAAAAAATTGTCTTATAGTGATTTTGAAATGTTTAAACCTCTGATTTCATGTATAATTTTTATTCATAACTCAAAAAATATTGAAGTTTTTGACAAAAATGAATTAAAAAGATTTACCGGAATACAGAATTGAAAATCTTAGTATTGGTACATTCTTAAATAATTATTTAAATATAAAATTTTAAACAAAAAATTTATCTGATGACAAAAAAATATTTTTTCGTTTTATAATTTTAGTAAAGGAAAAGAGGATGAAATGTTAAGAATCCAAGGCTTACCGGTTAACACTTTCTTTAAAACACAACAAGCAGTTAAGAAAACAGCAAAAAAATATAAAAATGAAGGATTTGAAAATATTGAGGTAAAATCCGATAAGAAAGGTGCAAAAGCCGTTTTAGCGTTTGATGATGACAAAAAGGAAATCAGAAGAGCGAGTGTATTTTATCCCGATGGCAGAAAAGTTTATAAAACTTATGACATATATCCCAAAAAGAGCAATGTAAATCCATATTCTAAGGTTGTTGATACGTTTGAGGACTCGAATGACGGTTGTATTTTTAAAAAGCGGGTAGTAATGGAGTACAATCATTCAAGTATTCCTCACACAATTACAAAAATGTCTTTAGATGATTCCTCTTGTGACGGGGTTGAATTTATTGTATCTCACCCGTTTGATGTTTACGCAAAACCATTCAAAAGACCTGAAAATACAGAAAAAGAATAATTTATTTATCAGTTCTGAAACCTTTTGAATGTGAAATTTTTCGTCCGATAGCTTCAATTTTTGCATTAATACAAGACACACATTTATCGGGAGAATCATTAACACAAATTTTTCCGGGGTAAAGTTCATATTTCCTGCGGTAATCACCCTCTGTCATATTTGGCATTATAACGTTTGCACCTGATTGCAGTGCTATAATTCTTCCGTTTGGTCGCATTGTCTCCATTGCCGTTGTTGCAGGAATATTTATGTCCGGCAAAATAATTCTTGTAATTGCCATAACCCTCAATGCTAAGTCAAAGGCATCAGTTTTTTGTCCTGCAAGCGGGGTCGCAGGGTGAGGTATAAATGCTCCGACACCTACCATATCAGCGTTCAACTCTTTGAAAAACAAAATATCATCAGCTAAAGACTCAATTGTTTGGTTAGGAAGCCCGACCAGACATCCTGTACCAGTTTCATAGCCTAATGACTTTAAATTTTTCAGGCATTGTACTCGGTTTTCATAGCTCATATTCGGGTGTAAAGATTTGTATAAATTTTTGTCCGTAGTTTCTATTCTTAAAAGATACCTATCAGCCCCTGATTCTTTGAACTTTTTATATTCATCATAGCTTCTTTCACCAATACTTAAAGTAATTGCGACATCATATTGCTTTATTTTTTTTATCAGAGAACAAATTCTTTCGACCGTCCAATAAACATCTTCTCCACTTTGAAGTACAATTGTCTTATAATCAGCATTTATGGCAGTTCTACAGCAATGTAAAATTTCATCTTCCGTTAATCTGTAACGTTCTAACTTTTTGTTTTCGGCTCTTAATCCGCAATAAAAGCAGTTACACTTACAAATATTGCTAAATTCAACAAGCCCCCGCAAATGAACTTCATCGCCTTTATATTCTTTTCTGATGGTATTTGCATGGTGAAAAACTTCATCATCACGAGTCTTTAGAAGTTCAATAATATCGTTTCGGCTTAAATTTTGATAATTCATTATACTTCATAACCTGTTGTACGAACGATTAACTCGTGGAAGTTTGAATTATTTTTTAGAATTTTCTTTATTACAATGTCGGGTTTTTTAGAAAATTCCCCGTCAAGGAATTTTTTTGTTAAAGACTTACTTTTTTTATCCGCAAGATAAGCCTCATATTTTCTTAGTGCGGCTTTATCACGGTTGTTGCCTATAAGTTTCAGTAAAGGATCTTTTTCGGGATGTCTTTTCCTGTAAACAGTTTTAACTTTCTGTATGGTATTGTTTGCTAAAGTTTTAGGCGTAACCCCTTTACGGTATCCGATTAATAAAGAAGCACAAATTGCAGCCCCAACGGTTGCTCCTGAAATCATTAAGTTTCTTCTTGATTTATCAACCGTATTTTCTACCTCAATATCGGCAGTATATTTTTTTGTTATATTGCCGGAAGTTATTTTGGGTATAAATACATCGGGAATACTGCTTAATTTCATCTGCATCCTTCTTAACTTTAAATTAGCCGATATATTATAGCACATTTTAAGTTTTTGTAAAAGGACTGTAAATAAATGTTAACGTGTATTATTTTCAGTTTTATAATTTGATATATTCTTTTATATTTATTAGATAAGGTATTCCCACCCGACATAATAAAGCAGCCGTCATCTCATCCTAACCTTCTCCTCAAGGAGAAAGAACAAAACAATATCTGTATTATCAATTAAATTAACTATCCCACTCCTATAAGGAGAGCGGATTTACTGACGGACGACATTTTAATTTATGAATTTACTTTAAACAATGGTACTTTTCCCATTGCAGAAAAGTTCCCAAAAGGCCGGTAAATTAAAGAAGATTATCCTTGGTAATTTTTTGCATTAGAAAACTCTTCTCAAATTGTTAGAGAAAGGTTTGTAATTAATCATACAAATAATTTTATACTGCACTTAATATTTGAAGCGGATATTCAAATAAGAGTTCTTCTCTTGCTATTACTCTAATATTCGGAATCATTTGAGAAAGTATTAAATAAATCAAATGTCTTATCTTCATTGGTGCAATTAAGATAATTTCCTTTTCATCAGGAGAGAACTTTTCTGCCTTTTCTTTTATATTTTTTACGACGTCTTCAATTTTAGAGCTATCTATTCTTATCACTTCATCTTTTTGATTATCTCCTAAGAAGTGATTTATGCTTTCGGCTGAAAGTTCATAAGCATAGATAGTATTATCGTTTTCATTTGCAACAGATTTGCTTATCAGTCTGGAAAGTGAAACTCTTATTCTTTCTAACAGTTCCTCTTTATCGGTTTCATCGGCAAAATCATTAATTTTTTCAAAAATATAGACTATATCTTTGATTGAAACTTTTTCTTTTATCAAGTTGGTCAAAATATATTTTAATTCTGCAACAGACATATAATCTGGAATAATATTTTCAACCAAATACAAGTTTTGATTTCCGACAATTTCAATATATCTGTTTATATCGGAGTAGTCAAAAATATCATCAATATACTTTGTTACTGCATATTCAATTAAGCCTGAAATATAGTCATTTGCGTCAAACCCTTTAGCCCAGAAGTTTTTTGCTTTTTCTTCTTCAATCCATACAATGTCAGAGCCTGTAATTGCTTCTTTATCTTTGTATGAATTTTCGGGCAATTCTTCAATCTTTAATTCATTAGTAAAGAACATTGTATGTCCTAAATATGCGTGAGAGGTTATAACAGGAATTCCTCTTATTTTTATTGCAAACTCATTTTCATCAAGTGAGTCATCGATTTCCAATTTGATTTTTGGAACAATAAACCCTAAATTATCTGTTATGTTTTGTCTTATCAATACAATTTGAGAAAGAATATTATACTCGTTGTCGTTATCCAATATGTCGATAAGTTCTTCCGAGATAGCAAGTGTTATTTTATGTTCCCCAAGTTTTTGCTCCATAACATCAGGTGAAATAACTTTTGCCAAATTTTTCTTTAACTCGTCCAAATCAGTCATCAGTTTTGAAATTTCATCATTCAATACAGAACGTGAATCTTCGGATGTTTCATCAATTAATGCCTTTACTTGTGCCATCCTTTGGCGTTTTTCTTTGATTTTCTTTTGGATGTCAACACACAATTCGTAAGGGTCTAATTCAGGATTAATAATTCTTTCAATTTTTGATTTAAAGTTTAATAAATCGGCATTTTCATTAAGTTTGTCGTCGTCATTTTCAACTTCTTTAACAAAAATGCAGTTATACATAACTCCGTCATCAGTTTCAAGTTCTTGAAGAGAATATACTTCCCAGCCGTCAAGCGACATATCATTCAACAGTTTTTCCAATTTTTCATTATCATTGTATGGAGTTGTTTTTATTGTATATATACTTCTTGTCGGTTTATACATATTTTTTCCTTTTTTAAACGAGTCAATTAAATAATAACATTTTTATTGAAAAATTACAGTATCTTTTATTAAAAATACACACTAAATGTTATTATTTTTTTTATTTAATATTTTTTCAAAAGAATTTTTTATATCATAATAATTTGCTTCAATTGCAGATTTTTTTGCAACGCAAATTATGGAGGTATATTCGTGAATGAAAGAAAAATCGGGAGAGGATAATATCTTTCTGAAATTTTCTCTCATTAATCTTTTTATTCTGTTTCTGACAACTGCTCTTTTATGGATTTTTTTCCCAACCACAAAAGCTACTCTGGGAACAATTTTGTCATCGGTAGATTTTTTACCGAAATAAACGCAAACAGTTTTATCCGCTATCGCATTATTTTGTCTGTAAGTTGCGATAAATGCCGAATAGTTTTTAAGTCTGTATTTTTTTTGCAGCATAAATAAATCCGTAAAGAGAGTGAATTTTAACCTGAAAAAAGGACTGACGAGCAGTCCTTTTTGATTTATAACTAAATAAAATTAAGCTCTTTCTTTTGCCGTAATAGCTAATTCGTGGCGTCCTTTAGCACGTCTTCTGTTTAAAACTTCTCTGCCGCCTGCTGTAGCCATACGTGCTCTGAAACCGCTGACATTTTGTCTTTTCCTTTTAGTTCCTTCTAACGTACGTCTCATTTTATTTCTCCTTGAATATGTTATTTTTTGCTCTATCATGATAAATAAGACATAACTTAAAGTCAATCTCAAAAAAAAAAAGGTTAAATATTATGAACAAAATAGGATTTATCGGCGGCGGAAAAATGGCTGCTGCCATTATTAAGGGAATTATCAATTCGGGTTTATATTCAAAAGATAACATTTTAGTATCCGATAAGAGTATGGAAGCTTTAAATATTTTAAAAAATAATTATGGAGTTCAAATTACACAAGATAATTCGGAAGTTGTTAAATTCGCAGATGTTGTGTTATTTGCGGTTAAACCTTTCGTTCTTAGAGATGTTTTAAATGAAATAAAAACATTTGTTACTCCTAAGCATACAATTTTATCAATAGCTGCAGGAATTTCTATTTCTACAATTGAAGAAATTTTAGGAAAGGTTCCTGTTGTAAGAATAATGCCAAACACTCCGGCTTTGGTAAATGCAGGCATGAGTGCGGTTTGCAAGGGTGATTTTGCGGATGAAAATAATATTAAAACGGCAATTTCAATCCTAAAAAATGTCGGAGAGGTTGTTGAAACAGAAGAAAGATATATTGATATTATAACAGCGGTATCAGGAAGCTCTCCTGCATTTTATTATTATATAATTAATGAGATTGCAAAGGCAGGGGAAAAACTCGGCTTAGACTATAATACGGCATTGAAGTTATCTGCTCAAACCGCATTAGGTTCAGCTAAAATGATTATGGAAACAGGTGTCAGCCCTGAGCAATTGATTATTAACGTAACAACTCCCGGTGGATGTACTGCAGTCGGGAATGATGTTTTAAAAGAAAACAAAGTATCCGAAATTCTTTTTGATACAATAGAAAAGACTGCACAAAAAGCACACGAACTTGGTAAAAAATAGGTGAAGAATATGACAAAAAGAGCATTTATAAGCGTATGGAACAAGGATAAAATTGTTGAATTTGCACAAGAAATAACAGAAAAATATAATTATGAAATTGTTTCAGTCGGTTCAACTTATGATTTATTAAAAGAAAATAATATAAAAGTTGAAAAAATAAACAATGTATCCGAAGTTCTTGAAAGTATTAATAATGTTGAAGCTCCTTTAGATGTTGTTGTTGTTAATTTGTATCCGTTTGAAGAAACCGTAGAAAAACATGAAGAAGAAGCTGAGTTAGTTGATAATATCGACATAGACGGTTGTGCAATATTAAGAGCAGCTGCAAAAAATAACAAACATACATTGGCTGTTTCATCACCGACTCAATATAAAGAAGTTCTTGCAAATTTAGAAGAGCATGAAGGTAAATCTTCGTTAAAATTGAGAAGAGAATATGCTTTAAATGTTTTTGAAAAAACAATTGATTTTGATACAAAAGTTTTAAATGAGCTTTCAAATCGTTACGAAGAAGATATTGATAATTATTTTTCAATGAATATTAAGAAAACAAAAAATTTAAGATACGGTGAAAATCCTCATCAGGAAGCAGGTTTATATATAACAAAAAACACAATTGACTATGAAATATTAAACGGTAAAGAACTTTCATATAACAATATACTGGATATGAGTGCTTGCACAAATATTTTAAGCGAGTTTTATGATGTTTGCTGCTCTGCGATTATTAAACATAATGCACCTTGCGGAGTTGCATTGGGTAAAGATATTGAAGAAGCATGGGCTAAAGCACTTGATTGTGATCCGTTGAGTGCGTTTGGCGGGGTTGTAGGTTTTACTCAAGTTGTTAATGAAAATCTTGCAAAACAACTTACTTCAATGTATTTAGAAGCCGTAATTGCTCCTGATTACACTCCTAAGGCACTTGCAATGCTTCAACAGAAAAAAGATTTAATTGTTATCAAATTAAATGTACCTTTAATCGACTATAAAAATTATATTTCGCAAGAAATCAGAATAACTCCTTTCGGTACAATGGTTCAAACATCAGACAAAGGTGAACTTGACAAGGATAACTTTAAAGTGGTTACTAAGGTTAAACCTACGGCAGAAATGGTTAAAGATATGATTTTTGCATGGAAAGTTGCAAAACATTCAAAATCAAATGCGGTAGTAATAGCAAAAGATTTTAAAACCGTAGGAATAGGTCAAGGGCAACCATCAAGAATTGACGCCTTTGAAATAGCTTTGAATAAAGCATGTGACGGCTCAAAAGACGCAGTTGCGGCGTCTGACGGAGTTTGCCCTGTTGTAGATAATGTCTATGTTGCAGCACAAGGCAGAATTGCAGCCATAATTCAATCGGGCGGCAGCAATAAAGATGATGAAATAATTAAAGCTGCCGATAAATATAATATTGCAATGATTAAAACCGGTATGCGACACTTTAAACACTAATTATGACGGAAACAAATAACAAAAAAACAGTAAATATATTATCAATAGGTCATTTTTTGACGGATTCATATTCGGGCTTTTTAAACCCGATTATGCCTTTTATTGCAGCAAAAATCGGAATAACAATGGCTGTTGCAACCGTATTAATTTCAATATCAAATTTAACATCATCCCTATCTCAACCGTTTTTCGGCTATTTTGCAGATAAATTTCAGAAAAGATTTTTCATTTTCTGGGGAATGATGATGGCTTCAATATTTTTATCTTTCATCGGAATTTCTTATAATATTTTTACATTGGTAATATGCTTGATTTTAGGAAACATGGGTGTATCATTCTTCCATCCGCAAGCAACAAGTATGGTATCTGATTCCGTAAAGGTAAAGACTGACAGTAAAGAAATAAGCATTTTTATTTCTATGGGGACATTCGGTTTTGCACTGGGACCTGCCATATCATCAGGAATTACCGAACTATGGGGACTTGAAAAACTTCCTTATGCTTGTTTTGTCGGGATTATTTTTGCATTTATTATGCTCCTTAATACCCCTAAAGTTAATGAATTAAGAGTTGAACGCTCAAAAGTATCATTAATTGAGGCTATAAAGAAAATGTTTTCAAATAAGCCGGTTACTATTTTAGTAGCTGCTTCAATTGTAAAATCATTTGTTTTATCTTCTTTTCAAATAATTTTACCGTTCTATTGGAAAAGTATAGGTTTTAACGTATCTAAAATAGGTATAATCTTATTGCTTTATATGTTGGCAGGTGCATTTGGTATTATATTAAGTCCTTATTTTGAACGAAAAATCGGAATAAAAAATGTTTTTTATGTTTCACTTATAAGCGTTTTACCGCTGGGTACAGTTTTCTATTTAACACAAGGACAAGGCATTTTAGCATTAATCGCATTTATTTTAATTGGGTTTGTAAGTTTTCTTGCCGTACCTGTTAATATGTCATTGGCTCAACGTTTAATGCCCGAATTTAAAAGTATGATATCAGGATTTATCGGAGGTTTCAGTTGGGGAGTTATCGGTTTGATATTACCGTTAATAAGTTTATTTTCAGAAAAAATCGGTATAATGAACATACTTTTAATTATGACATTTATACCGTTTTTATTCTCGTATTTTATAAAATATTTAAAAGAAGATGCATAAATTATGCGTTAGCAGTAAATCGTTGAGATTGTGCATCATACAATCTTCTTTTTGCATCGTTCCATAAGGCTCTTCTTTCGTATGGTTTACAATCTTTTAATGATGACGGAGTTGAAGAGTTTGGCATTTTTGCAAGTCTTTCCATTAAATTCAATCTGTTGAAAAATTTTCTGTTTGTTGTTTTTAATGCGTTTTCAGGATCTATTCCTGCAGTTTTTGCTACTCTTGATGTAGCAAAGAGTAAATCTCCCATTTCTTCTTCCATGTGTTTAAAGTTTTGTCTTGAATTGTCTTTTTGATATTCTCTTCTTGCAATTTTAAATTCTTCAAGCTCTTCAAGTAAGCATTCGTCCCATTCCTTTTCTGTTTTTATAAAATTTATCTGTTTTGTAACTTCATCAAGTTTGTCAAATGTATTAAAGACATTCTTTTGTGTTATGGGAATACCTTTTGTTAAAGTTAGAGGAGGAACAATTGCATCTTCTTTTGTTTTAAAAGGTTCAAGTAATAATTTTATATTTTCTCCTTTCGGAATAGAATATTTTTTAGCTGAAAAAATTACGTTTGGAAAGTAAGCGTTTAAATTAATTCTCATGTTTAATCCCTTTTTCTGCATAAAAACTTGTAAAGAAAATTTTTGCACAAAAAAAAAGACCGAATTATATAATTCGGTCTTATCTTTTATTGATATTACATTATAGCGTCGGTTCTTCTTCCTCTTTATATTTGTCATTATCTTGCGGGGAGTCGCAACCTCTTGACGGAGATGAAGGTGTATCATTTGATGATGATTTTGTTTCTGACGAAGTTGACGACCCGCTTGATGATGAAGTATCTAATTGTGGTGTTTTTTCCTCTGTTACATTTTCATTTTTTGGAGGAGTACAGTCGTTTGCTTTTTCCGTTGGTGCCGCAGTTGGTGCTGTTGTCGGTTTATTTGTAGGACTTGAACTTGGGTTATCAACTTCAACTTCTATACCGCCTTTAGGTGGAGCAACTGATACTGTTGGCGTTGCCGTCGGTCTTACGGTCGGTGTTGCAGTCGGTGTTGATGTCGGCGTTGCCGTCGGGGTCGACGTTGGTGTTGTCGTTGGTCTTACTGTCGGTGTTGTAGTCGGGGTCGACGTTGGCGTTGTCGTTGGTCTTACTGTCGGTGTTGTAGTCGGGGTCGACGTTGGCTTTGCAGTCGGTCTTGCGGTCGGGTTTTCCGTTGGTGTTGCAGTCGGCGTTGCAGTCGGTCTTGCAGTCGGGGCTTCCGTCGGTTTTGCAGTCGGTGTTGGTTGTCCTTCTCCTTCACAAATACACTCTGGATCAATGTTTGGTAAATTAAATATTTCACCTTCATTTAACGGAGATTTTTCACGTTCTGTAACTGTCGACATTCTTCCGTTTACTAAATTACCTGTTTCATCAATAGTACCATATATTTCAGGATTTGCGTCCATAATAGCATTCTTTAATGCTTGGTATTCAGATGTGCCTTTCTCAATTCCCAAACCTACAAGGTCATAGTTTTTATTGATAATTGCTTCAAGTGAATTGTTATCACCATCATTGCCTTCAACTACAACATATACGCTTCCGTCTTCTTCGTCGTAGTTCAATTTAGAATTTTCTATGTAAGCATTAGGAAGTTTTGTTTTTTCACCGAAGCATCCGCAATGGCAGAAGGCGTCAGCTTCCGGAATATTGAATTCTTCCCCCGGAACAAGTGCTATATCAGCTCTTTCGCCTGTAAAATCATCAATACGACCGCCGACATATTTGCCTGTAAAATCTTTTGTGCCGTATATTTGAGGGTTTGCATCCATTACGACTTCTAATAATTCATCGTATTCGGGAGTTCCTTCTTCTATGCCCATTTCATCAAGGTTATAGCATTGGCTCATTATTTTTGCCAGTGAATCCAATCTTTCGGAATCTTTAGCATTTGGTTTTTCAATATTAACAAACTTAGAGCCGTCTTCTCTTTCCTGAATTTTTTCTTCACCTGCATTGTTTGTCGGATTTTTCAGTTTGAAATAATCTCCTTCATGAATTTCATCGTGAGTACAATTGCAATTATCAAACATCTGCAAAAGTTTTTCTATATCTTTTGAGTCAATGTTGTTTTCATCTCCGCCTAAACTTGCGGCAATAGCGATATCTTCATCAGAAAATCCTTCTGCCCCGTCAAGGTAACTCATTGTTTGGTGGATTTGAGAAAGTTCTTCTTGCGTATAACCGCCGTTTTCAGTTGTTGCGTTCTCGACAAAATTTTCAGTATCTTTAATATCTTGGTTGTATCCGTCCTCATCATCCCAAATATTAACGGGTTCAGATTTTTTCGGCTCAATTTTTGATAAAGCTTTTACATCTACACCATTATCTTTCAATACTTGCTTAAATTTCTCAATATTAAAGTCCATAATTTCTCCTTATTAACTACACTTGTTTTTCTTATCGACACATTTTTTTTCAACTTTAGAAAAACTATAGAAATGTTAAAATTTGTAAATAAAGTGAATATTAAATTATCGTATTTTTTATTAATTAATTTTTCTTAGGCAATTTTTAATTTAAAAAATACTTTATATACATGGGGAAAATATTGGAAATTGGACAAAATAAATTTAAATTACAGTCTTAATAATACGGGGAGTGTTAAGCAGTTTGGTGGCATACGGCAAAATTGTGCTTGGCAAAATACAGGCATAACCGCACCTATTCAAACTGGTGATGTTTTTGTTCGTGGAAACAATACAACTGTTCCTGAATTTCAAAGTACACAAATTCCGAATATTGAGGAATTTTGTACCCCTATGCAGTTATTAAAACTGTATTCGAGTGATGAAAAAATAAACCAATTACTAAAAGCGAGTCCTAAAGCTACAAAAATGCTGCAATCAAAAGGAATTAAAGCAGAAACCCACAGCAGTAACATAACTGAAATTTCACAAAGTCATCTGCAAGAAACTTCAATGTATGCAACAAAAATAGCAGATTCACTCGGATTATCCGATGATGATAAAGAAATTCTCCAAAAAGCCGCTGTGTTTCATGATTACGGAAAAGTGCTAATTCCGCCTGACATACTGAATAAGGAAACGGCATTAACCAAAGAGGAAAAAGATGTTATAAATCTTCATTCTGAGCTGGGTTATGAGTTGTTATCTAAAACGAATTTAGATAAACGCACACTGAACTTAATACGCAATCATCACAAGTATGCAACTCAAAACCCTGATTTATTGGGTCAAATTCTTAGCGTTGCAGATGTATATTCCGCCTTGCGGGAAGAAAGGAGTTATAAAACTGCCCTTTCACATAGTGAAGCAGTGGAGATACTCAATCAAAAAGTAGAAACCGGTGAATTAAATCAAGATATTGCAGATGTATTAAATTACATAATTCAAGAGCAAGCATAAAAAAACTTCCGAATTAAACGGAAGTTTTTATTAATCAAATTTAAAATTACTTTAAACAGCTCTTTGAACTTTGCCTGCTCTTAAACAAGAAGTACAAACTTTTACTTTTTTAACTGTTCCGTTATCATTAATCTTTACTGATTGAAGATTCGGGTTTTGTCTGTAAACATTGTGTTTATGAGAAAATGAAAGTTTTGAAGCTTTTAAAGGTTTTTTACCGCATACTGCACATTCAATTGACATTTTTATTTCCTTTCAAGTATTCTTTATAGCTTGATAATATATAAAAAATAACAATTAATCAAGTCCCGATATGAAAAATTATTAAATATTCTAAACATAATTCTTCCAAAATATGGTAAAACACTATTGTTTCTAATAAAATAAAATTGGTTGGGAGAGTTATGGATATAGAGAAAAAAACAGTCAGAGAAAAAATTGAAGAGAGGGAAAAACTTTTTTTAAGCCCTCTTGCAACAAAGAGTTCCGAAACTAAAGGCAGAAAAATGTATGAAGTTCCGTGTTCACTAAGAACAGAGTATCAAAGAGATAGGGACAGAATACTGCATTCAAAAGCATTCAGACGCTTAAAACACAAAACTCAAGTATTTTTCTCTCCATACGATGACCATTTCAGAACAAGAATGACTCATACTCTTGAAGTGTCGCAAATTGCAAGAACAATATCAAGAGCGTTAGATTTGAATGAAGATTTAACGGAAGCAATCGCTCTCGGTCATGATTTGGGGCATACTCCGTTCGGGCATAGCGGAGAGAGAGTATTGAATCAATTAATGCCGAACGGGTACAAGCACAATGAACAAAGTGTCCGTGTTGTTGAGTTTATTGAAAACCTTAATTTAACAGAAGAAACTCTTGACGGAATTCTGAATCATT
>CAYYPD010000011.1:0-39281 GCA_964473445.1 uncultured Muribaculaceae bacterium
CAGAACTTTAATTGTATTTGCACAACCTGCAATATTTGCAACGTTATCTACCCCCGAAAGAAACAATACAATAGGAACTTTTAACGGAATAGTAACATTAAACCCTTGAAAACCGTTTGTTCTAAGGTACTTCACTCTTGAAATCAAATTTTCAGGTTCGGTTTCTAAAAGTTCATAAGAACCTTCTTCACCGATAGATTTAAAAGCTGCTTCATGTATAACTTTTGACATTGAATGAGAAAGAGGATACCCGATAAGACCAAACTTATACATCAGCTTCTTCCTCCATATCTCTTGAATAATCACAACCTGCTTTGCTGCAAGCAATTTTCTTGCTGGATTTTGTAATCTTTTTAACTAAAATACTTCCGCATTTAGGACATTTTTCGTTTACGGGTTCATACCAAGAAACAAAATCACAAGCAGGATACTTGTTACAGCCATAGAACACGTTTCCTCTTTTTGATTTACGCTCTATAATCTGCCCCTCTCCGCATTTCGGGCAGGGAACACCTGTTGACTTATGGTATGTTTTTCTGTTTTTACAGTTTTCATTAGTACATTGCATGTATTTTCCATACGGACCAATTTTAAACACCATGTCAGAACCGCATTTTTCACATTTTTCTTCGCAAACTTCCTGCGGTTTTTCTTCTTGTTCTTCGTCTGCCTCCGTAAGTGCATTTAAAGACATTATTGTTTTACAATCAGGATACCCGGAACAGCCTAAAAACTGTGAACCGTTTCTACCGGAACGAACAATCATGGGTTTTCCGCAATTAGGACATACAATTTTTGTTTCAATAGTTATTTTATGTGCCGTTTTCATTACGGCTTGAACTTCATCCATAAACGGACCGTAGAAATCTTTTAAAACTTGATTCCAAACAGCTTTCTTTTCAGCAATCAAGTCCAGTTTTTCTTCCATTCCGGCGGTAAACTTGTAATCCATAATATCAGAGAATTGCTCTACCAACTGTTTAGAAACAGCTCTTCCTAATATTGTCGGGTGAAGTGCTTTATCTTTTTTCTCTACATATTTTCTTGTTTGAATAACAGTAATAATTGTTGCATAAGTAGATGGACGACCGATTCCGTATTCTTCCAATGCTTTAACCAAAGATGCTTCGTTATATCTTGGCGGCGGTTGAGTAAAATGTTGTTTCGGATTAATTTTATTACAATCAACCTTATCACCTTTTTCTAAATCGGGAATTTTTGCATTATCGTCATTAGAACTCTCTTCTTCACAGTCATTATATAATTTTAAGAAACCGTCAAAAGTTACTTTGCTCGTACCTGCTTTTAAAGTATAATCTCCTGCCGTAATTTCTATAGATTTATTAGCAACTTCCGCATTTGCCATTTGAGAAGACATAAACTTTTCCCAAATTAACTTATATAAGCGGTATTGGTCATTATCCAGATACTGTTTAATACTTTCAGGTGTACGTTCAGGATATGACGGTCTGATTGCTTCGTGAGCATCCTGTACGTTTTGTTTACCTTTTACATATACATTCGGAGTTTCAGGGTAGTATTTTTCACCGTAATTTCCTAAAATGAAATCTTTTGCCATATTCATAGCATCATCAGAAACTCTGACACTATCAGTTCTCATATATGTAATTAAACCGACTGCACCGCCATCAATTTCAATACCTTCATATAATTTTTGAGCAACCTGCATTGTTTTTTGAACACCAAACCCTAATTTTGAGCTTGCCGCACGTTGCAATGTTGAAGTAATAAATGGGGCAGTAGGTTTTCTTTTTGTAGTTTTATTAGTAACTTTTGAAACATTAAATTCTGATTTTAAAAGTTCATCTGCTATCTTCTTAGCCTGTTCTTCATTTTTTATTGTTTTTTCAACAGACTTACTTTTGTATTTTGAAAGTTCGGCTTCGAATGTTTTGCCGTCTTTTACCAACAAAGCATGAATTGACCAATATTCTTGCGGAACAAAGGCTTCAATTTCATCTTCTCTTTCACAAATCATTCTTAGTGCAACAGATTGAACTCTGCCTGCCGATAAGTTATAGTTTCCCATTTGTTTCCATAGTACGGGACTCAACTTATAACCTACCAATTTATCAAGAATTTGTCTTGTTTGTTGTGCTTGAACCATATCCATATCAATTGTGCGAGGATGTTCAACAGAATATTTAACGGCTTTCGGCGTAATTTCATTAAACTCTATTCTCTTGATTTTTTCATCAGGCACCTTTAATATTTGTCTGACGTGCCACGCTATTGCTTCCCCCTCACGGTCAGGGTCGGATGCAATCAAAATAGTATCAAACTTCTTTGCTAAATCATTTAATTTTCTTACAACTTCTTTTTTTTGAGGTATTATTTCAAATTTTGGTTCAAAATTATTTTCTACATCAAATCCCAAATTATCAGTTTTTGGATCTTTTGTAGGGAGATTTCTGATATGTCCGTAGCTTGCTTCGATTTGATAACCGTCACCTAATATCTTTTTAATAGTTTTTGACTTAGCAGGTGACTCAACTATAACCAGTGTTTTTTCTTTTTTATTTGCCATTATTCTCTCTATTTTACCAAAATATATTTTTCACCGTTAATTCGTGAAATTATGCCTTCCAATTCTAACTTTGTTAATATTACCATTAAATCATTAATATTCAAGTCGGTTTTAATAACAAGCTCATCAATAGACAAGGCGTCTTTACTTATACAATCCAAAATTTTCCGTTCATCAGGAGTGAATGTTGACTCTTCTTTTTTACTTTTGTCCTTACTTCCGCTTTTTTCAAGAGTCCAATTCATAGCATCCAGTATATCTTGGTAATTAGTTACTATGGTTGCCCCGTCTTTTATAAGTTTATAAATTCCTTGTGTATTAGGGTTTGAGATTAGCCCCGGCATGCACATAAGCTCTTTTCCTTGTTCTAATGCCAAATGAGCAGTAATCATTGCACCTGATTTTAAAGCAGCTTCTGCTATTAGAACACCTTTTGATAAACCTGAAACAATTCTGTTTCTTAACGGGAAATGCCAGCTTATAGGTTCAGAATCAACCCAATACTCCGATAAAATAACCCCGTTTTGCTCTAATATTTTATCGAACAAACCTTTGTTAGACGAGGGGTACAATCTGTTAAAACCTCCGCCTAAAACAGCAATTGTTCTCATATTATTATCAACTGAACTTTTGTGAGCTACAGTATCTATTCCCTCTGCCAGCCCTGATACGATACAAATATCAGAATCATGGAAATCAGACAAAATTTTTCTCAAAGTAATTTTAGAATTTTCGCTTGCCCGTCTTGAACCGACAACAGCAAGAGTTCTTTCCAGATTGCAGTTGTTTATATCACCTTTCATCAAAAGTCCAATCGGAGGATTTTCAATGTGTCTTAATGCATACGGATACCTTACATCATCGGGATAAAGAAAATTTATTCCGTTCTTATCCAAAAATTCCAAGCATTCTTCGGGAGTAACAGTTTTACGCTCATTAATAAAAGCCGATACACCGGATTTTAAAACTCCTTCAACTTGCTTTAATTCAACCTCTTCAGCGTTCCATGCATATTCAATATCACCAAAGTGAGAATACAATTTATTAACAAAAGCTGAACTTGTCTTTGTTAACCTTGAAAATGCACACCAAAATTTTTTCTTATTATCCATAGAAAATTAATATCACATAAACAAAAATGAGTCCAGTGTGTAAAAATCAAACTAAGCTATACATTCACCGTTTTTAAGTAAATTTTCATATTGAGTTTTATAATAAGCAGCAACTTGGCAAGCCAAATTGTACTTTTTTTCTAAAACAGAAGAGTCCGAATTCACAAAAGAGTCAACTTCTTCATTAGCAAAGTAATTAGGATTACTTTCTTCCAATACCCCACGACGAAGTACTTCGCTCGGATTTGAAACTTGAGAAATTTGATTAACTCTAATAGCTGAAATCGGTTCTATCATAAATCTGCCCTTATATATAAATTAACCCATGACAAATGTTATCACAGTCGTATTTGAAATTCAACTACCTGTTTGGAGATTAATTGTAATCAGAAAATTTCATTCATAATCTAAATTTAAAAAGTCTTTTATATCAACATCACTTCCCCAATTTATATCGTACAAATTATTTTGTACAAACTTATGGAAAGATGAATACTTCCAATCTTTTACAGATTTTACATACCCATAGTACAGGACAAAATACTTTGAGTGCAATCAAAAATCCATATAGAGATTATGAAAAATATGGAATTAAAGAACTGTGTCCGAGTGATTATAATGATGAAGACTATCTTTCATGTTGGAAGCAATGTTGGGATGAAAGTAAAAATCAAGATTTAATCCAACAACGTGCCAAATTAAAACAATATAAATTATGATTTTAATAATAAAGCTGATAAGACATTATAGCTATGCAATGAGGAACTAAAAGAACAAACAGAACATATCCGTTTTGTATGGACTATTAGTTTAACTGCTATTACACTTATTATCGCTTTTATAACACTTGTAGCAACAATTTATGTTAAATAGTATCATTATATTTGTTGATAATAGATTTCCACATTTCCTTATGTATTGGTTTTAATTCTTTATCATTTTCTATCAAACTAGAATAATTTTTGATAAATACTTCCAAAGAAGAAACTAATCTTAAATAATATTTCAGACTTGGAATCACCCCATTTAATATTATTTGACAGCCATGATTGTTCTTTACATCAACAATTATTTCATCAATTTCATCAATATCTTCTTTTTTAATTTTTTCTGTTGAAAGAATATAGTATCTAATTGGGTTGTATTTAATTATCTTTTCTTTGGCTATTCTTACCATATTTGCATCAATTTCTTTTTCAAATTTAATTTCAAGAGCTTCTTTTAATGTGTTATTATTGTCAAATATTTCGATATCTCCAGCACTTTTTGATGTAGTATCACATGTTGTATGGAAACCTAATTCTTTTAAATGACAATCCTCATATCTTTTTATATCCTGCAATAATATATCGCATAGAACGCAATAACAGGTAGTTTTGCACCACCAAATATATGATAGTTATAAAAGAAATGTTCTGAAAGCATTTTTATTATGTCTAAAATTTGCAATCTATCTGGATTTTCTAATTTTGTAATTTTTATTTCGTGCTTTTTAGTTTCTAAAATAACATTAAATAATAGACATATAACAATAGTTTCTGTTAAATTCGGTCTATTTTGAATGTAGTCAATTATTTGCAAAAATGCTTCTTTTACAGAAGGCTTTTGAATATGTCCCCGATAATCTAAATTATATGGAAAAGGTTGTTCTAATGAACGAGTTAACCAACCACTTTCAGCCATTGATGGTAAATTTAATTCTTTTAGCGTTGGTGTAATAAACTTAGTATCTATTGTTCTCCCCGAAAAACCATTTTCCATTTTTTCTTGATGTAGTCTTATGTCTTGCTTAGGAAATAATAATTTATGTATAGCAAGAGTTTGTAGGTTGGGTTTTAACCCAACATTATTCTTGTATATTATTCATATATTTTAACTCCACTATTCTCGTTAAAATCACACCAATTTTCGTCGTACAATCCTGATTTTACATATTTTTCAAATGTTGAATATTTCCATTCTTTTGCTTGTTTTGCTAATCGGTGTTTTACCGAATTGTAATGTATGTAATCTATGCAATCGTGCAAATCTTTTTCATCTGTTATTGTGTGTTCCCAGTACCTTCTTTGCCATATATCTTTTTCGTTTTTACTTTTTCTGCTTTCAGATACCTCGTAATCTTCTATTTTAGTTGTATCTATATTTCTTGAAAAATTAACTTTTATTCTTTTTATTATCTCGGGGTATGTTTTGTTGTCATTTGGTTGAATTATCATATGTAAATGGTCTGGCAATATTACAATGGCATCTATTCCAAATTTTATTTTTTCTTTTGTTTGTTTAAATGAATTTCTTAATAAGTTTATATTTTCAATTAATATCGGTCTTCGTTTGCTCGTTACCATCGTTATAAATATTTTTGAGTTTTCTATATGTGCTCTGCGATAATTCATTTTATATATTATGAAACTCTCTTTTCTTCTATTTTTATTATTTACGTTGGGTTAAAACCCAACCTACATTATAAAAATAATGTTTGGTAAGAAAATTTTACAAAATAAAAGACAAGATCAAATGCCTTGTCTTTACTGTTTTAAAATGGTGCCACGTCTCGGAATCGAACCAAGGACACAGGGATTTTCAGTCCCTTGCTCTACCAACTGAGCTAACGTGGCTCTTGTTTATGTAATTATAATATCAATTAAATATTTTTAGTCAACAACTTTTTTTATTTACCATATAAATCAAGGTATTCAGCTAAACTAAGGACTTTTACATTATAGTTTTTACCTCTGAACAAGTTAGTTAACCCCCATTTTGTAAGCATGCAAGTTGTTATAATGTTTTTATTTTGTAATTCATTTTCATCTTGAAACATATTATTTGCAATAACTTTAGAAATTTTCGGATATTTAAAGATAAAGAAATTTTCCATTAGAGAACAATATCCTTTTTTATTTAATTGTTTAATAGTAAAATCATCTTTTCTTATCAACGGCTTAAAATACAAATAATTAGGATTTATTGAATAACCATAGTCTTTAACTTTCAAAAATTCATCAAATCTTATAAGTTTTTTAATAAAAGCTTCTGAGTCAGGAATAAATTCAAGGAATTTATTCAAAGTATCATAACAAGTATCACAGCTGCACATAATATATTCGTATTGTGAAAAATCTATTTTAAGTATATTGGAAGCATTTTTTTTGAACTTTTCAATATTGCCTTCTGAAATATACGGGTATCCGCAGCAAGAGGAGATAACATCAACTTGATAGCCAAGTTTTTCTAAAATATTTAAAACTGCATTTTTGTCGGAAGGATTAACAAATTTATTATAGCAGCCCTCAAAAAAAGCAACTTTCTTTGTTTTTTGAGAATTTGTTCTTATTCTTTTTACTGCAATGTTTTTATTGAAAATACTTTTAATTTTTTCCAAGTAAAAAATAGATTTAAGTTTTAAAGAAAATGGAATTATGCCATATTTGTAATCATATTTAGATTTAACTTCCGTAAAAATTTTGTTTGAATCAATATCGCTGGGACAAAAATCTTTGCATAAATTACAGTTTAAACAAACATCAAGCTGATTTATAAATGATTTATGAAGCATGGCTGAATTATTAATATGATTATTCAGCACAATAAAACGACCTCGTGGCAAAAACATTTCATTTTTTGTTGAAAGAAAAACAGGGCATACGCTTCTGCATAAACCGCATTTTGAACATTTATAAATTTCTTCTTTTATATCTTTTGATAACTCGCTCATACAAAAATTATCTTATAAAAACTAATTAATAACAATTGCATTTTAATTGTTGTTATATAATAATTAATAAGTTATGGCACTAAAAAATTTATTTAAAAGTAAAAGAAATATTGCATATACGGTTTTGTTATCCGCAGTAGTTTTTTCGTGCCTTTGGGCGTTCATTTCAGCCGGTGTTATAACTCAAAATTTCAAGCATAAAATTGCCGATAATACTTACAAAAACAGAGAAGCAAATATTGAAAATCTTCTTGTTACGGAAACAAAAGACGGAGATAAACTTTGGGAATTATATGCCGACGACGGCAGATACTCTGACGGTGATAATATTGTTTTACTTGAAGGAATAATCGGGAACTTTTATGACGATAAAAAAGTTAAAGCAAGTTTTAAAGCTGATAAAGGAACTTACCATAATTTAAAAAAAGAAATAATTTTATATGATAATGTTGTTTTGGTTTATTTTGACGGAACAAACATTTCAACAGACCGAATTTCTTATGCCGGACAAGGTTCTGATATTATTGCAAACGGGCATGTAAAAATAGAAAGACCAAACGAAGCGGTTATAATGGGAAATAAGGCAGTATTAAAAGGCGACTTTACTGATTTTCATATAGAAGGCAGGACTGTCACTCAATTCTATATGTAAGATAAAGGATAGGGTATGAAAAATAAGATAATACATTCGTTACTGATATTAGGACTACTTGCAAGCGGAATTGCTTATGCGGCTTCACTTTCTGTAGAATCAGACACTCAAGAATTTAAAGATTCCGACAGTAAAATTTATTTAGAGGGTAATGTAAAAGTAAAATCAGGCGACGTAAATGTTATTAGCCCGAGAGCAGTTGTAAATGTTGACCCTAAAAACAACAAGGTAAACAGTGTTGAATTTAAAGATAATGCTTATTCTTTCTTTGCTCAATCGGGAAAAAATCATGAAATTAAAGCACAAATTTTAAAAATGTCTCTTTTAGATAAAGTTTTATCTGCAGAAGGGAATGCCATTTCAACCATTACAGAAGGTGATAAACCGCTCGTTATTGTAACGGCTGACAGACAAGAGTACCATAAACAAGCAAATGTTATGAAAGCGTTCGGTAATGTAAACATTGTATATAGAGATGTTGAAACATTTTCAAACCAAGCAATTGTTGATTTAACAAAAAATAACGATGTTAAAAAAATTCAACTTATCGGAAGTGCAAAATTAAATCAAAATAAAAGTAAAATTACGGCAAACAAACTGGTATATGACAATATTACACAAAATGCGGTTGCAACAGGCAATGTATATACGCATATAACCTCTGATGACAACAAAGATATTGAAATTTGGTCTGATTATCAGTCATACAACAAGAGTTCAAATTTTGTAACGGCATCAGGCAAAACAAAAATTGTATATGAAGATTACACTGCCAGAGGTCCAAAAGTTAACGTATTTCCTGATAAAACAACTAAAAAGTTAAATGAAGCCGTTTTTGTAGGACGTTCTAAAATCGAATCAAAAGGCAGAACAATTGAAGCTGACAGAATTTCAATTACAATGAACCCAAAAGATTTTAAGGCTGAAGGTAATGTTAAATCTGTTATTCCTAATATCGGCGAAATGAAATAGGATAAAAATATTCCCTAATATAACGGATATAATAAATTTTTCAATTTGCATGCCCGACATAGTTGTTCTAAAATTATTACAAGGTAAAAGTTTAGGTCAGTAAATGAAACAATTTTGGGAAATATATTTTTATTTATTAAGAGGAAATTATCCTTTTTTCAAGCAGTGTCCGGAAGAATTTTACACATATTTTATAAAAAAGAATTTCAAGCTAAAAAACGGTTACTCTCTTAATTTAGACAACCCCAAAACTTTTAATGAAAAAATTTGGTGGTTACTGTTAAATGAAGATTTATCCATAAAAACAAAACTTACCGATAAAATTGAAGCAAAAGAGTGGGCTAAAAATATTATAGGAGAAGAACATATCTCTAAAACATACCAAACAGCAGAAAGTGCAGATGATATTAATTTTGACTTACTTCCTGATAAGTTTGTTTTAAAGGCTTCTCATGGCTGCAGAATGAATATAATTGCTCAAAATAAGACGGAATTTCTTAAAAAATTTCGAGAAAAAGCAATTACTTGCATGGCAAACTGGCTAAATACAAATTATTATGACTATAATGCAGAATTGCAATACAAAAGTATAAAGCCTAGAATTTTAGCAGAAGAATATACTATTCAAACTGTTGACAAAAGAAGAACTGATTACCAAATCCACTGTTTTAACGGTGAACCTGTTTATATAGAGCATAACTGTTTTAAAGATGGAGTTTGTCATCCGTTTTTATACAATGTTGATTGCTCGCAAACTGATTTTTGTTTTTCTTATAAATATAAAAAGGCATCGATCGAACATAATGAACATATTGAGGAAATGCTTGATATGGCAAGAAAACTATCAAAAGGGTTTAAGTATGTAAGGGTTGACTTTAGAGACTGTAAAGACAGGGTTATTTTTGGAGAAATGACATTTTCTCCTTTCTCGGGATTTATGCAATTCAACCCAAAAGAATATGATTTAAAAATGGGCGAAAAAATCGTTTTATAGAAAAGGAACTATTTATGTTTTTTCTAAAACATTTCAATAAAAAATTAAATGTACTAATGAGCGGCAATTCCGTAAAGGATTACTCTATTGCAAAAAAAATATCGACTTCTCCATATTTAAACAACCTGTACTATTGGGGGAAAAATAAAGCAATTCTTGAATTTGGAGAAAATATAGGGAATGTTCCGACTCCTGAAATAAAAGATTTTATAAAAGAAAAGAAAATAGACTTGGTAATAGACCAATCAGAGGGTGAACTTTGCATTGGAACATTTGATATTTTCAGATACTACTACAATATTCCGACTGTCGGAATTTCAAAGAAGTGGTGTCAATTAGAAAGTTCAAAATATTTTTCAAAGCAATTTATGCAAAGAAATAACATTTTAACCCCTGATTTTACACTTATAGAAAGCCTTGAGGACTACAATAAAATTGAAGAGAAGTTTGGGTATCCCGTTGTAATTAAGCAAAACTCTTTTTTTAGAGGGTTTGGTTCTTTTATCGCTAAAAATAGGGAAGAAGCCATTAAAATAATTGATGAAAATCTCAAAAACGGGCATTTTGATTACAAAGATACGGAAAGTAAAAACAAACTTTTAATAGAAAAATTTATAACAGGAAAAGAAGTTTCACAAATGCTGATGTGGGACGGAAAAACAATGAAGCCGTTCTGTCCTGTTCGGGACTACAAAAGAGAAGGCAACAATAATACAGGAAAGAATACAGGAGGAATGGGTGCAATTGCTCCAATTCCGTTAACAGATAAAGAAAAATCATTACTTGATGAATACATAAAACAATTATCTAAAGCGTTAAAAAAAGAAAACGCAACTGATTTTACAGGCATTATCTACGCAGGACTTATGTTTAGCGAAGATAAATTATACACGCTTGAATACAATATAAGAATGGGAGATCCCGAAGCTCAAGTTTTAATTGAGCATTTAGACTGTGATTTACTTGAAATTTTCTATCTTTTAGCAAAAAGAAAAGTTAATAAAATTAATATCAAATATAAAGAGGGGACTGCTCTTGGCGTTATCATAGCTGATAAAGATTATATAAATAACAAACTTGATAATATTTCGAGAACAATAAAACTTCCTTCGGAACGAAATTTAACTTATTTATTCTCAAACACTGTTATTTCAAACAATGAAATTGAATACCACAAAGCAGAAAGAATTTTAACTATATGCAATAATGATGTAAAAAATCCTGCACCTGCAATTTATAAAGAAATAGAGAAAATTCAAGCACTCAATAACAATATATATTACAGAACAGACATCGGAAAAGAATTTTTAGAATAAACTATTGTTGCCCGTTATTTATAAGCTGCCGGTATTGAGAAAGAATTTCTCTCCAAGGCTCAACAACGACGTCATTCTCATTTAAAGCATTTTTCATTATACCGGCATGGTGGATAAGCGGCAGCAATTCATCTACAGGTTTCTTTATCGGTCTATCGATATTGTCATCTGTATCATTACAAATAAACATTTCTCTGCCGTTCTCATCTGTTATGTAATCGGTAATTGTTATTTCATGCCCGCCTTCTACAACATTGTCTTTATTCAAGTGAGTATAACCGATTATAACATTTTGACCATTCTTTAGAGAAGATAATATATGTTGTTTCATTTCACTTAAATCACAATTGTATCCGATTAATTTTCCATTTTCATCAAGATTTTGGTATACAACAGAAATTTTAGGTTTGTCAAAAACAATTTCTTCAACAAAGTTCTTTTCAAAATCCGTTAAACCTGATTTATCAGGATTGAATTTTCCTTGTCGTTCATCAATTAAAGCATTATATGAGTTTTGAGAACCCAAATTTAATAATGCAGATTGAATTAATACATCAACGCAAGAGCGTTCCCCCGGATCTTTATAAGAAGTTTGTACTCTTGCCCTTACAATTGCATTTCTGTCAGGTCTTATTTTAACTGTTATATCTTCCCAATTTTTACCTAATGTACAATCGGTATCAAATTCTCTAAGCATCCAAATTCCTGAGGTAAAACTATCTGAAATGGAAGACATTTGAACTTTTTTATCAACACAATAATCAGCACCCGAAAGACCTTGTGCAAATCTTACAAATTCAGCCGGTGTTTTTTTTGCCAAATTAAACTCCATACTGGCAACAACGCAAGAAGAAGAAGTTACATTTAATACACTGTTAGGGAATTCTTTGCCGGTTTCTCTTGCAATATCTCTTGCTACGGAGATAGGAATATCTCCGAATTTTTGAGTAATTGAATAAGGATTATCCAAGGCTTTTATTACTTCCGCCAAAATAACTTTGTCCGATAAACCTTTTATTCTCGGTTCGGTTGCTATCTTGTACATATTATCAAGTACAGTTGAACCGTCGTTAGAAGATTTATCCAAAAGGATTCCTCTTCTGTCAAGATTTTCAATTCTTTTTAATGAATCCCTGTCTAATTTAGACATAACAACATTCAATTGTTGTTGAGGAGTTAATTTTTTAGGCTTTGTTTTAGCCGCATTAAATGAAGGTATATATGCTTTTAAATTTTCAGTGTTTGGAGTTTTTAAGCTTGAAGGCATTGAAACATAAGAATTTACCGCTGATTTAACTTTTTTCCGGCAAGCAGCTTTTGAAAAATTCATATTAGGGAGAACTGATGTTATTCTGTTATTAAGCATAGAAATATATTACCTTCAATTATTAAAACAACCGAAGAAAGAAAAAATTGCCATTAAAACAAAAATTACTTTCAATTTGTTAACAATTAAAGTTGATTTTTGCCTTCTTTTAAGCCTCTGGCTCTGTCATAAAGTTCAAACTTCATATTAAGAGCTTTTGCCCTTGATTGAACATAATCAATTAATTCCATATAATATGCCGAAATTGTTGCTCTGTTAGTTTTATACCAAACATCTTCAATATCTAATGCAAGCCAGCGTCCACCTGCTTTAACAACACTGTCAATCCACATATCAATTTCTTTTCTGTTGTCGTTAACATTAGGAATAATAATGTATTTAGAGGTCATCAAACCGTAACCGTCAGTGCAGGCATCGGCATATTTTTTCATATTTTCCAATACCTTTTTATAAGCATTGACTCTTTTTACTTTCTTATAAGTTTTTTCGCAACCTGAATCTACGGAAATAACAACATTCATTAAACCTTTTTTGATTGCATTTTCAATTGCGGGTGAGAATTTTATTCCTGATGAATGTATTCTCATATTACTAAAACCGTACTCGGTAAGCAGATTAATCAAATCTTCAAATTCAGGAGCAATTGTAGGCTCACCACCGCCAAAAGAAACTTCTCCGCCCGGTTTTAACATTCCTTTTTCTAACATTTCTTTTACTACAGGAACAGAATTATAAGGTGTGATTTTTTCAAAAATGTGCCTGTTTTGAACTTCATAACAGTATGTACATCTGCTGTTACATTTTATCCAGTAGTTAAATTGCAAATAATTTATGTAATCTTCTTCATCCCAATCTTTTTCTTCAAGAAAAACACAACCTACACAATTCGGCATTAAATCACCGGTTCTGTGTTTTTCTCTGTGTATTCTTTTTTTATCAAAAAGAGCCTGCCAGTCAATCGGCTCACCTGCGTATTCGTTTTGTAAAGTAATTCTTCCTCCGCCGCTATGGCACGTAAAACAGCATGTTTCTAAACGTGTGTGTTCAAAATCCATACCGTGTTCAATATATCTGCAACTTAAATATTTCATTATTTATATCCCAATCTCTGTATAATAGGGTATCATTATAATAATTGACAGTCAAGAAAAGAAATATTAAAAACCTTAGATACAAAGCTATTTCGCAAATAATAAAAGAAAAATAAAACAAATTAAACCGCAAAAAGAAATGCAAGAGAAAAATGCAATCATTTTCCAAAAGAAAGATATTTTTATTTTTTTATCGGAAGAGTTTTTCTTTTCTATTAGTTCATGTTTAAAGTTCGGTTTAGAAACTCTTACCGAGAAATTACTATTTTCATCGGAATTTTGTTTTTTCTTTTCTTGCTCGTATTTTTCTTTTAAAGAAACTTTTGATTTTTTACCTGTAACTAAAAGTTCAACGTCGTAGTTAAGTTTTAAGATATTAGCATTTGCATGTTTATGGTAAACGCTATAATTAATTGCAACTTCAAATGCACGCTGTAAACACTCAAGAGCAGTCATTCCGTTCTTTTTTACTTTGCCGGAGTGTGTGCTCTGATTTCCGTTTTTCTTTAGGAAATATAAATCTTCAATAAATTCTTTTTCTTGAGTATGACCGTTTGAATAATCTTTAAGGGTAGCAATCATTTCATCAAAACTACCTGTTTGAATGTTGTTTTGTTCCAACATATCTTTACAGACTTGTTCTCCAAAGCGTCTTGTTTGAGTCATGCATTGGTCAAAATACTCATCCTGATAAAGTTTTTCCGCTTCTGTTATAATTTCATATAAGTCTTTATTTACATTTTTAAGAAACTGAAAATTTGTAGCCATGTTTACCTTTTATTTTACAATATTATAATTTTAAAAATTTTAGAAATTACCATACAAATAGAGTAGTTATAATTTTAAAATTTATGATATAAAACAAGTATAGTTTGAACAAAATTTATTAAGTCAAGCTAATTAAGGACTTTGGCGATTTATACTATTTTTATATATTAACAAAAAATAAAAACTAGCAGAATTATCAAGTCAAAAAAGGAAAAATTTGCAATATAAAATTGCTCTATTTTTCTGTTGTACAGAGGAACACATATATAAAGGATTACGGAATGAGAGAAATTAAAGAAAACATTAAAAAGTACTTACTTGTTAAATATGCAGATACAAGATTAAATGAATGCACTGCTCATCTTTCTAAATCTATTCCGTGGATTCAAAGAAAAAGTTTAATCAACACAATCGAAACACATTTCAAAGTTCTTTTAAATTCTTTAATTAACCAAGAAAGACAACAAACTCTTCGTTTAAATAAATTTATTGTTGATTTAATTTTAAAATATACACTTGGTAAAAGCGAAAGTATGCTTAAAACAACAAAAAATGCAAAAGATATTAAAACTTATATGCAATTAAATTCTTTTATTGTTTTTGATGAAGTAAAAAAAGGCGTATCTTTAAATAAAAACAAGAGAACTATTAAATTTAACATTGAAAAACAAATGTCTGAAATTCAAGAAAAGATGAACTCAAAAGTAAGTTTGGAAGAAATTTTAGAAGAAAAAATTACTGCGTAAACCGTATGTATAAAAGATTAACCTTTCACTTACATTTGTATTTTTTTATAGTAAAATTTAATTACTATGTTTGATAATTTAACTGACAAATTAAGAGAAATAATTAAAAAGGCTTCCGGTAACGCTACTTTAACAGAAGAAAACATGTCTGATGCGTTAAGGGAAGTAAGAAGAGCATTACTTGAAGCTGATGTAAGTTTAAAAGTAGTTAAAACTTTTATGACCTCATTAAGAGAAAAGGCTCTTGGTGAAGATGTTTTAAATGGAGTTAATCCCTCACAACAATTAATTAAAATTGTTCATGATGAGTTAGTTGCCATAATGGGAAACGAAAATACTCCGCTTAATCTTACTGGACATCCTGCGTTAATTATGATGTTAGGATTACAAGGTTCAGGTAAAACTACAACTGCGGCAAAACTTGCAATAAAACTCAAAAAAGAAGGCAAAAATCCGTTATTGGTTGCGGCTGATGTATATCGTCCCGCTGCAATAACGCAATTGAAAACTCTTGGGGAACAAATTCAAACACAAGTATTCACAATTGACGGTTGTACGGATGTTCAAAAAATTGTATCAGATTCTATTGAATATGCAAAATCAAACGGATTTAACGTTGTTATAATTGATACGGCAGGTCGTCTGCAAATAGATAATGAGATGATGGCGGAACTGTTGCTTATAGATAGAGCCTTTAATCCGCAGGAAAAGCTGCTTGTTATTGATTCAATGTTGGGTCAACAAGCGGTAAGCGTTGCTGAAAACTTCAATTTACAGCTTGATATAACAGGTCTTGTATTAACAAAGTTAGACGGGGACTCAAGGGGCGGGGCTGCTTTAAGCGTTGTTCAAGCGTCAGGTAAACCTATCAAATTAACAGGTACAGGTGAAAAACTTGAAGCATTAAATGATTTTCATCCGTCAAGAATGGCTGACAGAATTCTCGGAATGGGAGATATTGTATCTCTTGTAGAAAAAGCACAAGAAGTTTTTGACGAAAAACAAGCTAAAGAATTTGAAAAGAAAATGGCAAAAGCTGAATTTTCATATAATGACTTTTTAAAAATGCAAAAGCAAATGAAAATGTTCGGCTCTGTTGATAATTTATTGGGAATGTTACCGATTCCGGGGTTAAATAAAGACACAAAAGAAACTATTGCAACAGAAGGTGAAAAACAGATGAAAAGAATTGAATCCTTTATTGCAAGTATGACTCCTGAAGAGAGAGAAAATCCGTCTATAATGAATACCTCAAGAAAAAAGAGAATTTCCGCAGGTTCAGGAATACCTCTTAATGAAGTAAATCAAATAATTACGCAATTTAATCAAATGCGTCAAATGATGAAAGGTTTTTCCGACGTAAAAGATAAATTAAAAAAAGGTAAAATAAAGATACCAAAGAATTTTAGAGGGAAATTTCCTTTCTGACAAACTATATAGAGAAGAGGATGAAGTATGATAATAATTATGGAACCGTCTGCTACACAAGAACAAATTAATGTTGTAGTCAGAGCATTGGAGAATAAAGGTTTTAAAACAGTATTAAATCATGGTGATGTAATGACTGTTATTGCTGCAATAGGTGATAAAAGGCTTATTGAACCACATTCTTTTCAGTCTTATGAGGGAGTCAGAAGCGTAAAACTTATCCAAGAGCCTTATAAACTTGCTTCAAGAGAAGGCAAACCCGAAGATACTGTCATCGAATTTTCAAATGGCGTAAGAATAGGCGGTTTGGAACGTCCTGTAATGATGGTTGGTCCTTGCTGCGTTGAAAAAGATTTAGACGGATTATTAAGAGTCGCTGATGCGGCAAAAGAAATGGGCTGCCAGTTTTTAAGAGGCGGTGCATTTAAACCGAGAACTTCACCTTATGATTTCCAAGGTTTGGAAGAGAAAGCACTTGAATATCTTGCAATTGCGAGAGAAAGAACAGGTCTGTTAGTTGTTACGGAACTAATGGATACATTAGACTTGGATTTGGTTTGCCAATATGCAGATGTTATTCAAATCGGTGCAAGAAATATGCAAAACTTCAAGCTGTTAAAAGCCGTAGGTAAATGCGACAAACCTGTAATCTTAAAAAGGGGTGCCGCTGCAACAATTCGTGAATTTTTATTAGCGGCAGAACATATTATGTATAACGGAAATGACAAAGTTATTCTTTGTGAACGAGGCATAAAAGGGGTAGATAATACAATGACAAGAAATACTCTTGATATTACAGCTATTCCCGTTATAAAGAAATACTCACATTTACCTGTTATTGTTGACCCGAGCCATGGCACAGGTCGCCGTTATTTAATAGAGCCTATGGCTAAAGCAGGCTTGATTGTCGGTGCAAACGGTGTTATGATGGAAGTACATCACGACCCTGAAAATGCATCTTCCGACGGAGCTCAAAGTTTAAGTATTCCAATGTTCCTTGAAACGGCAAAACATTTGAATAAACTTATCGGAAGAATTGATTACGATAATAAGCACATGAATAAGGCAACAAATCTTGTATAAATTTGATTTTGAACTGGATGACTTTCAAAAAGAAGCGGTAAATTTTATTGATAACGGTAAAAGTATTGTTGTTTGTGCCCCAACAGGAGCAGGGAAAACCTGTATAGCAGAACACGCTATTCATAGAGCTTTAGAAGAGGGAACAAGACTTTTTTACACAACTCCGTTGAAAGCACTTTCAAACCAAAAATTTTATGACTTCGGAAGAAAATACGGAGAGGGTAATGTCGGGCTTTTAACAGGAGATACCTCTATAAACAGAGAAGCTCCGATTGTTGTAATGACAACGGAAGTTTATCGTAATATGCTCTACAACACAAATTTTGGTTCGGCAAAAGATAATCTTCGTGATGTTAAATACGTTGTTCTTGACGAAGTTCATTACATGAATGATGAACAAAGAGGTACCGTTTGGGAAGAAAGCATAATCTATTCACCATCAAATGTTCAACTTATTGCACTTAGTGCTACGGTTGCAAATTCAAAACAGTTAACGGATTGGATAAACAGTGTACACGGCAAAACAGAACATGTTTATACTGATTTTCGCCCCGTTCCTTTAAAATATTTCTATTTTGATTCATCAAGACCGTTTGAAATTATGACCTTGCTCACTCCTGACGGGCATTTGAATAAAAAAATCAAACCTGAAAAGAAGTTAAATTATCAGGCAAGGCTACATAAGAAAAATAACAACGTTAAAGATGTAATCAGTGTTCTGCATAAAAAAGATATGCTGCCTGCCATATATTTCACGTTTTCTCGCAAAAAATGCGATGAAAATATGGAACAATGTTCTGATTTGAACTTAATAACTCCAAACGAAGCAAAACAAATCAAAGAAGAAATAAATGAGTTCTTAAAAGACCACGCATATTTAGAAAATAATAAAAATATCAGTTACCTGTACAACGGCGTAGCTTCACATCACGCAGGATTATTACCGGCATGGAAATTGCTTGTTGAAAGATTATTCCAAAAAGGTTTAATTAAAGTCGTTTTTGCAACTGAAACATTAGCAGCGGGTATTAACATGCCTGCAAGAACAACTGTTATTTCAGCAATAAGTAAAAGGACAGACTCCGGTCACAGAATGCTTACGGCTAATGAGTTCTTGCAAATGTCAGGCAGAGCAGGCCGCAGAGGAATGGATAAAATCGGGTATGTTGTTGTAATGGGTACTCAATTCCAAACTCCGGATGAAGTTGCAGACTTAGTAAGAAGCGAATCTAATCCGCTTGAAAGTCAATTCTCTCCAAGTTATTCAATGGTACTCAACTTGCTTCAAAACTTAGAGCTTGAGCAAGCAAAAGAATTGATATTAAAAAGTTTTGGTTATTTTTCTTCTAATGACAGATTAAAACCGATTGTAATGCAACAAATTGCATGCGAACAAACAATTGCAAAGTTAAAAAATGAAAAGTGTCCGCACGGATTAACAAATGAAGATTTCTTAGAATTTAATAAGCTAAAAGAGAAATTTATTGTATATAGAAAACTTGCAAGAACACTTCAAAAACAAGCAAAACAAAAGGGTAATAAAAATGCCCCTGAAGTTTTGGAATACATTGATAAAACAAGAGAAATAAGAGAAGCCTTGCAAAAATATCAATGTGATATATGCAGAGGATACAAAAAGCACATTAAAAACATTGAAATACTTGCAAGATATGAGAAAAAATATAAAGAGCTATCAAAAAATATCGAAAAACAAAAAGATATTTATTGGGAAAAATTCCTTGCACATAAATCAATTTTGGAAAACGTAGGTTACATACAAAACGGTTGTGTTACGGACGCAGGTGTTACTTGCTCAATGGTAAGAGCTGAAAATGAATTGTTCTTATCCGAAATTATATTAAGCGGTATCTTGGATGAGTTAAAACCGTATGAACTTGCTTCCGTTATTTGTGCGTTAGTTACGGAAGATTTAAGAACGGAGGTATATCCTGATTGCCCGATTAGCAGAGAAACAAGAAAAGCCCTTAATAAAATCAAGGATATAAGAAAGAAAATTGATATCCGGCAGCGAGAATATAATATTGATACGGAAATGTACATAAATTCATTCTATTCTCCTCTTATAGAACAGTGGGTTATGGAAACTCCGTGGATAGATATAGCTAAACAAGTTGATTCATCAGAGGGCGACATTGTCAGAATATTCAAAAGAACGGTAGATGTATTAAGACAACTTACCATTCTTCCGAATTTAAACGAAGATTTAAAACAACACGCAAAAAAAGCAATTGTTGCAATTTTAAGAGAACCCGTTGATGCAGACTAGCCGTATATGGCTTTTATTCCCTGCAAGTTAGAAATAAGACTATCAAGAGCTTCTTTGTTGCCTTTTTTGATTTCTATAAATTTTAGCACCATATCTCTGCTTGCATCGGAATTTAATATTTCAATCAATCCTTCAAGCTCGGCAGAGGACAAATTAAGTTTGTCTTTTAGTTGTGCCAGATAGCTCATATCCAACTCCGTTCGAGTAGAAGTAAACATATCCCCTTTTCCCGTAATCAGCCAATTAATATTTACATGATATTTTTCAAATAAAGCATTTAAAAACTTTGGTCCGGGTTGAGCTTCATTTCTCTCATAGCTCCCTATTGTCCGAACAGGAATGTCTATTGTCTCTGCAAGCTCTTTGCTGGTAACATTTAAAGCCCTTTTTAATTCTTTTACCCTTTTACCTATATTCATAATAAAAATTCTCCTTAACGAAATGTTACATGAAATAGTAATAATTATTGAATTATATTACCTTATAATGTAATATATATTTAACTTAAACAATAACTTGTAATAATACGTACTTATATTATACATTAAAATACATTTTATTGCACTAAATATTTGAATATATACATTTTGGCAGAGTGGAGATAGAAAAGGAGCAGTTTGTATTATGGGGCGACATTTACGTCTTATTGTTTCTAACGAAACACAATTAAATCAAAGAAGTTTAAATTATGAAACTTTTAACAATTTGGTTTTTAAACTAAAATCTATGTTTGTTTCAAAAAATGATAAAATATATATCCTAAAAGAAACCCTTATGAACATTTACAGAGATTATGAAATTTCAACAGGAATTATTGATGAACCGTATTTTATAAAAGCTGAAAAGAAAATCAGACGGATTATTCGTGAAAACAAAGTTGATTATTACTACTCACTTTTAAAGAAATTCAGATAATTATGGTTGATATTTTTGAAAAAGCAAAAGAATATAAAAATTTTCTGGAACTCAATAATATATGTGTATCTTTTGAAAAAAACGGAAATAAAATTACTTTAAACAGATATTTTTATACCGATTTTACACTAATTTCAATAAGTGCAATTGCATGGAAAAGAAATAATTGGCAAGATTATGTAAAATTAACATCAAAAATTAAAATTCCAAAACAAAATTCAATTGATATATTTTATATAAGGTATTATTTAATTTGTGAAATATTTAAGAAAGCTATAAAAAAATTATTCTGATGTTATAATCTGATTATGGGTAAAAAGATTATATCAACAAATAAAAAAGCATTCCACGAATATCATATCTTTGACAAATTCAATGCAGGTATGGTGTTAACAGGTACTGAAATAAAATCCGTCAGAAAATGTGCAGTTAATTTAAAAGACAGTTTTGTTCGAGTTGAAGATATGGAAGTATTTTTATATAGCTGTCATATCAGCTTGTATGAACAAGGCAACAGATATAACCACGAAGAAAAACGTACAAGAAAATTGCTTCTCAATAAAAAAGAAATTGAAAAACTTGTAGGGAAGATAAAAAAAGACGGGTATTCTATCGTTCCTTTAGAAATGTATCTTGAAAACGGTTGGGCAAAGATTGAAATAGCACTTGCAAAAGGTAAAAAACTTTACGATAAACGTGATGATATCGCAAAGAAAACTCAAGCCCGTGATATCGAAAGAATTGTTAAATCTAAAAATTATTAATATTTTAATTATCCCTGATTTATAAGAAATTTAAAACCTTTGTATTATAAAGGTTTTATTCTCATTGTGAAGAATTGTAAAGTTAATTTAAATTAATAAGCAATTATTTAATAAATATATATTTTATATATATGTATATAATATGAGGATATGAAAATGGAACTTGGAAGAATTAAGAAAAAACAGGATGATCAGAGACAAACTAAATTATCATCCAACAATGCAAGCAAGGCGAACAACTCATCAGGCGGCAATAAAACTAGCGGAACTTCATCAAGGAGTGCCGTAAGAGACAGCATTTTTTACCAAGATGACAGGAATATGTCTGTATCAGAAGCTTTTTCAACTTTAACAAAGAATAGTTTATTTTCAAAAGATAGCGTCGGGTCTTACCGTAACAGAATGGAAAAAGCCGTTACTAATTTACAAAAGAATGAATCATGGACAGTATCAATGGACACTGACGGTGACGGAGAATACGAAGATGTAAAACTTCTTGATGCAATTGCAAGTTCATTTGATAGTGAATTAGACTTATATATTCAAGACAAAGTTGAACAAATTATGAGGAAGTACGGGTCTTGTTCAAAACAATATTTATCTCAAAAAGCATTAGACGAACTAAAAAGTTACGGAATTGTTGTTGAGTCAGTTGGCGGAAGCGATAAAAACTGTAACAGAGTATATTCTTTCTCTTTGGTTGACTCTGACGGCAATGTCCTAACAGATGCTAACGGAAAAAAAGGAAGCATTATATTTGGTGATTGTTTAATTCCCGATGGTTACGCACAAGGTGCAGAAGTTCAATTGGCAAGCATTCTTGACTGCATGGGCTATGATTGTATAACAAAAGCTGACTTTATCGGCAGAGAAGACGAATATCAAGAAGTATTATTGCAAATTCAAGAAAATATAAATAACGGTTTATATGAAGGGCAAGGAAACACCGGTTCTATTTACGGAAATATAAAAGATATTATGAAATCAGTTTCTGATTTATGGGGAGGTCACGGTAGCGTTCCGGGAGGTTCTCCTGACACCGGTAGCGACGCCGGACAAGAAACCGTTGACGAACAAACTGAAAAAACAAAACAAACAAGCGAATACATGAAGAAATTAAACAAAGAAATTTCAAAGTATAAAGATGAACACGGAGAAGAACCGACAGGTGCAGCTTTAAGAATGATTGAAAGTTCTGTTCAACGTGAACTTGGCTTAAGTAATGCAGAAGTTTTAGAACTCAAATAATAAAATTAAATTCTCTCTTATATACAACAAAACAGAAACCTTAAAAAGTTTCTGTTTTTGTGTATCAATAAATAAAATCTTTTTGAGATTTTGAATGAGTTCAAGAAGTAATCGCAACTTCTTGAACTCACCTTTGATATTTTTGTAAAGAAATATTAAATTAATATATACAAAATAGGCAATTTTTGCAAAAGTATATACTTTATATATATACAACGAGGATACGAAAATGGAACTTGCAAAAGTAAAAAAAAGACAAGATACGCAAACACAATCATCTTCATCATCAAGCAGTAGCAGAAGCTCTTCATCATCTTCTTCTTCATCTACAAGCAGAGGAAGAGTTAGAGATAGCGTGTTCTACGATGATGACAGAAGAATGGGCGTTAATGAAATCTATTCTAAATTCAACGGTTCATCTTTATTTAAAGGTGTATCAAACAGTATAGCCGCAAGTGTTGTCGATTCTCACATAAAATTGTTACAAGCAAATGAAGAATGGACTGTAACAATGGATACGGATGGCAATGGAGAGTATGAGGAAAAGAAAATCCTTGATGCAGTTGCTGATTCATTTGATAGTGAACTGGATTTATATATTCAAGATAAACTTGAAAAAATCATTGAAAAATACGGTCCAAATTCAAAAAATTATTTATCAAGCAGTGCTCTTGCAGAGTTAAAAAGCTACGGAATTGCAGTTGAATCTGTAGGCGGTAAAAACGGAAACTGTGACAGAGTATATTCGTTCTCTTTGGTTGATGAAAACGGTAATGTTTTAACAGATGCTAACGGAAAAAAAGGAAGCATTATATTTGCTGATTGTTTAGTTCCGGACGGAAATGCTCAAGCAGCGGAGGTCCAATTATCAAGCATTCTTGATTCTATGGGTTACGATTGTATTTCAAAGGCAGATTTTATAGGCAGAGAAGATGAATATTGGGACGTATTATCTCAAATTCAAGAAAATATAAATAACGGCTTATATGAAGGAAAAGGAAATACCTCATCTATCTATGGGGATATTAAAGACATTGTAGCTTCAGTTGCAAGTTTATGGACAGGCAACGGTGTAATCTTCGGTGATGACGGTTCATTATTCGGATTACCGGGGTCAGTTTCCGGAACATACAGAGCCGGCACAGGTACTATTGCCGATGGCGGAATTTCCGAAAAGGAGTCTGCTAACGGTAAATTAGAAGAGGGAACACCTGAAGCAAATAAAGCATATTCAGAATATACAAAGAAATTAAATAAAGCTATTGCACAATATAGAGAAGAAAACGGTGTAGAACCGACAGGTGCCGCTTTAAGGCACATTGAAAATTCTGTTCAACAATCGTTAGGTTTAACATCATCAGATGTAGCAGCATTAAAATAAAAAAATTTTAAATATTGGAAAACAGAAACCTTAAAAGTTTCTGTTTTCGTATATCGGCTATTTGTTATATTCCTAAAAGAAAAAATATATGTTAAAATCCAAAAGAGGTAACTAATTATGAATGTAATATTATTATTTCCGCCGCAGTGGATGCCTGTTAGTCCGCATTTTGCTATTCCTACACTGCTTGGTCAATTTGCAGGAACCGACTATAATGCTTCGGCAATGGATTTAAACATAGATTTCTACAACAAAATTCTAACAAGAAAGTATGTACAAAATTCTTTAAATGAAGCAAAAACAATACTCCCTAAATTAAAAGAAGAAATTGCAATACATTTGGAGAGGAATAAAGGGTTTAACGAATATCCGTTTGAGTTCCAAAATAAAATTGCAAAAGCCTCAATTATTAATGATTTTTTAAATACACATAAAAATGATTTAGCAAGAACAACTATATTAATAGAAAAAGCGGTTGAAGTAATAAAATCAAAAGAGCATTTTTATAATCCGAAATTATATTTATCCTCAATGAACACAATTAACTTGGCACTACAAATATGTTCATTACCGTATTCTCCTACTAAATTAGAATTTTCATTTTATTCAAATCCTTTATTAACATTGGATTACGATAAAATTAAATACTATGTTTTTGATGAAACAACAAATATCTTCAAACCGTATTTTGAAAAAATATTACCGGATATTATTGCTAAAAATCCTGACTATATAGGAATATCAATAAATTCATCAAGTCAAATTGTTGCAGGGTTAACGCTTGCAAACATGTTAAAGACAAGAACAAAAGCACATATTGATATAGGCGGTAATCACTTTGGAAGAGTTACGGACGCACTGGAAAAACATCCTGAATTTTTTGAACTTTTCTGTGATTCACTAATTGCAGAAGAGGGAGAAACCCCTGTAATTCAACTTGCAAATCATATTGCAGGAAAAATTCCTATAGAAGAAGTTCCTAATTTATATTACCTAAAAGACGGAAAAGTTGTTTCAACCCCGAAAGTTGAACCTCTAAAACTTAACGAATTATATCCTCCCTGTTTAGAGGGCTATAATTTAACGGCTTATTTCACACCTGAAATTATTATGCCGTTCCCGACATCTGCAGGCTGTTATTGGCGTAAATGCAGCTTCTGCGACCACGATTTCGGAAGATTTTACAATACAAAAAAACTTGATAAATTGGTAGATGAAATTAAATATTTAAAATATAAGTACAATATTTCCAAGTTTGAATTTATCGATGAAGCAATCAGCCCTATGTATATGGAAGCAATGTCTAAAAGGTTTATTGAAGAAAAATTAGATATTGATTTCTTCTGTGATGCAAGAATTGAAAGTGAATTTACAAAAGAAATTCTTGAAACAGCAAGAAAAGCCGGTTTAAGAATGATTCTTTGGGGGTTTGAATCAGGTTCTAAAAGAATTATGGAGTTAATCAACAAAGGAATTGATGTTGATAACAGATTAAATGTACTTCGTGCCTCACACGAAGCAGGCATATACAATTTTGCATTCATTTTCTTCGGATTTCCTGCAGAAACTCAAGATGAAGCAAGAGAAACAATTAAAGTTATTTGTGAAAATACCGATATAATAAACTCATACGGGAAAAGTATATTCACAATGGGCAAGCATACAAAATTAAGAGAAACTCCCGAAAACTATGGAGTAATCGGTGAAACTAAACAAGAATCCGAATTTTCACCAACCTTCATATATAACGCAATAGGTATGACCAAAGAACAATTAAAAGAAGTTGTAAATGAATGTACGGAGTGTGCACATAAGGCATACGGAAATTCTCTGTCTTTCCACTTATTAAGTCGTGAAATTATTTTTCTTTATTTAACCAGATACGGGTTAAAAGAAGTTTGTAATTATAAATTTGAGGAGTAATCAGGCATGGACGAAAACGAACTTTATAAGAAGTTTTATAAAAACAAAGACGAAAAAGCTAAAGAAGCATTTGATGAAATGTATGCCGAGAGAAAAAAACATAAAGATGCTTTGCGCGAAAGATTAAAAAAATATGCTCTTTCAGAAGCGGAACTTGATGATCTTTTTAAAATAATTACAAAGGCAGAAATTGAAATTGAAGAACTCAAAAGCCAACAAACATATAAAGAAACATATTCAGCGGAAGAACTCAATAAGTTTGGGTTTAAAATTTTTGACATACAGCACAAGATGAGAAAAGATTTTGATGCAAAATTAAAGAAAATTGTTAATAAAAAAATTGAAGATGCAAAAAAGATAATAAACCAAAAGAATAAAATGAAACAAGATTTAATCTCGGAAGAACTTAATAAAATGAACTTTGAAACTTCAAATATTGAGAATTCTCCGCTTTTAAATAATGATAATGATTTTGGACAAAATAATCCTTTTGAAAACTAATTAAAATTGTAAAAAAAGTTATTATATTCATTCAAAATTATCAACATTTACATTTATAATTTTTACGAAATTATAAATTGCAGGAAGGAAATGTGAATAATATTGTATCTTTTAGAAGTACATATAAGTATCAAAACTTATATGAATTTATGCAGTTATGAAAAGATTACGGGCTAAAGTTTTTTGAACACCTTTTTTCCCTTTGATACGAAAATGGTCTTTTCCGTACTCGTCTTTTGTTCTCACAGCAAATAGTCCGTCTGTAAGGAATGAATGAATTTCAGTTTCTTTTATTCCGTCTTTAATAGTAGCACCTATAAATTTATCAGAGGATTTGTTATTTGTTATAGATGCTAAATACTTTCTTACTTCAAGATTTGCGATTTCGGGAGAAACAACTTTCATTGTATTTTGTTTGATAACAGGCGAGCTGACAACGTTTTTTGTGTAATTACCGTCCGGTGTTGCTTTATGTATAATGCAAGTATAATTGTTGCCTCGTTTGCCTTGTTTTTTCAAATTATTTTGAAATAAAAAACCAACCGCAGAAACTCTCATAACACCCCTCTTTCTATATATACATGATATAACTTTTTGGAGTGTTTGTCTATCCTATTTTAGTATATTTTTTAAATTTTACATATTTTTTTTACAAAAATTGCAAATTTATATATCATGTTTTAAAAATCGGAACTAAAAAATTTGATTTTCGTAAAAAAAATTATCAAAATTCAAATTTTTAATAAAATTAGTGTCGGTTTTACTCTTATTATTTTATAAAAAGTAAATTTTTTATAAAAAGTTGTATTTAAACATTGATTTTGCAATATAATAGAGCCAGCCGGAGAATAATTTGAAAAAAGTTATATTTACACTGTTAATATTTTTAATGAGTAATGCTTTTTGTTGTGCAATAACAGAAACACATAAAATCACAATAAAAGAGGCAGTTAATATTGCAATGGAAAAAAATATTGACATTCAAGCCGCAAGATTAAATGTTCAAATTGAAAAAAATAATATTAAAGCTGCAAACAGGTTAGAAAATCCGACTGTCGGAATTTATCAAAATTTAGGGAAAGCAGGAAAAGGAAATCCTCAACAGGTGGGAGTTTCGCAAACAATTGAAGTAGGGAAACGCGGTGCCAGAAAAAATTGGGCAAGAGCTATTTATGAGGCAGAAAAAAATAATATTGCTTATCTTGAATTTGATTTGAGAATGGATGTAAGAGAAGCATATACAAATTTGTTAGCGAAAAAATCTATTTACAATATTATCAAAGAACAAGAAGAAATACTTGAAAAAATTCTTGTAAAGACCCAGGAAAAGTATAAAGCAGGTACTAAACAAGAAGTGGATGTATTTCAAGCAAAACTTGAAATCAACCAAATGACCAGTGAATTGCACGATGCTGACTTTGATGCCAAAACGGCAATGTTTGAGTTTAATAAAGTAATCAACATTAAAAACGGGCTTTTTGACACAATGGAAGATGAATTTACTGATGACTATAAGCCGTTGCTTATTCCGTCAGCGTTTGCGAAACTCCCGACTTTTGATGTAATTGCAGAAGAAGCACTGGACGGAAGAGAAGATATAAAAGCGGCAAAACAGAACGTAGAAGCAGCAAAAAGAGAACTTACTCTTATTTCAAGGTCAAGAATTCCTGATTTGGAAATCGGGGCAGGTTATTCCTACCAAAATAACTCTCAATCGGGAGGTGAAGGATATAAAAACGGTGCATATTTAGCTGCCGACATTGTAAATATTCCGTTGCTTTACAACTATAGCCCTGAAATAAAAAATGCAAAATTAAAAATACAAAAAGCAGAATTAAATTATCAATCCGTAAAAAATAAAGCGTTTAATGATTTAAGACGAGCTTACGCTAAATTTGTTACCGCACAGCTTGCACTTCAAAATTATAATGATGAGATTTTAATAGGGTCAAAAGATTTAATTATGTCCTCAAGAAAAAGCTATGTAGATGGCAAAATAGATTTAACAACTCTCATTATGATGGAAGAAACATATAGAACTATTATGACAAGCCACACAAATGCGATGGCGGAATATTATAATTCTTGGAATGAATTTATAAGAAGCGTCGGAAATGAAGACTTTAAAATAGACTTATGATTCTCTTGTATAAACTCTTGATAAACGTGCTTTAAGTCTGCAAGTTAATTCATAGTTAATTGTTCCCAGTATTTCAGCCCATTTATTTATAGAAACAGTGCAATCTCCGTCTGAACCGATTAAGGTAATAACATCCCCCTCTTTTGCTTCAACACCCGAAATATCAAACATCATCTGATCCATTGTAATATTTCCGATTTGTTTTACCTTTTTTCCGTTTAAAATTCCGAATATTTTATTAGATAAACGTCTGTCAACACCGTCTGCATAACCTATCGGAACAGTTGCAACGGTTGTTTCACAAGAAGCGACAAATGTATGAGAATAGCTTACTCCGCTGCCTTTATGTGCAGTATGGATGTTAATTATTCTCCCTTTTAAGCTCATTGCAGGAATTAAATTCGGTATTCTCTTTGTGCAGGGCGGTAAATCAGGAATAAGACCGTGAATAGCTATTCCTAAACGTACCATATTGTATTTTTCGACATCATATTGAGCTATTGTGGCAGCCGTATTAAAACAGTGTAATAATAAGCCATTTGTATCAACTCTTGATAATACATAATTCCAGATATCAAGTTGTTGAGCGGTCTTTTCTTCATTTTCCGCATTCGCAAAATGCGTAAAAATACCTTGAAGCTCAATAGCTTTGCAATTTTGTACTTTCTTTATAAATTCGACGGCATCTTCTTTCTCAACACCGATTCTGTTCATGCCTGTATCTAATTTAATATGAGCCTTTGTTTTAAGACCTGTTTTTTCATAAGTTAATTCGGCAGCTTGAATATGCTCCGGTAAAAACAAAGATAAAGATATGTTATTTTGAGCTGCATAATCAAACGCCCAAACAGGAGCAGCACCAAGAACAAGTATAGGACAAGTAAATTTGTTATTACGAAGCTCCATTCCCTCATCAATAGAAGCAACTCCAAGGTAATCAACACCTGAAGCCAAAAGTGTCGGAGCTATCATAACGCTTCCGTGTCCGTATGCGTCAGCCTTAACTACAGCTAATATTTTTGTACCTTTTCTGACAAAAGATTTTAATTCGAGAATATTATGCTCTATAGCGTCAAGGTTGACCTCAACCCAAGCATCACGTTTTGTATTTATATTTGATAATCTTTGTAATTTCATAACTATATTTTAATTTAAACAAAATAAAACGAACAATAAATATAAAATAGTAAACAAAGAGTAATACATGTTATAATTTAACAGAAACAAGGAATAATTATGAATAAAGAAGAACAACTTAAAATTATAGAAGATATGCAAGCTGTTGTAGCACAAATGAAATCTGATGATTTGGAAGAGGACCCGTCTTTAGCTAATGAAATGTTTGAATGTTCATGCTGCGGAAAAACAAAATCTTTGGCAGGTTCAATTCCGTATAACAAATACAGACTCTGTAATGATTGCGTTTTGCTTGCGGAAACAGGTTTTGCAATCGGGAAATTTAAAAATATTCAAGATTTAATAAATGCAATGGAAGATTCCAGACTCGAAGAAATGTGTGAGTACATAAAAGAACAGGAAAAACGAGAAAATAACTAAATGGAAAAGCTGACATATTTAGACGCAAATTTAAAAAACGGAATGCTTATCAGGTGGCCTAAAGAGTGTTTTCCACTGCCTGTTTACATTGCACCTTGCAGTTGGTATTCAATGACGGAAGCCGACAGATATGCGTATATGAATATGGCAATAGAGGCTTTAAATTATTGGGAAAGCATAAGCGGCGGAAGATTTTCGTTCATACGTTCAAATACCCTTATGGAATCTCAAATGAATATTGAGTGGAGAAGAGTTGACCGTAAATCACTGGGAACTTGCCATTTCAATTTTGACAATAATTCCAGACTGTATTCCGCTGAAGTTTCAATCGGTATTTCTGACGGAATTATTCATCAACAGTATATGGATGAAAAAGAAGTATTCCATACAATTTTACACGAAATCGGACACGCTTTAGGCTTAGGACACTCTCCTTATACGTCTGATATTATGTACACCCCTCACCAATACGGAGTTGTTAACATATCACAAAGAGATGTTAATACCGTTCGCTGGTTATATGATTTACCGTACGGAAGCTCCTTAAAATCATTAAATACTGCCTACTCAATGCACGCAACAAGTATTGACGACATTATTTATCAAATAACAAATAAAAAAGTAAAATCCGAATTCCAAAAAACTCTTGAAAATACAAAAATCCCGACAAGAAATCTGCAAGAAGAACAAGACAAAATTGCAGAAATAAAAAAGTTTCAAATGTCATTGCAAAATATTAAATTACCTGACGATATTGCAAAAAAATTCAGAAAATAAAAATTTTATGTAATAATGTAATTGAGAGCATACGAACAATCGCGTATAAGTTAGCTTATATGAGGAAAGTCCGAACACCTCAGGGCAGAACGACGGATAACATCCGCCACGAGTAATCGTCGGACAAGTGCCACAGAAAAGTAAACAACTTTAGAAATAAAGTTCAGGTGCAACGGTAGTGTAAAAGACTACAGGAGATATTGAGAAATATCTGCCGGGTAAACTCCGTTCGGGTGCAAGATTTAATAAAAGGTTAAGGTGACCCGCCGTCTTTTAAGAAATCGCTAGAGATACAAGGTAACTTGTATACCAGACAGATGATTGTTTAAAACAGAATTCGGCTTACGGTATGCTCTCTTTTAATCTCTTATTCTGCCATCCATTTTATCAATTGCTGCATTATATAAATATAAATGATTTATCAGCATATAATCATACAGCAAGTTTATTTGATTTTGATTCTCTTCATCGTTCGGATACATTCTTTCTGCATCATCACAAATGTCAACAGAGTAAGAATTTTTTACATTTTGAGGTCTGTTCTCAAGACTTGTTATTAGATCTTTGTTTCTGTTTCTCTTTAATTTATTTTCGGGTTTCGGATAATTTGTACCGTCCGGTTCAACACCTTTTTCCCTGTCATTTAAAGTTTTAAAGGCAGCTTCCATTAAGTATCTTGTAACCGCTGTTTCCGTATCTTCAATGCTTTCATGTGCTTTATCGGCAACCGTTCTGCTGCCTAAGTCAATATAGTCATTTTCACCAACAACTCCCATAATTTGATTTTTTTTGTCCATTACTCTTTTATGCAGGTCATAACCTACTTTTACAGTGTAAGGTAATGACGGATTATATGAAAATCTTGATGTAACCCCAAGCATTTTATTAATTCCGGGGAGTTTATATTGATATTCAGGTAAATCAGGATATAAAATCAAGGGAATTGCAGGATATTTTTTATCAACAGGCTCAACACTGATATTATAAAGTCCTGATAAACTGTCTGAAAATCTCATAATATCAATAGGAGCTTCTCGGTAAGTTAACGCAGGAATATCGTCTTTTCCTTTTATGATAAAACAATCCTGATTGGGATATAATGCAGCAATTTCTCTTAAAACAAGTGAATCTTTGCTTAAAAATTCAGACGGGAAATCGCCTGAACAAAGCCTGCCTAAAGTTATGTCTTTATCAACATATAAGCCTTTAAAAGATGTTTTTTTATCGGAAGATACAAAAACATCAGATTTTTGTTCGGAATTGCTTTTTACAGAATTATTTTTATTATTTATGTTTCGAGAGCTTGTAATGTTTTTCAAAGCACACGAAATAGAAGAAATTCTCATGATAACTCCTTAATACTCGCATTAAAAATCGAAATGAAAAAATTTGCTTAATTAAATAATTCTTGTAAATAAAATTTAACATTTTTGATTAAATTATCAACAAAAATAATGTTCAAGTTTTACTCTAATGAAAATCATAAACAAGAATGGAAATTAAGAAACCCGTAAATTATATTGACGGAACAAAAAACCGTCAATCATTTAAGCGTATTCCAAAAAAACCTTTGTATATCCCCGATAAAGTCGGTGATGCCGCAAAAGTTTTAGGCGAATACATAAATGCACCGGAACAAAAACTTTTTCTTGCAACTACCGCATTAATGTTTCAACCGTTAATTGACTTAAAGTTTGCAGAAGATGACAAGAAAGTTGATTCCGCAATTAAGTCTGCCTCAAAAGCGATAGCAGGCGGGATTACAGGTGTTACAATCCGTTCCTTGTTTATGGCTCTTGCTAAAAAATATATTGTTTATGATGAAAAAAACAAAAACTTTTTAAACCAATTCTTTTTCCCGAGTAAAATAAGTTTTCTATTTGAAAAGAAACCTGATATAGCACAAATGGAACTGGATAAGTATAACAAAACACTGGGTGTTATTTTCGCTACATTCTTCATGATTTTTTTCTCAAACTCAAAGGTAGATGTTCCGCTTACAAGTGATTTACAGGATATCATAAGCGGTGTTGTTAAAGATAAAAAGAGTTGTATTCGTTCTATAACGGATGTTACAAAACAACGTGGCACAAAAATTAAAAATTGGTTCCAAAACGGATACAACAAGGGTAAAAATATTGTTTCCAAAGCTGTTCAAATATTCAATATCATAAAACCCGAGGATAAGGAGATTAATAAACAATGACATCTTCTTGGGACATAACAAAAAAAATAATTTCTCCGTTTGCCGGAATTTACAGACATCTTTTAAGTAAAGAGGCATTGCAAAAAGGAGCCAAAGGTTTTGCAAACTTTGTTTATTCGCACGGTAAAGACGTTGCAACAATGATGTTGTTTGCTTTTGCTGCGTCAACTATTTCAAGCCATATTGCACAAAGAAACGGTTTGAAAAAGAGCGACAGAGAGAATAAAGAATTCTTAATGCAACAGGAAAATACGGAGTTGGGGCTTGATTTAGCTTTGACAATTATTCCACCGTTTGTATTGAAGAATATACTAAATAAAAAACTCTGTAAGGGCGAAATTCTAACGCATAAAACTAAAGATTTTATGCAGAATACATTGGCGTCCGTCGTCGGAGTTAATCAAAAAGACCTGTATTATGTGCATCCGAAACCGCCCTTAAAATACAGAATAGAAAGAAAAATTGTTGATTTTCAGAAATTTATAAGAGAGCATAAACTCTTACCTAAAAGTATTCTGAAAAGAATGAGAATTAAAAATTTACCGCCATATATTCCACCGTCAAGAGCAACTTTGGAAGATATGACTACTGACTTTGACATACTCATAAAACAATATAAAACGAACCAAATACTTGCAGGAGATGATAAACCCGTACACCGCACTCTTGATACAATTACGGATAAATTGTATAAGGGCAGTGCATATTCTGATGTGTGCGGAGAGAAAGAGGGTTTATTGATTGCTTCAACGGTGTTATATACAATTGTTGCCGCAAATATAATAATGCCGATTTTAAAAAATAAAATTGCCAACAAACGTTATAGAGAAGAGCTTGCATTAGCAGGTGAAACTCCTGAAAGTATAAAGAGAAAAAGAAGATTTAACTTCTATGATACGGAATTAAAAGCCAATGCGGATGATAAGATTTTTAACCCGATAACACACTGTGATAAGAACGGGAAATATATAGATAAAAGAGTTTATCAAGGTCTATATACACCAAACATAAAAAACAAAACTTTTTCAACATTTAATAACATAAACGGGTTAAAAATCTAACTATACTTTATTAAGCATTATATCTTTGCCGGCATCACCACTGCCTCACTTTGGATTATCATACCGGCAAATCGTGTATATTGAGCAGTTAACACTAATTTGGGGTCACAGGAGGATGTGTAAGCAACATTTCCGAATTCTTTTATTGAATAATCTATGTTGTAATAAATATCACTGCACCGATATCACTACGATTTTTGCATAATAGAAAGCCTTAGTGGACTTTCATAACTACTGTCACTTGGAGTAAAATAGCATAAAGAGTTTAAAATTCGTTCAAAATGGGAATACTACAATTGTAGGAGTTATTATGCAAAAGGTACTATTACTGGACAACCATAACAGACCGATTAACATTTGCAGTTGGAAACGTGCATTGGTACTTTTGCTTAAAAGTAAAGCTGAAAACGCAAGACGCTTAAACGATATTGACAGTATGATTAAGGTTGACAACATACTGATTCCTTATGTAATCAAACTAACGTATGATTTGGCAGTTCAATACAAGGAGCTGCCTTTTTGTCGTGAAAATATTCTCGTAAGAGATGAGTTTGTGTGTCAGTATTGCGGAAAGAAATTTCCTGCGGAAGAATTAACTCTTGACCACGTTTTCCCTAAATCAAGGTTAGGACCCGACATTTGGGAAAATATTGTTGCCTGCTGCAAAGAATGTAATCAAAAAAAAGCGGATAGAACCCCAAAAGAAGCAAGGATGAAACTTCTTCGCCGACCCTATCGACCGACTGACTATTTAATGTTTGAGCTGAAAAAATACCCTGACCATGTTGTTAAAAACTGGCTTGATTATTTTGAGGCATCTTAGTTTATTATGTGAATTTTATATAATAAGTAGTATATTTTATACTGAAAAATATTTTTTGCTTTAAGAAATGCTTTAATTTTATATAGTTTTCTGTTTTGGGAAAAATTTTTAAAGTTATAATATGAATTAAATGTTGTAAGAGTTTCTTTTATTAAATTAAAACATTTATTTTTAAATTCTTTAGTCTTACATATTTTAGTTAACTTAAACTCACCTGCTACTCTATATCCGTATCCTTCTATATATATCGGCAGAAAATAATTTTTATTTTCGGATTTTAAAATATAATTAAGTCCCTGTATAATATTATTGAATGTTTCTTCTATATATATTAGTTTTCTTTGTTTTGTTTTCTTTGAAACTATTCGATAGTTATATAAATTTTCATTGATTACCGATATATTTTCGGCAAAAGCTAATGCTTTAATTCTGAATGCAATATCTTCACAAGATGTGGAATTTGTATATTCTATATTATTTTGCTTCAAAAAATTTTTATCATATATTGACATGCAGTGGTAAGAACCCAAAAACCTTGTTTTTCTGTCAATTTTCGAAATTTTAATTGAATTATTTTTATATATCTCAAATAAATCTTTAACAAAATTAATTTTTTCTTTTGTGTTATTGTACTCTATTATTTTAGTATAATTAAAGAATACAATATCATCTTTGTTATTGTTAATTTGAGTATATGCTTTTTCACATGCCTGCGGTTCATACCAATCGTCTGAATCAAGAAGCATTATATATTCTCCTGAGGCTTCTTTCAAACCGAGATTTCTTGAAAATCCGGTTCCTTTGTTTTCCGTATTTTCAATTATTTTAATTCTTTTGTCATTGCGTTTGTATTCTTTTAAGATTTCCAAAGAATTGTCTGTTGATTTATCATCTGTACAAATAATCTCAATTTCTTTAAGAGATTGATTGATAACGCTATCAAGACACATTTTCAAGTACTTTTCTGCATTATACACGGGAATTATTATCGTTACTTTATAATTTGTTTTCATTCTTCACTTCTAAATTTATAAATCAAAAGTATTACATGTTTCTTATTTTAATTATATCAGAAACATATATTGTTATATCTGTTAAATATATATTGTATCCTAAAATAAGTGAAGTTATTATGATTTATGATGACAAAAAATTTATCGGGAACGTAATAAGAAATGCACGAAAGAGTGCAGGATTTACTCAATGTCAACTTGCAGAAGAAATCGGTATGTCCGAGAAAAATCTTGGCAATATAGAAAACGGAAAACAGTTTCCTCAAGTAAATAATTTTTTACATATTATAGAATTTTTAAATATTCCACTAGAAAATTTCGGTGTAAAAAAAGAGCTGATATTTGATAATACAACTCAAAAGTTGTTAAATGTTATTTTGTCTGCAGATTCAAAAAATATCAATACATATTGTGAAATCTTTGAATTAATAAAATCTGTATCTAAATAAATTAAAACAGAGTAATTTTATAATTTATTATGCGTATAATTCGCTCAAATTCCAATAATTTGAATCTGTAGGATATGTGAAAATTATTGCATTTTCAGGGAATAATTTTCTCATTTTTTCGTAAGTTGCTTCTTTATCAATTTTACCGTTAGTTCTTACGGGAGTAAATCCTTTACAACCCCAAGTTGAATTATTTACCGTATAGTGAACAACTGTTCCTTTCTCATATGAATTATCGTTAATTCCATCTTCAAGCCCATAAAGTCTTAATGCTCTTTTTCCCATAGAAGATGAATAATATTCCGAGCCGACTTTTTCAAAGCCCGATAATGTTGCGTGTGAACCGGGTTTATTTGCTGATACTACATTATCCATATTTCCCGAACCTGTTTTAACGGCAGTTTGCCCGACTAATTCAAAATTATTTAAATCCAATAAATAATATCTTTCTTTACTTGCATCTTGAGTTGTATCAAAAATTCCCAAATAGCCGTTTCCCTTGTCCTCTAAATTATTGTAGCCTTCTAATGCTCTTGAGAATACTTCAAAGTTTAATCCTTTTTCTTCAAGTCCCATATTTTCATATAATTGTTCAATATTACCTAAATCATTTACGGAATAAGTACTTTTTACTTTTTGAGCTTCTTTTGTCTTTATAACTTCATTAATTTCGTTTAGTTTTGCTTCAGCTTCTTCTAAAGAGGTTTTTGCGGCACTAAGTTCATTCGCTCTTACTTGTTCAATATTATCTTCTGCAGTATTAAATGCTTCCAATGCGAGTTTTGTAGTTTCATTACAGTTTGCAAGAATTTCTGCTTGAATAGATTGTTTTTCGGTTTCAAGCTCTGAAAGTTTTTCTTCTTCTTCCGATAAATTATTCTCTAATTCAGCTTTTTCACTATTAAGTTTTTCGAGAGTTTCTTTATCACTTGCTAATTTCTCTTTTGCTTCTTCTAATTGAGATTTTGCATTACTCAATTTTTGTACAATATCCGCTTTTACCGAGTCATCATCGCTTGTTTGCGAACTTAAACTTGCAATTGCGGATTCTAAAGCACTGATATTCGATTCATCTGACGAAATTGTATTTTCTTGTTTTGTTATTTCATTTTCTTTATCGGATATGTCAGCCTTTACATCATTAATAATTTTATTTTCATTATCAATGTCTGATTGATTTTGACTTTCTCTTTCTCTTAATTCATCGGAAATATTTTCGTCATTTTTTAAGGCTTCTTCGTATGCAATTCTCTTTTCATCACAATCAGCTTGAGCAGCTTTAATTGCATCTGTTTCCCCGGCATATACGGCTCTTACTTTATCTTGTGCGGATTGAACTTCAGTTTCCTGAGCAGATTTTTTGCTTTCTAATTCTTCTAATGATAAATTATTTATGTTATTACTGTCAGAAGTTTGTGTGTTTGAACTGCCACTATCGTAAGAATAAGAACTGCTTCCGGTTGAATAGTTTTTTGTACTTGTATTAATCTCAGAATCTTCAGTTTCTACCGTTTCATCAGGTAATGCGGTTTCATTAGGTAAAGCAGCTCCGGTATTAGCATTTTGAATTGCACTTAATATGTCATCATAGGACATTTCTTCCGGATTTCCATCTAAAGATTCAATCACTTTTAGAAATTCGCTGATTTCTTCGTTGCTTAAATCTCCATTATTATCCGTATCAATAATGCCATTAACGATATCTTCACCTAAAAAATTATTAAATGTATCAGTTAATTCGGAATTAGTTTCTTCTGCTACTTCACTATTTTGAAGCAATTTCAGAAGTTGTGTAAAATCAAATTGGGTAGAATTGCTATATATTGAAGAATTTAATAAATCTTGATTTTCGTTTTGAAGATTTTCAAAAAGATTTTTATCTGTTAATGCTGAGTTTTGATTTAATAACAGACTTCTTAATGTTTTGCTATATTGAAAAATATTAATAAACATATAGTTTTAATTCCTTTATATAAATAAAAAAAATTTACAAAAAGAAATTGATATACAAAGTATATATTGTTACATAATTTAATATATATTATTTTAACATTACTTAACAGCAACGTAACACATGAAATGTTACTTAGCTAATTTTGATGGTGAATATGTAACACCTGAAATCTTAAATATTAAAAAAGTGAAATCTCCTTATTCAGATTGTAAATGTCATAAAAAACAAAAAGTAGTTATTGATAAAACCTAATATATTGATTTATAATACAAATAATTTTCAACACGATTACCGAGGGAATTTAAATGAAAAAATTTATTCTTTCAATTTTAGTTTTAATGTTTTTGCCAACTATTTCTTTTGCTTTTGAACATATCCGTTCAGATGGGAATGGCGGTTATTGGAATGGTAACAATCATATCCGTTCTGATGGAAACGGCGGTTATTGGAATGGCAACAATCATATCCGTTCCGATGGAAACGGCGGTTATTGGAATGGCAACGATCATATCCGTTCCGATGGAAACGGCGGT
>CAYYPD010000012.1:0-38009 GCA_964473445.1 uncultured Muribaculaceae bacterium
TGCATAAGGAGGGCGAACAGGACCGTCTGCGGAAAGTTCAATTGTTGAGCCTTCGATAAATGAACCGCCTGCCATAATCAATTTGCAATCATATCCGGGAACTTCATCAGGAACAGGCGTCAAATAAGATTCAACAGGTGAATACATTTGCAATATTTTACAAAACTCCAATAACGGTTTTTCTTCTCCGAATTTAATTGTTTGAATTAAATCTGTTCTTATTTCGTGAGGTTTTGGTGTTGAAATAAAACCGATATCTTCAAAAACTTGAGAAGCAAGAATTGAACCTTTTATGGCTTCCGAAACAATAGATGGTGCCATAAATAAACCCTGAAATATTAATCTCAATTGGTTTAACATAGCTCCGCCTTCTGCTCCGATTCCGGGGGCAGTTAATCTGTATGCGGTTTGGTCAACATATTCGGCTTTACCTGCGACATATCCGCCTGCTTCAACAATACCCCCTCCCGGGTTTTTAATTAAAGAGCCGGCAATTAAATCTGCACCTGCTTCTAACGGTTCAAATTTTTCAACAAATTCACCGTAGCAATTATCCACAAAACAAATACAGTTCGGATTTTTTTCTTTTACTATTTCAATAATTTTTTTTATAGTATCAATATTTAACGATTTTCTTAAAGAATAACCTCTTGAACGTTGTATTAAAACCATATTTACGGTTTTATCAATTTTATTTTTTATTCCGACAAAGTCAACATCTTCATCATTTAAAAGCGGGACTTCATCGTAGCTGATACCGTGCCCGATTAATGAAGCTCTTTTATCGCCTCTTTTGCCGATTACTTCTTCCATTGTGTCATAAGGAGCACCTGCAACGGATACAAGTTTTTCTCCGTATCTTAAATTTCCGAACAAACAACAAGCTAATGTATGTGTACCTGATACAAAATGATTTCTTACAATAGCTTTTTCAGCTCTAAAAACATCAGCAAAAACTTTATCGAGGGTTTCTCTTCCCATATCATCGTGCCCGTAACCGGATACACTTGCAAAATGTTCAAGCCCGATTTTATGAATATAAAATGCTTTTAATACTTTCTCTTGATTATATTCTTTTACTTCATCAACAAATTCAAAATATTTTTTTACTTTTTTTTCGGCATTTTCTACAATTGTACTCTTTTCCATATCAAACCTAATCCCTGTATGTTTTCCACATATTATGAAATCATAAATAAGCAATATATTCAATAATAAAAAATGAGCGGTGTATTCATTTTAAATTTTTTGAAGTAAAATGTAGTTAAGTTAACAGGATTTACATTATGTCAGAATTAAAAGATAAAGATGAACAATATAGTGTGTTTTTAAAGTATCAGGAAAACAGTGAAAAACAGGAAAGACGTAAACTTGCAATTTTGCGTTTAATTTTTTCACTGTTAGTTTTTGGTGTTTTAATATCCGCAATAGTATTTGTTGTTAATAATTATTCAATGATTGCAAGTGTTTTAGAAAGTATGACAGATAAAAATATTGCAGGTGTAAAAGCAAGCTCCAAGCCTGATTTAACTCCGGCAAAGTTTAATTTTAAAATGCTTAGCAGATATCAAAATATTTTACTTTTAGGTGTTGATTCAAACGGCTTCGATACACTTCCTTTTACGGGAGTTCGTTCTGATACTATGATTATTTTGAGTATAGATTTAAAAAATAAAAGTGTTAATGCCGTATCTATCCCGAGAGATAGCAAAGTATATTTGGCGGAAGAACACGGTATCCAAAAAATCAATGCAGCTTATGCTTTTGGCGGTATTGAGTTAACAAAAAAGACAATTGAAGAAACATTTGGTGTTCGTATTCACAATTACGTTATTATAAACGCTGAAGGGGTAAGAAAGATTATTGACGCACTCGGCGGTATTCCTATATATGTAGATCAAGATTTAAGGTATCACGATTACTCCGGTAAACTTCATATTGACTTAAAAAAAGGTGAACACATTTTAAACGGGGAACAAGCAGAGGGGTATGTTCGTTTTAGAAAAGATTACCTTGGCGACATCGGAAGAGTTAACCGTCAGCAAAAGTTTATTAAGGCTTTGGCTGAAAGAATAAAATCACCTGATGCGATAAAGAAAATACCGGAAGCATTAAAAATAGCTAACTTATATACAAGAACAGACTTAAATTTATATCAAATGTCACAATATGCGGCAATTGCAAGAGATATTGATATGAACAAGGTTGAGTTTGTTATGTTACCGGGGGCTCCAAACCGTAAAGGAATGATTAGTTATTGGATATTAGATCCGGATGGCACTCAAAGTGTTATTAACCGTTTAATATACAGACAAAAATCAACTCTTGATGCGGAAGATATTTCAGTAGGCTTGGTATTTCCTAAGACTGACGAAATCGCTGCAATGGAAATAAAAGAGCAATTGAAAGAAGCAGGTTACAGAGTCAATTGTACAAGCAGACAAAAGAATGTTGAGAAGTCCGAAATAATCGGTTATAACACGGCTGTTTCAAAGAGTTTAATAAACGATTTAAAAGACAAAGTTCCTTCTATATCACATCACGGGTTTACCCATCAACCCGTAAGAACATATTGCAACTCAAGTGATGTAGTTATCACAATAAAAAATGAAGATGATATTTAAGATAAAAAAAGGAATTTAAAATGGAAATATTAAAAATTGCTATTCCAAATAAAGGAAGATTGTCGGAAAGAATTTATAATTTACTAAACTGTGCAGGAATGGTTTTCCCGTCAAAAGACGAAAGAACTTTGCAAGTAACTACAAAAGATGGCAGATACTCTATTATCTTTGTAAGAACTCAAGATATACCTATGTTTGTTGAAAACGGAATTGCTGATATCGGATTTACAGGCTTTGATATTTTAACAGAACTAAAATCAAATGTTGATAAAATAATGGATTTAGATTTTGGTTATTGCGAAATGGTTGTTGCCGTTAAAGATGAAGATACATATCAAAAATCAGAAGATTTGCCTCAAAATTTAAAGATTGCAACTTCATTTCCGAATATTGCCCGTGAATATTTTGAAAAACTCGGTAAAACACCAAAAATTATTGAAGTATCAGGTGCTACCGAAATAACTCCAAGATTAGGTTTATCTGATGTTGTAGTAGATATTACTTCGTCAGGCTCTACTTTAAAATCAAATAAATTAAGAATCATAGATAAAATTTTAAAATCAAGTGCAATAATTATTGCTAATAAATTCTTAAATGAAGAGAAAAAGGATAGAACCCAAGTTGTATTAAGAGCCTTAAAATCAGTGATCGACGCCGGAGAAAAAAAATATTTAATGGCACATGTTCCTAAAAGTTCTCTGGATGAAATACGCTCTTTTCTTCCTGGGCTGTCTTCTCCAACTATTATGACGCTGGCAGGAGATGATGAACACGTTGTTATGCACGTTGTAGTTGATGCAGATAAGGTTTTCGACAGTATAGACAGACTTAAAAAATTAGGTGGTCAGGGCATTTTAATTATGACAGTTGACCAAATGGTGAGATAATGAATTATCCGAATTTAGAAAAATTAATTGAAATTGTTTCTGTTTTAAGAAGCGAAAACGGTTGTAAGTGGGATAGAGAACAAACTCACGACACTTTAAAACGAAATATGCTGGAAGAAGCCTATGAGGCTGTTGACGCAATTAATGACAATGATATGAAACATTTAGAAGAGGAACTTGGAGATGTTCTTTTGCAGGTAGTTTTGCACTCCCAAATTGCAAAAGAAGAAAACTCTTTCAGTATAGAAGATGTAGCTAAGACTCTTTCAGATAAACTTATCCACCGACATCCACATGTTTTTGGGGATACTAAAGTTTCTTCAACACAAGAAATTTTAGATAATTGGGAAAAGTTAAAAAAGGAAGAAAAACCACACAGAAAATCTGTAATGGACGGTATTTCAAAATCTCAATCGGCATTAATGAGTGCTCAAAAAATGAGCAAAAAAGCTGTAAAAGTCGGCTTTGAATGGGCTAACGAGCAAGACTTATATAAGTGCGTTCAAAGTGAAATCAAAGAATTTGAAGAAGCTGAAACTCATGAAGAAAAAGAGGATGAGCTGGGAGATATTCTTTTTGCGGTTGTAAATCTTGCAAGGTGGAATAAAATCGACGCAGAGCAAGCTCTTTTAAAAGCCAATAAAAAATTTGAAGCACGTTTTCGCAATATGGAAGCAAATGCGGAAAAAAGTCTTGAAGACTTATCTCTTGATGAATGGGATATGCTTTGGAAAAGAGCAAAAAAAGAGCTTAAAAAATAAATTTTTATATAAAATTTAATAATTTTAACAAATGTAAATAAAACACTAGTAAAATTAAAAAAAAAGAGTTAAAATATAAAAGAATTTGTTTAGAAAAAGGGGAATAAGTATGGAATCATTATTTTGTGCATTAGTAGAAACTATCGTTGACCTTTTTTCTGCATGGCTTTCCGTTGGTGTTGACAATCGTGCTTGGTGTCCCGTTAAGGTTGACACTCGTGATGAAAGATATTAATTAATAATCTTTTTGCCGATTTGTTAACATAGGTCTTGCAATTTTTGTTTATACAAAAATTGCTTTTTGCATGTTAATTTTTTACGGAAAATATTTATGAAAAATATAGAGATAAATAATATTATATGCCTGACTTGGGGGTAACCCCATATATTTTACCTTGAATTAAGTTATTATATTTACAAGACATATATATAAAGGATTAAAAAAATGAATAATACAAAATATGGTCAATATGGCGGTCAATTTGTACCTGAAATATTGATGGAAGAAATAAATAAAATTTCAGACGCTTATGAACATTACAAGAATGATGAAAAGTTCAATAGTGAATTAAATTCACTGCTTAAAGAATATGCAGGTCGTCCTTCTTTGTTATATTTTGCAAAGAATATGACAGAAGATTTAGGCGGTGCAAAAATTTATCTGAAAAGAGAAGATTTAAATCATACGGGTGCTCACAAGATAAATAATGTGTTAGGTCAAACTCTGCTTGCAAAGTATATGGGAAAGAAAAGAGTTATAGCGGAAACAGGTGCAGGTTCACACGGGGTAGCCGTTGCCACGGTCGCAGCTTTATTCGGGATGGAATGTGAAATTTATATGGGAAAAGAAGATACAATCAGGCAGGCTTTAAATGTTTATAAAATGGAACTTCTTGGAGCTAAAGTTCACGCTGTTACATCAGGAAATCAAACATTAAAAGATGCGGTAAATGAAGCAATGACACAATGGGCAATGAGAAGTGACGATACATTTTATGTGCTTGGCTCTGCGGTAGGTCCTCATCCGTTTCCTTTAATGGTGCGTAACTTTCAAAGTGTTATAAGCAAAGAAGCACGTGAACAGATATTGGAAAAAGAAGGAAAGTTGCCGTCTGCCGTTTTGGCTTGCGTTGGTGGTGGAAGTAACGCCATTGGTGCCTTTTATAATTTCATCGAAGATAAAGAGGTTAAACTTATCGGTTGCGAAGCTGCAGGGCATGGCGTTGATACCGATATGCATGCCGCAACTATGACAAAAGGGACAATCGGAATTTTTCACGGGATGAAATCAATATTTTGTCAGGATACAAACGGTCAAATTGCACCTGTTTACTCAATTTCTGCAGGTTTAGATTACCCCGGGGTAGGTCCTGAGCATGCATACCTTAAAGAAACCAAACGGGCAGAGTATGTTCCAATTACTGACTCGGAAGCTGTTGACGCTTTTGAATATTTATCAAGAAAAGAAGGCATAATTCCTGCAATAGAAAGCTCACATGCGGTAGCTTATGCAAAAAAACTTGCTCCTGCAATGTCTAAAGAGGACATAATAATCATTTGTCTTTCAGGCAGAGGAGATAAAGATGTAGCTTCAATTGCAAAATATAGAGGGGAAACTATAAATGAATAATTTAAAAGATAAATTTAATAATAATGCACTTATAACATATATCACGGCAGGTGATTGCAATATTGAAACGACAAAAAATTCGCTTATAGCGTTAAAAAATGCAGGCTCTGACATTGTTGTACTGGGAATTCCTTTTTCTGACCCCGTTACAGAATGCGATTATATTCAAAAATCAAATCAAAGAGGGTTGGACTCAAAAACATTTGTAAACGATATATTTGAAATGTTGAGTTCTATAAAAAAAGAAAGTATACCGATTGTGTTATACACATATACAAACCCTTTATTTAAATATGGTTATGAAAATTTCTTTGAAGAATGCAATAAATCAGATGTTAAAGGAGTTATGTTTGCGGATTTACCTTATGAAGAACATAGAGAAATTAAAGAATACACGGAAAAATATGATATTGATATTATTCCGATAGTAAACTTACTCTCAAAAGAACGAGTTCAAACCGTAACAAAAAACGCAACAGGATTTGTCGGACTATTTCCGCAAAAAGATGATAAAACAGCTATAGAACAAGTCATCATGAATATAAAAGAAATAAATAATATTCCGATTGCGGTAAATGTTGATTTTCTTAGTGATAAACATATAAAAAATGCCGACGGGATAATGATTTCCGTAAGAATAGCACAATTGTCAGAGGAATATAAAGAGAATGCTCCCCAAAAAATATATGATTATGTTTTAGGGGTAAAAGAAACTCAATTGTTAAAAAAGCAGATTTAATATCTGCTTTTTTATTGAAAATGAAAATTTTTGGATAATAATTCTATTATGAACAGATTAATAGATACGTTTAGAGCTTTAAAATACAGAAATTTCAGGTTGTTTTTTCCGGGGCTTATTTTATCCCAAATAGGAATATGGCTTCAAAATATTGCAATCGGTTGGCTTGTTTACGATATGACAAAATCAGCTTTTTTAATGGGTCTGATATTGTTCTTTAACACTATACCGTTATTTCTTATTACTCCGTTTGCAGGTGTAATTATTGATAAATTTAATAAGCATAAACTCTTAATGTTTATTCAAGCGTTATTCTCAGTTCAGGCATGCCTTATTGCGGTTTGTGCACTTCTCGGGATTTTAAAAATATGGAACATAATAATACTCGGAGTATTCTTAAACACTATTGCCGCTGTTGATGTTCCGCTTCGTCAATCAACTTTTGTTAATTTGGTTGATGATAAAAAAGATTTAAGCAATGCTATTTCTTTAAATTCAACTTGTTTTAATATCGCAAGATTACTGGGTCCGGCTATAGCAGGTGTGTTAATTGCAAAAGCCGGAACAGGAATATGTTTTCTTGCTAATTTTATATGCTTTCTGCCCTCAATAATTCTTGTTCCGATGATGAAAATTAATGATGTAAAATCAGAACATATAAAGAATGAAACCATATTTGAAGGCTTAAAAGAGGGTTTTCAATATATGCTTCACAATTCGTTCATAGAAACTTTGTTGGTATATATCGGAGTATTTAGTTTCCTTGGAATGACATACCCTATGTTAATGCCTATTTACACTCAAGATATACTAAAAGCTGATGCGGATACATTAGGCTTGCTTATGAGCATAGCCGGAATAGGAGCATTATTCTCTTCTTTAATTCTTGCTTATAAAAAAACAATTCATCACCTAAAAACAATATTGTGTGTATGTCTTGTGATTATGGGAATAGGTTTTATCGGAGTCGGGTCTGTTCATAATACAATTTTTGCTTGTGTAGCAATGTTTCTAATCGGAGTTGGAATGACTGGAGCCCTTACCCCTGCTAATACATTAATACAGACAGAGGTAGAAGATGAAAAAAGAGGCAGAGTTATGAGTATTCACGCTATATTTTACCTCGGAACTCTATCACTAAGCAACTTTACGGCAGGAACTTTTACGCATTATTTTGGTATCTCCGGAGCTTTTAAAATATTCGGGATGTTACTAATTATAGCTGCTGCCATATTTGCATGCATATTTATAAAAATAACAGAAAAAAATGTGTTACAATTAGTGAAAGAGGATTAATTATGGAAAAATCGTATTATTGTGAGAAGCTGGAGCATTCTTTAAATATATTACCTGATAGAATATCTTTTTGCTGCAGTTGTGCAGAGGGTTGCCATTTTAACATTGATAATTATAATGAGCTGGATTTTAATAAAATTTTCAATAAAAGAAATGAATATATAGAACAAATGAAACATGGGGTAATTCCGCATGAATGTTCAGGATGTTGTGAATATAAAGAGTATCCACCAAAAACATTTTTACAAAAGATAATTGAAAAACTTTTTAAAAATGAAAAGTCTTCGGACAAAGGAAAAATTAATTATATAGTTATAAATCACTTTAAACAATGTGAATGTAACTGTGTTTATTGTGCACAAAAAATCCTTTATCCGACTTATAAACAAACCTTTAACAGCTTGCCGATTATACAAGAATTATTTAACAAGAACCTTGTAGTTGGAGAAAATCTTCATGTTGAGTTTCAAGGCGGAAATGTATCCTTATTAAATGAGTTTGATTCATTAATAGACGAATTAAAAAAACACAATACAAAACAATATTCTATATTAACAAACGGGATTAAGTGGCTTCCTGCCATAGAAAAAATAAAAGATAATACTAATAGTCTTATTTCTTGTTCTTTAGACTGTGGAACACCTGAAACATTCAAAAAAATAAAAAATATTGACGGTTTTAATTCTGTAATTGAAAATCTGAAAAGAATAAAGAATTCTACCGAATTAACAATATCTCTAAAATATATAATACTTGAAGGTATAAATGATAATATAGAAGAGCTTAATGCATTTCTTAACATAGCAAAAGAAATAAACAGTTGTGTAACTATAGAAATTGATTATAGAAAACTTTTTATGAATTCTCCTGAGAAATATAAAATTCCCCAAAAATATTATGATATGTATAATTATGCAGAACGATTCTGTAATGAAAATAATATAATATATAAAGTTTCTAATTACATTCAACAAGTCTTAGACAGAGGCTATAATTTCTAAACTTGATTAAAAATTGTGTTTTAACTAATATTTTCATGTATATTACAAATGAAAGAAGGTAGAATTATGTCAAGAAGACCTGTTATTGCCGGAAACTGGAAAATGCACAATTTGCAACAGGAAGCCACTGATTTAACAAATGGTATTATGCAAGAATTAAAAGCTGAAGACAAGGTAGCATTACCTGAAGTAATTATTGCTCCTACTTTTACAGCTTTATATGCTGCAAATAAAGCACTTAAAGATTGCGGTTGCGGAAAAGTAAAATTAGCTGCTCAAAACTGCTATTTTGAAACAAAAGGTGCTTTTACGGGTGAATGTTCTGTAGAAATGCTTAAAGATGCAGGTTGTGAATATATTATTATCGGTCACAGCGAAAGAAGAGAATACTTTAGTGAAACTGATGAAATGGTAAACAAAAAAGCAAAAGCTATCTTAGCTAACGGTTTAATCCCGATTATTTGCTGCGGTGAATCTTTAGAACAAAGAGAAGCCGGTGTTACAGACTACCATATCGCTTCACAAATTACAAAAGCATTAAGAGATTTAACTGCAGAACAAGTTGCAAAATCAATTATCGCTTATGAACCAATCTGGGCTATCGGAACAGGTAAAACTTGTGATTCAACAGAAGCTAACAGAGTAATCGGTATGATTAGAAACGTTGTAAAAGGTTTATATGATGCTAATACTGCTGATTCTATCAGAATATTATATGGCGGAAGCGTAAAACCTGCTACAATTAAAGAACAAATGGCACAATCAGATATCGATGGAGCATTAGTTGGCGGTGCAAGTTTAACAGCTGACAGTTTCGCTCAAATTGTTAAAGGTGCTATGTAGTTTATAGCTTGATAAAAATTAAAACAGGAGCAAATAGCTCCTGTTTTTTTTATATTTTAAAACTTGTTGAAAAACGTATTCTTTGTCTTATGTTTGTTGTGTCCGTATATTGATTTGAAGCAAATATTTCAAATTCAAAATCTTTTTTATTGTTTTTAGGTTTATATGATAAAACAAGCTCATCCTGCATTGTTTCTTGTGAAAGATTTCTGATTAACCTTGTTTTTATTGAAAGAGAATCGGTTATTTGCAATTGAGGGATAAAATATATACTGGTGTTATAGTTACTCTCATTTGTCAACTTACTTTCACCTATTTGTGCATTTAATTTCAACCTTTTATATGTGTATTCACCGAATAAACCGCCGGTATTCCTGCTTAAATCTTGATCCTCATTTGAATAATATGCTCCGCCAAGTACAAAACTCCCCGTATTTTTGGGTAGTTTAATTGAGTCTGACGATAATATTGCACCTCCGGATGAAGCGTGGTTATATGAAGAAGAGAAAGAGCCTACTGATAAATTCAGTCCATCCCCTTTGTATGAAATAATGGAGCCTGTGTTGTAGGTTGACTCATTTGCTCTTACGAATAAAGCCTCAGGTCCGTTTGAATCATATAAAAAAACTTGTCCGAGTGATGCTTTTAGATTTGGTGATATTTTTGCTATTAAATCAGAAGAATTAACAATACTCGGCATTGGAGCCATGTGTCTTGTATCCGTAAAATAGCTTGGTGCAAAGGATTTTGATGAATCCCAAATCATATTTTCATTTTTTATGCTCTGCTCAATTTTATATTGAGTTTCATTAATCTTTAACTTGAAAATTCTGTCATTATTTATATTTGCCAATGCTCCGTCGTCAATATCGTCCAGTTTCAGTTCAACAGCGTTTCCTTCATACCTTTTAGCAATATCTTCAATAGCATTATCTTCAAATTTCGAGAAAGTTTCATTTTCAGTGATTGTGTCTTTATCGGGAATTGTTTCATCATTAATTTCTAATGTTTCCACATATCTACCGAAATCAATAAACCCGCCTTTATTTACATCAAATTTTTCGTCATTTTTTGCAAATGCACTTGGTGAAAATAACAAAATTATTGTAAATATGGCAAATAACTTCTTCATATTATAATTTTGAATTAAAAAAGCGAGAATTTCAATCAGTCAAATACATAAGATTTTCAAAAAAAATTACAAATTTATATTCTATACCTAATAAATATATATTATATTAAGAAATATTAAGACGAGTTTTGAATAAGCATTTGTATTGTTATTGTTGAATTATAAGCATATTTTTTGCTTGCAAAATAAAAAATTTAGTATATATTTATAAAAAGAATAGCAAAAAAAATTCGTAACGTGGTTTAAAACATATTGCAATAAACTAATAGACACGGAGATAAAAATGACTGAAATTAATAACAATAATATACCAAAATATACACATATAGAAAAAATTGAAGCAAAACCTGTTCATCATCAACCAAAAGAAGTTGTTGAACCTGAAGAAAAAGAAACTCCAAAGTATGTTCAAGATACAGGTATACTTGGACGTTCACAGGTAAAAAGCGTAAAAGCACCTGATGTTGTTGATGAAACAATTGCTTTAATGAAGAACGATAAAGATATTATAATTGCAGCTAATAACTTTTTTGAAAAAATGTATGATGACTTTAAAGAACTTGGCTATAGTGATGAAGATTCATATACAAATGCACTGTTAGCTCAAGAAGAATTCTTCGGAATAGCACAAACAATAAAAAAATAACAATGTATATATTATAATGGGGCAAATCTTGAATATATTATAAGATTGCCCCTAAAATTTTAAAACCCTAAAACTGACTTTTTACTTTGTACGGTTTTAGGGTTTTAATTCAATTTTTATTTTTTATTTTTAAAATAATTTAGAAAATCTTTCCATTGCTTCGATTGTTCGTTCTCTGTTTCCGAAAGATGTAAGTCTAAAGTATCCTTCACCGTTTCTTCCAAAGCCTGCACCGGGAGTACCTACTACAGCAATATTATTTAAAAGATAATCAAAAAACTCCCAAGATGACATATTATTAGGACACTTTAACCAAATATACGGAGAATGTTTTCCTCCTGTGTACCAAATTCCTTTTTTATCCATTGTGTCAGAGATAATTTTAGCATTTTCACTGTAATATTCTATATTTTTACGGATTTGTTTTTGTCCTTCTTCCGAAAATACCGCTTCTGCACCTTTTTGAACGATATAAGGAACTCCGTTAAATTTAGTAGTTTGTCTTCTTACCCAGAATTTATTAAGTACTGCTCCGCCTCTTATTAATGTTTTCGGAACAACCGTATATCCGCAACGTGTACCTGTAAATCCTGCCGTTTTTGAGAATGAACAAAATTCAATAGCACATTCTTTTGCCCCATCTATTTCATAAATACTGTTTGGTAAATCTTCTGACTTAATGAAACATTCATAAGCTGCGTCAAAAATTATTACAGCATCATTTTTAAGAGCATAATCAACCCATTTTTTCAGTGCGTCTTTTGTATATACTGCACCGGTCGGGTTGTTTGGAGAACAAATGTAGATGATATCACACTTAATATTTTCATCAGGCAACGGAAGAAAACCGTTCCTTTCGTTTGCGTCTATGAAAACTATTTCTCTGCCTGCCATAACATTTGTATCAACATAAACGGGATAAACCGGATCAGGAATCAATACAACATTATCTTTATCAAATAAATCTAATATATTCCCTAAGTCACTTTTTGCACCGTCAGATATAAATATTTCATCAACTTCTAATGAAACATTTTTTCTTTCATAGTACTTTTGAATAGCTTCACGCAAAAAGGCATAACCTTGTTCTGGTCCGTAGCCTTTAAAAGTTGATTGAACACCCGTTTCATCAGCAGCTTTTTTTATGGCTTCAACAACGACAGGAGCTAAAGGCAGAGTTACGTCGCCAATGCCCAGTTTAATTATATCTGTATTCGGGTTGTTTTTTGCATACTCTGCAACTTTTTTTGCAACCGTTGAGAACAAATAACTGTCTTGTAATTTTAAATAGTTTTCATTAATTTTCATAAATACTCCTTTTGAAATATAATGTTATAATAATTATATTAAAAATTTTTCACATTGGAATATCTTTATGAAGAAAATATTAATAATTTTAGTTGTAAATATAATAATTTTGGGAGTCGGGTTATTTGGGCTTAATTACTTTTTGGAAATCAATGACAATAGAACTCTGACAATGTTAGAAATAGCTGAAAAATATTTAAAAGGAAAGAAGGTTCAGTCGAAGCTGGAAAATCTTAAAAACAATATAAACAATTATATTTATTCAGACTATGATTTCCCTTATTCAGAGGAAGATATTGAACCTAATGTTGTAAAGGAAATTGAAATGACAGATGAATCTTATGCAAAATTTTGTGGTGAGAATAGAAGAATTGTAAATCAGGATTATAAAAAACCACCTATTGTTACTCTGGGTTGTTCGTATATGTACGGACATGGTTTAACTAAAGAAGAATCTTTTCCTTATCTTTTATCGAATATTACAGGAACTTCAGTATATAACTATTCCTCATGTGGAAGTAATGGACTCGAGCAGATTTTTTTTATAAAGGATGACGAGATTACAAAAGAAGTTAAACATTCAAAATACTATTTTAATAAATCCTAATGTTAGAACTTTAAAACGTCCAATATGGGATGATATTCAAAAAGAAACAGGTTGTACAGTTGTTTTTACGGAAGATTTAACAGGATTCAAGTTCAATAAGGACTACAAGCTAAAAGAGGATATAGCTGATTGGCATCCAAATGCAAAAGCGTGGCAACTGTTTGTACCTTTATTTGTAAAAAAATATATAAAGGAATAAGATATTTATAGTATAATTTAATTTAATAAATAGTAAGCCGAATTCAAAAGGAAGATATTATGACAGTAAGACAAAAACAACATGAACAAGATGCATTAGTAAGACGTACCAATTTTGATGCGGTAGAAACTAATTTAACTGATGAGCAGGCAAAACTTGAAGCCTCAAGATGTTTAAATTGTAAAAACCCGAGATGTGTACAAGGCTGTCCTGTTAATGTAAACATTCCGCAATTTATACACGCAGTAAAAGAAGGCGAAATCGATAAAGCAGGAGATATAATAAGACAATCTAATTTACTTCCGTCAGTTTGTGGAAGAGTTTGCCCGCAAGAACACCAATGCGAAGGGAAATGTGTTTTAGGTATAAAATCAGAACCTGTTGCAATCGGTGCATTAGAAAGATATGTCGGCGATTTAACTTCATTAAAAGTTGGGGAAATAAAACCAAGCGGTAAAAAAGTAGCTATTATCGGCTCAGGTTGTGCAGGTATCAGTGCTGCCGCAGATTTAAGAAGAGCAGGACATGAGGTGGTTGTTTTTGAAGCATTGCACAAATTAGGCGGTGTTTTAAGATACGGTATTCCTCCTTTCAGATTACCGAGAATTTTCTTAGACAGAGAAATTGAAAATCTAAAGAATATGGGTGTAAAATTTGTTACTAACGTTGTTGTAGGTAAATCAATAACAATAAAACAGCTTGAAGATGACGGTTTTGATGCGATTGTTATCGGTTCAGGTGCAGGATTACCCAAAATGATGGGTATTAAAGGCGAAAACCTTAACGGGGTATATTCCGCTAATGAATTTTTAACAAGAGTTAATTTAATGCAAGCTAATTTACCTGATACCGCTACCCCTATAAGAATCGGAGAAAAAGCAGCAATTATCGGCGGAGGTAATGTTGCAATGGATGCGGCTCGTGTTGCGGTAAGAATCGGATTTAAAGAAGTTTATATTGCATACAGAAGAACAGAAAAAGAACTTCCTGCAAGATTAGAAGAAATAAGACACGCAAAAGAAGAAGGTATTGTATTCAAGTTCTTATATGCTCCGAAAGAAATCTTTAATAAAGACGGATATGTAAACGGAATGGAATTTGAAATAATGGAATTAGGTGAACCTGATGAATCGGGAAGATGTAAACCTGTTCCGACAGGCAAGACTACCGTTCTTGATGTTGATACGGTAATTGTTGCATTAGGTACAGGTCCAAACCCTACAATACAATCTTCAATGAAAAAAGATTGCATGGATTTGGAAACAAACCCGAAAGGATACATTATAATTAATGCTGAAACAGGTGCTACATCACTTGACAGTATTTATGCAGGCGGAGACGTAGCTCCTACAGGCTCTTCAACTGCAATTAATGCAATGGGTGCAGGTAAACGTGCCGCAAAAGCAATAAATGAGTATTTAGCTAATAAATAATCATAATAAATATAAACAGACAAAAATAACCGAGTTAATACTCGGTTATTTTTTTAGCAAATTATTTTATATTCATTTTTTAGAAAGAAGAAGAAACGTAAAACAAAAAATACTATGAAAATTCTTCCGATAAATTCAAATTCACAAATACAAAATATAAAAACATCTTCTTTCAAGACTATTTTTTTTAAACAAAACAACAAAGAAGCAGATACGTTTATATCAACTATTCCGCAAGAAAGAGGACAAATTTATAACGGGAATAAGGTTTATAATATCACAACAACGGAGTTCTTTCGTGAAGACATTAACTGGAAAAATTTTGGAGATTTTTTAAAAGAACATTTTAAAGAGTCTCCCAAAGTAAATACCTACGTTTTCGGCTCATCTATGGGTGATGAAGTTTTTACTCTGTCAGGCTTGTTACATGGAAAATTTGGAGAAAAAGCCGAAAAGTTTTTTCCGATAATGCCATCTGATATTGAAGCAAAAAACGTAAAAACCGCAAATGATAGATTAAAAGGCGGGAAAGTAAACTTTTTCACCACCGATTATGATAACTCTGCTTTTTTAAGACTTCTTTTTGAACGTAATTTAAAAGACTGCGAATGCCAAGACTTCTTTTATGTAAGAGATGACGTATTTAGAGGGGATTTTGTATGCTTTTTATTAAAACCGATACAAAATTCTATTATGCCTTTTGAACAAAAAAACATTTTAGAGGAAGTCCAAAATATTAATTCCGAAAATCCCAGCCTTATTCTATGCCGAAATATGTGGCCATACGTTGACGGAAATGAATATCCGGAATTTGCAAAAAATCTGTACAATCAAGTTAAAGATGGTTCTTGTATTGTTATCGGGGATGTTGATTACGACAAAAAGTTTGTAAAGAACAACGGTTTAATTTCTGAAGCATTTTTAAATGCAGGGTTTAAACAAGTTGATAGTCCTCTTTTAAAAACAGAATTCCAAAAGAAACCTTATATCTTCATAAAATAGCTATACCTCAACATTATTCAATTGGCAAAAGGCTTTAAAGTCGCTTCTTGCTCTGACTGTTTTTTCGGTTAAATTTTCCAGTTTAAGTTCTTTTGCCACAAGAACAGCTTTATTATATAACTCGGAAGTTAAAGAAACATTTTGAGGAGAATAATTTTTGCTTAATCTCATAAGTTCTTGCATATATTCTCCATAAGATAAATATAACTCTATTAATTGATATTTAAGGTTAAATTGTTTTGCAATAACAACAGATTTTTCAATATACATTTTAGCAGCGGTTAAATCGCCTTTTCTCAAATAAATTTCGGAAAGAATTTTTTGGAAATAAATTGTAAAAATATAATTATTAATTTTAGGACTTTGAGCTATTTCCAAGGATTTTGTAGCGGTTGTCAGTGCCTTTTCATCATCCCCTGATTCAATCGTCAATTGTACAAGCATTAACCAAGAAAGAAGAAAACCTATCGACACCTTTTCTTTAGCAAAATAAGCTGTTTGTTCATCAATGATTTCTTTTGCTTTTTCAACATTACCTTCTGCCTTTAAAACATACGCCAATATCAATTTAACAATATTTTTAGTAAAATGCTCGTTTATGTTGTTTGTGAAAGTCGCAAGTTCAAATAAATCTGATTTTAAGTCATAAATTTGATTTAAAAATACTCTGTTTATAATATTTATTAAATTCCAATCTGAAAGCAAATCTGTTTCCATTGTTTTTTCGCCGTATTCCTTAACTACAGAATTTAAAATATCATTTGATTTATTTATATTTCCGCTTATTGTATAGGCAAATGCCTCTATTAAATCAATTTGAACAGAATAATAGTCCTTAGAATACCCATTTTTATCAAGGAATTCTCGGATTTGAGCAATCACATTAAATACTTCATTGTTGCCCTGCATAGCATAAGCCTTGGCAAGAACTGTTTTTGAAAGCAACCAAGAATCAACAATAAGGGATTTCCACTTACCCATAGTTTTCTTATTATTTAACTCTTTTTCTATCTCCGCAGTTATTTCTTCATTCACAAGATTTACAATTTGTTCACTGTTCCCGATATTTAATAACGCTTTTAATTTTCTTGTTTTAATTAGTGCAATATCAGTTTCGGAAACATCAATATCTGCTAAATTTATGTTTGTAATAATTGCATCAACCGCTTCAACCGCACCAAAATAATTTCCGCAAAGATAACAGCTTTTAACAAAATATGCTGATAAATCAATTATTTTAATCAAATTAAGATTTTTTATTTCTAAATCTAAAACATTTGATAAATAAGTAACAGCTTCTTTCGGAGATTTTTCACATAGAATTTTGCCTAATTTTTCATAAATTTTAGCTCTTAAATCCTCCCCGTTCGGGAATTCTTCTTCCTCTAATATTTTTAAGCATTGTTTTTGTGCAATAACAAACAGATTTGTATCGCCAAGTTTTGAGGATAAAGACGCCGTATTTTGCCAAATATAAAATGCTTCATTTTTAGAAATAGCTTCCGTGCATGATATTAATTTTTGCAAATTACTTGAAAGTATCAACGGTTTTAATACATCATACAGTTTTGTGGCATTTTCTTTATATAAAATATCATTTTTAGCTTCTTGGTAAATCAGTTTCCATATAGTCAGACTCTTAAATTCACAAGTATAATTATCAACAGGAAAAATAAACAATTCTTGCTTTAAATATTCAATGGAATGTTCTGCTTTATCCGAATCCATTGGAGCCACCATTGTTAAAATAGCCTGTGAAAATCTGTAGCCCATAATTGCTGCGATATATAAAATATTTTTTGCACTCGGAGCAAGCGAATTTAGCCTGAACTTAACAAGTTCTTCAAAAGTTGACGGCGGAATTTCCGGTTTATTCTCGTCATTTATAAGTATTTCATTATCATTTACGGAAATATAACCGCTATCAAAAAGGAGTGCAATTTCTTCTTCCAATCTGATTGCATTACCGTCTGCCTTTTGAACTAATTCACTAATGCAGTCGGGTGAAAGAATATTGCGGATTTTTAATCCCAATGAATATTCAACGGCTCTTATCATTTCATCCGGCGGTAATTTACCTAATCTTATTGTTTCAAATATCTTATCTTCAGTTTTTGTTAAATCAAAATAGCTTTGAATATGTTTATCTTCCTGATAAGAGGCTAATAATTTTACTCTGGTCGTAAAATAACCTTTATCTAACATATTCACAATAAATTCATAAGAGGCACCGTCTAATAAATCAAAATTATCAATTACTATAACCAAATTATTGTTTACGGAAAAAGATTTTATAACTTTTTCAAGTATAGAAAACATTTCTTGTTTATTGCTCTGAATATTTTCATAATTGTCAATTTTAGACGGATAGAAAATATTTAAAAATGAATTTAATTCCTTTGAATTAAGAAAATCAAACAAAGTATGCAAATTACTTTTCTTAAAGTCTTTAACGAAAGATTCAAAACTTTTTGTAAAAGTAGGAAATCCCATTATACGAAGAAATGCGTCTTGAAAAAATCCAAAACTCGTAATTTGAACAAGAGGTGTACAACTTCCATACAGGAATATGTAGCCCTTATCTTTCAAATTATATTCAAGTTGTCTTAATACGGCAGTTTTACCGCAGCCCTCTTCTCCGGTTAAAGCAATTATATGCTTTGTAAGAGAATTTTTAATAAGATTAGTAAGTTTTCTTTCTGACTCGATTTGAATATCAGTTTTAATTAAATTTTCTTCCTCTTCAACCGCATTTGATTGCTCTTCCTGAATACTGTTTGCAACAACATCGTCAACAGTTTCATCTATTTCATCAACATTAGAATAATTAATTATTTCATCAATATCAACTTCTTTTTCTTGTTTTTTCGGTTGATATATTAATTTATTTTCCTCGTCAGATTCAGGTTCAAGCGGAACTTCAACGTTAAAATACTTGCGTTTTATTTCTTTATCAACAGAGGGAATTTCTTCACCGATATTTTCGGTTGAAGATTTTTTCTGTATGTATTTTTCAGAATTTATATAACCGTTAAATTCACCCGTTGCATAAGAAGAAACAAGTTCATTTCCTTTACTTTGATTGTCCGTTGGCTCTTCTTCCCCTATTTGAGACATCTCAGGAGCCGGCAAAATCTCATCACCTTCATCGGTAATAGAATTATCATCCGCTGATTCTACCGTAGTACCTTCTTCAATATTTTCTTCTTCTGCAATTTCAACCAAATCAGCTGTTATACTTTCATTTTCAATTGGGTTTTCATGTTCAAGGTTTTGTTTGTCAGAATTTTCAAGCGTATTATCAGCAGGTTGTTCTGTCTTTTCAGCTAAAACTGTCACATCAATTTCACTTTGCTGAATTTCTGCTTTTTCCGGCTCATTTTCAACAAACGGATGATGACATTTTCTGCATTCTTTTTCTTGATATAAGTTTGGAGCAGAACACTCAGGACAAATCTTAATAAGTTCAAATCCGCAAGAACTGCACACTCTTATCCCAAATAAATTTAAGGTATTACAAGACGGGCATACAACGTTAACCTTAATACCGCAATGAACACATCTGATTGAATCATCAGCAATTTCAGAACCGCATTTACGACATTTCATGACAAATCCTAACCGGAACCATCAAGGAAATTGCTAATTAATTTTGAAAGTTGCATTAAACGCTTACTTACTTCCGATTGAGAAAGGTTAAGTTTTTTAGCTATTTCACTCTGTTTAGCACATTCAAAATATCTCATATAGAAAATTTCCAAAAAGTTTTGTGCCGGAACTTCCTTATGAATAATACAAACCGCATCCGAAATTCTTTGTAGGCAATCTTTAGTAATAAGTACTTCTTCCGCACTTTCTTTCGGGTCAGGGAAGTCAAGTATAAATTCAGGTCCGGTAATACTTGCTTTAACAACTGCTTCATTACTAAATTCAGGCACTTTTATTTCTTTAGTCGGAACAAAACCTGTATTTGTTCTTCTTATTCTGCCTGAATTTTTGAGAACACTTAAAATAGAAGTATGAACTACTTTTGAAACATAGTTTTCTATTTTTTGTATATTAGATGATGAATTGAAAATCATGTAAGATTTTTGGAATGCTTCGCTACAAAAATCTTCAAGCAAGTCCTCATTGCCCGAATAATTTCTGTTATTTTTTACATATTTTTCAATTAAATTTCTTTGTTCGTCAACTAATAGCACTAATTTTTCTCTAATTTCGCATACCTCTGTACAATATAATAACACATTTTATATTTTTATTACTACTTTGAGGTAGTATTTATCTGCTTTTAGGTTGCTATCATTGAGAATTTGGGCTTTTTCGCCTTCAAAGGTTTCTTTAATACTTCGTAACACAATTTCATCAACCTGCCCAGAACCGCTTGAATCAGAAATTAAATATTTCAATAAGTTACCCGAATTACCAATGGCAATTTTTACCGATACAGTGTCATTTTGAGGTTTTTCGGTTGCATCAAGAACATTTTTTCTTAAATTTAATTTAAGTACATTGTCAATATTTTGTAAATATTTTTTAAACGCAGTATCCGTAAATAATTGCGGAGTGCATAACCAGTTAACATTTCTTACGGTAACTAAATTTCCGCCTGTAGAGAAAGCATTTGTAATAGCTTTATTTACATCCGAAGTAGGCTCGTTATTTTGACGAGGAATTAAATCGTTTTCGGTTAAAGGCGGAACATGGTTAACCTCTTCTTGTTGTTGCTCCGTTGCATTAGGCGGTGGAGGAAGAGTTTCTTGATTTTCATTGTTTGGAACAATTTCACCTTGAACTTCTTGAGGTTCTTCAAACATATTGTTTTGGTCATTTTGTTGATTTTGTCCGTCCTCAAAGAAATTGTTATCAGCATTATTTTCCTGATAGTTATTATTATCAGCAATATTATTATGAGAATTGTTTTTTAAAAATGCGAATATACCAAATCCGCCAGAAACAAGAAGCAATACTACAACTATCATTGCAATTAGTAAAGTCTTTTTGCCTTTTGATGAAGTATTTTCATCTTCTTCGCTTTCATCGTCCTCATATTCTTCTGACTCATCATCATCAATATATTCAACATCTTCATCTTTTTCTAAAAAGGTATCTTCAGTGGAAGTATCTGCAACTGCTGGATTATTATTTGAATCATCATTGTCTTCTTCTGACTCTTCGGGCAGAATTTCATTAGTATTTTCTTCGGTCTTTTCTATATCTTCAACAGCTTCTTCCTCTTCTTCATCAGTTTCTTCTGCCGCTTTTTGTGCTTCTTCTTCCCAGTTATCAGAATCATCACCCAATGTAGAAATATCTTCCAAATCAGATATATTGCTTGGATTTTTTACTGAATCATCGTCAGGATATTCTTTAATGATTGACACAGAATCAGTTTCGTCAGATTCAAGACTATCATCTGATTTAACATACTCAACAGGTCTTGATCCGCCATTTTTTATGCGTGAAACGGTTGTATCTTCCTCGGGAGCATATACTTCAAACTCTTCATTCAAAACATCTTCATCCTCTAACGGTTTTATTTCACTTGTTCCGTCTTGATTTTCTCCGTTTGGAATATTTGTAATATATGAATAAATAGGCTCTCCATATTCATCATAATCAACAATAACCTTTTGAACATCTGATTGAGTTTGTGCATTCGGAGTACTTGCAGTTTCATTTTCGTTTTTATTATCCGTACTGTGGTAAAGAACTAAATCAGGCTCTTCAACCGGTTTCATTTGACTTACTACGGAATCATTATCTTCTGACGGGATAATTTGCATATCAACATCATTATCTTCAAAATACTCAATAGAATCCTCCGTATTATCTTCATAAATTTTATTATCAGTATCGTCAGTTTCTTTTAGTTCTTCCGGTTCATCCTTAGAATCATTATCAAGAAGAAGATTCTCATCTTCTTCTTTAAACATCGGCATAGGATAAGGGGGTTCTTCGGTTGTATTATTTTCTTTTACGGTATCATCTTGCTTTATTTCTTCCAATACAGGAGTATCAGCCTCTTTAACAGGAGTTACATCAACAGGCTTATCTTCTTGCGGGGTTTCTTCCGTCATTTCATCAATATTAAATAATTCATCCAATATATCAGAAACTGTTTCTTCTTTTTCTTCTTCAATCTCAGACTCTTCTTTTATTTCAGAATCATCAGTTTCCTCTTCTTTAGGTTGATTATTATCGTCATCACCTATGTAAACCGTTTCTTCCTTGCCTTCATATTTTTTATCATCAACAACAGTTCCGCCAATAATATCAAGAGTTTTATCATTTAAAAGTTCAGGATACTTTGAAGAATTACAACTTACCATTTCAAATCCCGTAAAGCAGCAAAATTCTGTTCTGCATTCGGGGCATGCAAACATGTGTCTGATTAATTTATTTTTTGTATCAATATCAAGTTCATCATCCATTAAAGCAAGGTATGAATTTTGGAAAAGCTCATGCTCTTCTTTTTTGAAACTAACAACTTTTGGAGAATTTACGGCTAATAAAAATTCATCATAAGAGATAAGATTATCTAATGAAGCACTAAAATAGTGGTAATCAAACGGTTCTGTTTTTATTCCGTCTGTTTTTAAAAAGCCCATCAAAACAGCACCCTGTAAAGTCTTATCAACTTTTACAACTGCATAAAAATCAGGAAGAATATTATTTTCAAAGTGTGTTTTCGGCAACAATACCGCTGTTCCGGCAACAATAATTCTAACATCTATATGGTGATTATTAACATACAAATCAGAAATTTCATATTGCTCATTTAACCTTGGATTTCTGAACAATGTCATGGATTTTTGTATATTCAAATCTGTTTTTTCTAACGCATTAACAAGTGCATAAAGTGCAACTATAGAAGCGTAAGCTCTTTTCCTTTGAAATTCATCAGTTAATAATGCGGCATATATTTTTGCGTAATTATGTGCTTTCCCCTCAACGTTTAATGTTAGCGTGTTCACTACTGTCATGCTCTCTCCAACTTTTAAATTATAAATCCTCTTCTATATACATAGAGTACATATTAAAAATTTTTATTCCAAAAATTTAAAAATATCCAAAATATGTTATAATTAAGATGTGTTTATTTAAAATAACCGGACTAAGGTGCAATTGTAAAGATAACTTAACATATATCAATAAATTATCAATTTTTTTCGTTTATATGGTTTTAAAAGGACACAAAGAAAAATAAGGAGGCAAAATATGTCAGTAGGTGCAGTAAGATTCGGTAATACAGGTGTAAGTTCATTCCAAGATATGATTTCGCAACCGCCGGTATATGCAAGACAAAACAAACCAAATGCGGCAACCGTTATATATAAAGAAAAGCCTCAAAAAAAGGGTAATCCCCTTGTAAAAGTTATAGGAGGAGCTGCAGTAGTAGCAGGAGCATTAGCTCTTGGTGTAAAAAATAAAGAAGCAATAAAAGCATCCGGTATCTATAAATCTATTACAGGTAACGAAAAAATTGCTTCATTTTTAAAGAAAAACGGAGTACAAAAAGTAATCGGCGGAGCTAAAAAAGTCGGTGAAACTATTTGTAAATACACAGGAACTGCAGTAAATTTTGTAAAATCAAAATTGCCTCAAGCAAAAGCAGCAGTTGAACAAGTTGCAAAAGAATAAAAATAAATAAGGTTTAGTAAAAGGGAAAGATTTATTCTTTCCCTTTTTTGTAACATAAACGACACAAAACTTTTGTTTTTACGAAATTTGTACTACAATTAACCTGTAAAGATTTTTTACATTTTCAAAAATATTAGCAAAAAAATTTTTTACAAGTTTTATATGTGCAGATGTCATAATATTTAGGAGCAACATAATGAAAATATCAAACGTAAATCAGTACAAACCGCAAACAACAAAAAGAGTTGTAAAAAGTGTAATTGGTGCTGCTGCAGCAGTTGGAACAGTTTTATATTTAGCTAAAAAAGGTAAATTGGATCCGACAGAAAACGGCAACAAACATGTTGAAACATTAAAAGCTGCTTTAAAGAAACCTGCTGATAGAATTTTGGATTCAAAAACTTTTAATAGCATTGCAGCAAAAGCAGATAAAATGGTTCATTCTGAAACAGCTACAAAAATCAAAGATTCAGCTAAAACTGTATGGGGCAATATTACAAAAGGTGTAAGTACTTTAATGGATAAAATCGAATCAAAATTTAACAAAGGAAAATTCAACTAAAAAATCTAAATAATTAAGTATTAAATAAAAAGTTCTGAATCAATGTTCAGAACTTTTTATTATGTTGAAAATGTGTGATATACTCAAAGTATGTTTGATTTTTTATTTAAGGGAAAAGAGTATTGGGGTTGTGAATGGCTTGAAAACGGTATTCACATGAATCATTTGGGGCTTTCGAATTGCCCGTTTTATTTTCACTCTGATAAAAATGATGAGGCAATTTCTCCGCTTACAAATGAAAACACTTATAATTTTGATAATTTTTTCAAAAAGAAAAAAGAAATGATAGAAAATCACAAAAACGGACTTATCTGTGAACGTTGCAAAAACTGCCCAAATCTAATTAAAAAGATAAATAATAAAACTAAATCTACATTTATAAGAATAGCCGTAAGTTCAAACACCAATTGTAATTCCGATTGCATATACTGTTATACGCATAAAGACAAGACAAAATATAACAGTTTTAAGGAAATTCCGACTTTGGAGATTTTTCGCAAATTTTACGAAAAAAATTTGATAGATGAGAATACAAAAATAGAGTTTGGAGGATGGGAACCCACTCTTCACAGCGATTTTGACAATGTCATAAAACTTATATTAAAAAATAAATTTAAAGAAATAATTGTTTATACGTCAGGAATAAAATACCGCCAAAGTATTTCAAATATACTTAATACAGACAAGGGAAACCTTGTTGTTTCCGTTGATAGCGGAATGAAAGAAACATATCAAAAAATCAAAAATGTTGATAAATTTGATGAAGTTTGGAAAAACCTAAAATTATATGCTAATGCTCAAAATAAATTTCCTTATCAAGTAAAAACAAAATATATAATTTTAGAGAATATAAACGATAATAATACTGAAATTGACTTATTTATCGAAAAGACAATTGAAGCCGGCATAAAATTTATAATGTTGGAGCTTGAAATGAATTGGTATAGTCAGAACAAAAATAACCAAGATAAAATAATGTCAATGATAGAACTTGTGAAATATATTAAAGCCAAAATTCAAGATAAAAATATTTTTATAGGCTACGGAGCCCAGTTCAGTTGTTTATTTAATGATTACCCTGAAATTTCAGAATTCGTTTCGGGAGTAAACAAATAAAAAGAAACAAGTGCCTGTAAGATATAATCTTAGATTATTAATACTCATGTCATTCTGAATTAAACAGATTTTAATTAATTGTTAGCAAACATAATGCAAAAATAAAATAATAATTCAACTATATTTATTATAATCTTTAATAACATTATAATATTTCTTTATGTAATTTAAAAAATAAATTTTTTATAATGTAAAGTTCTATATATAATTTTTCTGAAAATAGCAAAAAAAATTTGTTTGATATTTTACAACACCAGAGTAAAAAGGACTTTATGAATTTAATCAGTAAATTTAATCTAAATACAGGATTACATGTTATAAACCAAAAAGAGAGCAACAATCAAATTGCATTTTTAGGGTTGCCGAAATTAAAGGCTTTACACTCTGATGTTATTTCTTTTAAAGCAAAAAATTACGATATGTCCAGTATAAAATCGCCCACGAATCACTGTGCATATTGTGGTGCTAAAGTATATACGCAAAGGCAGTTAGAAATTTTAGCTACAGAATTAATGCAGTTAAAGGGAAACAGTTTACAAGGAAAAATCCGCAGTATTGAGGAAAAATTGGGCGGTAAATCCGAAAATGCATTAAGCCAAAAAAAGAAAGAAGTTAATAAAGAAAATATAGACTTTTTTGAAGAATTTACCAATGAAGTTCATAATAACCCTACTAAAACAGGGTTAGACATTTTAACTGAAAAATTTGCCGTTTCTAAAGACGAAGCTCCAAAATTTTTACTTGGTAAAATTTCTCCTCTTTTAAAAACAATAGACCACGTTGTTCCGCAAAGACAAGATGTTGATAATGACAATGAAGAATTAAACCTCGTTGAATCTTGTTTTACCTGCAACAGCAAAATCAAAAACGGAAGTACTTTCCGCTCCTTTTACTTCACATATCCGACAATAAAAGACAATATGCCCAAAGAGAAATTTGAATTCGCTTCTTTAGGTATTTTGGAAACTTCTCCTGATGTCATTGTGTCAAAAATGAATACGGAAGAACTTATAAGAGTTATAGACGGGTTATTCACTCAAAGACAATCTATTAAGACAGCATTATTTGCAATAGAAGAAAAAATTAAAAATTGTGTAAACAGTATAAAATCTACAATCGACAAAATCATGGGAGAACGCCAAGTAAAAGAATTTGAAAAACAACAATTGGAAGACCAAAACAAAACTCATGCAGAGGATGAAGAATTTCAAGTTCTTTTAAGAAGAAGAAATTTAACGTCATCTATTACTTCATTAAAAGATAAAATTAATGAATTAAGCACAACCTCTTCAAGATATTCAAAGAACATACAAACTTGGAAGAATAAATTAAATGAAGTAGATAATGAAAGAGCTCACGGAAAGAAAAAAGGTAAATCCCAATCAAATAACAGTGCTGAAAAAGAAGAACTCCAAAGAAAAATTTTTGAGGGAGAAGACAACCTAAAATCAGTTCAAGAGGAAAGAAGAACATTAGGTATTCGCCTGAAAAAAGAAGAAACTGAACTTGCAGAGCTGAATGAAAAATATCCCGATATTGATAAATTAAGAGCAGAAAAAGCTAAATTAGAAAGTTTAATTTCCGCTCATTCTCAAATTTCTCAAATAAAGCTAAGATTAGCTGATATTAACTCTTCAATTGAAGACTTAAAAGCAAAACATCAGGCAAACAAGACTGAACAAGATAAATTAAAAATGCAGTTGCCGGAAACAATAGGCTCTTCTCCGGAGGAGAAAGAAGAATATCAAAAGTATATAGATTTAACAAACGCATTAAAAGAAGCAGAGCAAAATATTATATCAAAAGATAAATCATCTCAACTGATAGGCAATTTGGTAAAACCGCAATTAGTTACGCAAATAAAATTATTGGAATCTAATCCGCTTGTAAGAAGACATATTTTAAGTCAACAAATTGAAGAATTAAAAACTGTGGACGAGGGCATTAAAACAGCTTTAAAGAACGCATATACACAAAAGAACAATAATGAAGCTCAACTTGTTCAGCTTGTTGATAAAATAAGAGCTTATACGGAAGAAACTGCAGGAGTGCAAACTCAATCAAAACTTGCAGGATATTCTTTACCTGATATAAATTCAAAAATTGATACCTTAACAAGTCTAAAGGCAAAAGCAGAGAATAAACTATTACAAATTCCCGATGACAAGGAAATTGAACAAAACAATGAAGACTCTGATACTTATAGAGAATACTCGGAATTACTTAGTGAGTCAGACAGACTGAAAGATGAGCTAAAGAAACAAATGTCTCGTCAAGAGCGTGAAACAAAGAAAAAAGAACTTGAAGAAATTGCGGTAAGAATTCAAACTCTTTGCAGTGAAGACGGCAGTGTATTTGAAAATAATAATTTAAAACAATTTGAAATGTTGGAAGCCCACTTAGGACAACTAAAAAAAGGTTTACAAACAGCATCTTCCCCAAAGGAAAAAGCGGCTCACCAAAAGCAAATAGCAACAATTCAAGATGAAATAAGTGATTTAGCAGAAAGAGAACCTCGTGTTTTCAATATTATGAATGCAAGAAAACGTGAAGAACTTAATGAAAAAATAGAAAAATTGGCAGCTCAATTAGAAACTGCCATTGAGCAGCGTGATGAAATTGAAAAAGCATTAGGATTAACAGGCAATATTGCAGACGGGTTTTCAAAACAAGAAACAGAAACAAAAATTGCCGCATTGGATGAACAAATTAAAAGATTAACAGATAAAGCAAATTGGCTTGAATTACCTGAAAGAATTAAAAAAATTAACGCTGAAATTAAAATCCAAGACGATAATATCACTTCTTTGAAAAATAAATTACAATCAATAAGTCAAGATAATCAAAACGATTGAACCTTTTTACAGCTTTAACATCTTTGACACAAATTCGGCTTTTTTATATTGAGAATACTTTTCAAAGAGATTATAATTGTAATCTTTTATCTCTTGGCTCATTTCGTATTCCGTTAAATCCGAGAATATTACAAGTTTTATATTGCCGTAGTTTTCATCACTTTTTAGGTACTTAATCAGCCTTATAACGTCATCTGATTTATCATTAACTTCACAAATAAGAACATTTACCTCTTTCTTAATAATATAATCATATATTGAATTGACGTTATTAAACTCGTTTACAGAGTCAAACGTTTCTTCTAAATCATCCTTGATATTATTCAGTTTACTGTTTTCGGTATTTAAAATTACTACTTTTTGTTTTTTTGCTTGCTCTTCTTTATCTTCAACATAAGTTGTATTCGCCGTTGACAATACAAAATTATCATTAATTACGGTATTTCTTATTAACTCATAAGGATTGATAATAAGGCAAATTTCACCTGTTGAAAGAGTTGTGAAACCGCTTATATTTTTGATTTTCATAATCGGCGGAATTAATTTTTTATGAAAAACTTCTTGTGAACCCACTAATTGCTCTGTAATAAATGCGACTTGCTTCTCTTGATTTTCAATAATAATAACCGTAATATTACCGTCACTTTTAATTTTTTCCTGTCTTGAACCGTAAATATCATTTAGGTTGAATATCGGAATTGATTGGTTATCAAACAATATGCAATTCTTGCCGTTTTTATTGAATATTTCATTAGCCGTAACAAATTTTACATATTTAACCGTATTTATCGGGATAGCATATTTCTCGTTGTTAACTTTTAATATAAAGGTTTTAATTGTTGACATTGATACAGGAATTTTTATTGTAACTTTGCAACCCTTATTCAATTCTGAATCAATAAAAATTTCACCGTTCAAATTAGAGATTTTACTTTTTACAATATCAAGTCCTATTCCTCTTCCTGAAATATTACTTACCGATTCATCAGTAGTAAATCCGGGGAGAAATAATAATTTCATCAATTGCTCGGCATTCATATTTTCGGCTTCTTCAAAAGAAAGAATACCTTTTTTGACAGCACTATCTCTAACTTTAATAAGGTTTATTCCGTATCCGTCATCTTCAATTTGAATAATAACGTTATTTTCAACTTGGCAAGCCGACATTTTTATAATACCGACTTCATTTTTACCGTTTTGCTTTCTAACCTCGGGAGCTTCAATTCCGTGTGAAACCGCATTTCTTATTATATGAATCAGCGGCATTTTGATTTCTTCTATGATTTTCTTATCTACGGTCGTATCACTTCCGGATACCAAAAAATCAATTTTTTTATTTTTTTCTTTTGCAATATCTCTTATCATTCTCGGGAAAGAATGAAAAATTGTAGCAAGAGGAAGAACTCTTATCCCTTTTGCGATTGATTCAATTTCCATTACGGTTTGATGAAGTTTATTGTCATCTTCCGAAATAATATTGTATAAAACGTTAAAGTCGTTATTTATATCATTTATAATTTCAGTATTATTTGTAAAAAATGTTTGAGCCTTTCTATAAAATGCTAATGCGGACTCACTCATTTCTTCTTCAAAAAATCCTCTTTTTTCCAAATATTTAAGGTAGTTAAGAATTTTTTTACTTACACCGCTCCATTTTACCAATTTAGAATTAATTTTTGACAGTTCTACAATATGTTCCCTTGTTTTTATTCCGTTTATTAAAAGCTCACCCGTTTGTGATATCAAGTTATCAACTTTTGAGGTATCAACTCTTAAAGTTTTTATTTCTTGAAAATCAAAACTTTTCATATTTTTATTTAAACTTAAAAAATCTTTAGAGGAAATGGCTGTTGAATTTTCTTTTTGTACTGTTTCGGGAAGATTTATGTCAGATATATTAAACATATCTTCAACGACACTCAACCTTTGAATTAAAAAGTTTAAATTGTTTATATTTTCTTCTTTTTCGTTCATTGATAAACGTTTTGCAAGATAAACACATTGCAAAATTACCATGTAACAATCGTTATCAATCAAAATATCTTTATCAGAAAACAACTTTAAGATGTTTATTGTTTTATTTAATATCAATTCAATTTTGTTGTTTTTTGCAAGTGTAATAATATTGTTTAGATTATCAATTAACAAATTTATAGAATTTTTTTCGTATTTAATTCTTTGAAGATTAGATAAAACATAATCAAACTTTGAATTTATAAGGTTTGAATTATTGACATTTCCCGGGATCTTTTGTTGCGGTTGATTATTTTTTTTCTCTTGAACTATATTAGGCGTTTTTATATTCAATTCTTTATACAAAGAATATATTGCACTGTTTAAATCGATAACTTTTGCCTTGAAAAGTGCAGAATTAAAATCCTCTTCTTTTACTTCAAAAACAAAAGTAATTAACTCATTTATTTTATTTATTACGGAAGAATATTCTGTTTTTGCAAAAATTTCTTTTAGTTTAATTAAGTTATCCTTAATAACGGAAATAAAATCTTCAAAAGTATCATCACCGTTACGCTCCAATACAAACATTAACTCAAGCATAATTGCTTTTATATCAATTGTACTTTTTATGAAATTATCTCTGATTATATTTTTATTATCATTATTTTCAATAATATTGTTATCCGTAATAAAATTATCAAGAGTTTTAATGAAAATCATTACTTTTTCATCATAATAGTCGCCCTTTTTTTCAACCGATTTTACAATCAATTCACCTATAAAATCACAAATTTTATAAATTTCTTCAAAAAAGTCAGGGTTAATTTTTACACTATCGTTTTTCCAATAAGTCAAAATATCTTCCAGCTTATGAGCAATATCTTGAATACTGTTAAAACCAATCATTCTTGCAGCACTTTTAAGCGAATGTGCTAATTGAAATAATTTTTTCAACGGAGTTTTATCTTCGGTATTTTTCTCCAAAATCAGAAAATTATCATTAATTTCCTGAATTATTTCTTCACTTTCAGCCTTAAAAATATTTAAAATTTCATTATATTCTTCGGGATTATACTGCATTATACTGCCTTATCAGTTAGCAATGTTATCTTTAATATTTGTAGATATTTCAGAGAACGCACGAATGTTTTCAATATTTTCTTCAAGTGTGTTAATCGTTTCTGATATACCTTTTTGCATATTATCAATTACTTCAAGAACTTCATTTGTAATTGATTGTTGATCAATAGAAGAAGTGAGAACATCATTCATTTCAATTCTTAATTCTTTCATATTCATAACCATTGAAGATAAGTTTTCACTTATTGTTGTTGCATACTTTACACCGACTTCAATTTCTTTTGCCCCATCCTCTGTTGCCATAATTGTTGAAGATGTTGTTTGTTCAATTTCTGCAACAAGTGATGTAATTTTATTTGTAGCTTGTTTCGATTCATCAGCAAGTTTTCTGATTTCACCTGCAACTACAGCAAAACCTTTACCGTATTCACCTGCTCTTGCCGCTTCAACCGCCGCATTTAATGCAAGCATATTTGTTTGCTCGGATATATTTTCAACTACATTTACGGTTGAACCTATTTGTTTAATATAATCCGTTAACTCAATAATTAACTCCGCAATAACTTGAACTTTATGTTTTAGATTTTGCATTGTAAGAATATTATCTTCTAATGAACGGGATTCTTTACTTGAAGAATCATACGCTTCTTGCATTTTTACCGATATTGATTGAGTTTTTTCTTTTGTTTTTACTGCATTGTTCTTTGAAAGTTTAGTTGTCTGAACAACATCATTCAATGTTTGTATGTATTTATGGGTTAATTGTTTTTGTTTTTCACTTAACTGTAATACTTTTACGGCTATTTTTTGGAATTCTTTTAACTCGTTATCTATTAATTTATCGATAGATTTTAAAAGGTCATTTTTTGATACCTGATAAAGTCCAAAATAAAAAATAAGTAACCCGACCGTAATAGAAATCATTATTGTTTTATCTTGTGTAAACAGACTGTTTGCAACAATTAAAATAGTAACAAGCCCCAAGACAATTGTATCTTTTATGTTCTTCTTTGTTAATTTATCTATAATACTTATATTTCTCTTACCCATAAATTACTCCTTTTTATAAAATAATTATAGTCTATTTCTTTGATTTTATAATCATTAATTTATTGTATAATTATTATAAAGGTTTAAACGGAAATGAACAATAATTATCAATTAACTTCTTCATATGAAACTTACTCTAATTTTATCATTTTTAACTTTAATGAAAAAGAGTATGCAATAAACTTACAAAATGTTATTGAAGTAATTAACATACCGAAAATTGAAATTCCTGAGCAGCTTCCAAAAGGTATAATAGGAATTTTTAATTATAACGGTATAATGATTAAAATTCTTGATTTATCACCGCTTTTAGGATTTGAAACAACTGAATTTTCTATAACAAATCAGCTTATAATAACAAGTTTTGATAACCAATGTGTTGCTCTTAGGGTTGAGTCAATAGATAATATCGCTCAATTTGAGAATAGCAATATTCAAGAAGTCCCTTTTAACTCGGATACGTCAATCCTTGGGAACATATATAAAGACAGCAAAAGCATAATCAACATAATCGATATTTCAAAGGTAAACAAGATTATTGCACAAAACAGTTCTCAATTAGGAACTGTTGACTACAAAAAATTATTTCCGACCGATGAAAAATCGTTGCAAATATTGGAGTTAAGAGCGGAACAATCATTAAAACATCAAGATATGTTTACGTTTCCTCTTAATATAAATACAAACAACCAATATATTTTATTTACGCTTGATAACCAAAATTATTTTCTTGATTTAAAACATGTTAAAGAATTTACATCAATAAAACGATTAAATATAACAACTCTGCCATATACAAAGGACTATATAAAAGGAATTATTAATTTAAAAGGTGATTTCTTAATTGTAATCGACCTAAAAAGATTTTTAAACAATGAAACATCTCAATTGGCAGAGGGAAGTAAATTAATAGTTGTTTTAGGTAAAAATTTCAACATTGCATTGTTGGTTGATGATATCAAGAATATAAAAAATCTTACAAATAACCAAATAAGAAATCCTGAATACACGGGAAGTTCTGAATATATTTCAAATGAATTTGTAGAAGACGGTCAACTGTATAACATTTTGAATTTCGACAAATTCATAAATGATGATAAATTATACATAAATATATAAAATTTTCTTATGTATATCTTATTCTTCACATAATTGACTTTACGGCTTAATTATGCGATAAATTAAATATAATATGGAATTAAGGTTATGAGTATTGAACAGGAATTAAAAGAACTTATTATTAAATCGTTAGAACTGGAAGATATTACACCTGACGATATAAAAGATGATGAACCTTTATTCGTAGAAGGATTGGGTTTAGATTCTATTGATGCTCTTGAACTCGGTATGGCTTTAAAGAAAAAATACAACCTAAAAATGAGCAACGATAAAGAAGTAAACAAAAAGTTCTTTTACTCGGTTAATACTTTAGCAGATTACGTTAGGAGCAACCAAGTTGACTAAACAATATACAAAAGAAGAAATTTACAATAAATTATCGGAAATTCTTATTAATGACTTTGAAATTTCAAAAGATTTGATTTCACCTAATGCAAATTTGTTTGAAGATTTAGATTTAGACAGTATTGACGCTGTTGATTTGGCAGTTAAATTACAATTTTTCACAAATAAAAAATTATCTCCCGATAAGTTTAAACAAATCCACACTGTTGAAGATGTTGTAAATGCAGTTGAAGAACTGTTGCAATGCGATTAAAATTCTTTCTGCCGATATGTATTACATTATTTGTAATTTGTGTATTTCATTTTACAAAAATTTATGCTGTTAAATTTTATCCCGCAATTGCAAATTCTTTTATATTTATTGTATTTTTTTCATCACTTTTTACAAAAGAAACAATCATCCAAAAATTTGCAAAAGCTATAGAGGGTGAATTAAATGAAAATACAAAAAAATACACAAGAAACTTAACCGTTATTTGGTGTGTTTTTATGTTTATAAATTTGTGTTTATCAATTCTTACTGTAGGTATGAGTGAAAAAATTTGGGCGGTTTATAACGGTTTTATCTCCTATATTGCATTAGGAACTTTGTTTGTAGTTGAATATATAATAAGAATCACGTTAAAAAAGAAAAACTTATTATGATATTGGAAAAATTTGGCAGTAATAAATTTGATAAGGAAGTTGTCCTTTTATATAAGGATAAGCCCTTGACAATGTCGGAGTTAAAACAATATATTAAAGCTCAATGTGAATATTTTAAATCTTTAAACACGGAAAATATTGTATTAACTTACGATAACGGTTTTTATTTTATTGTAAATATTTTTGCCGCACTTTTTGCTAAAAAAGAAATTTATCTTTTAACAGATAAAAACAGATTTAAAGATTTAAAATTTGACTATGTATATGCTGAAAATATAGCAATCCCTAACAGCGATAGAGATATAATTTTTGATACAACAGATATTGAAAAAGCAAGTGTTCATTTATTTACATCAGGCTCAACCGCTGAACCAAAAACAATTACAAGAACATTTGAAAATATAGAAATTGAAGCAAAAGCAATAATTGAAGAGTTTAAACTTCAAGGCAAAAAGTTTACGGTATATTCAACCACCGCAATGACTCATTTGTTCGGGCTGACAATGCAATTATTTATTCCGTTATATGGAAATTTCATAATCAGCAGTGAAAGAATAGAGTTTCCGGAGCAGCTTGATAATGTAAAAGGGGATTATTTTCTGGTTTCAACTCCTGCTTTTGTTGAAAAAATGGCAAAATACGGTCAAAATTTTACCCAACAACCTTTTGGCATATACGTTGCAGGTGATAAATTAAAGGATTCCGTTCGTGATTTCTTTAACAATACAACCTCAATCGTTGAAATATATGGCAGCAGCGAAACGGGTGTTTCAGCTTATAAACTTAATTCCAAGCATTTTAGAACTTTTAAACCCGTTGCATTTGCAACAAATGAGAACAACTGCATAATTATTATCTCTAATTTTTTTGAAGCAGGAAGAATAACAATATCTGATGTAGTTGAAAAAATCTCGGACAGAGAATTTGATATTTTAGGCAGATTTGACCGAATGGTAAAAATAAAAGACAAAAGGGTTTCTCTAATAGAAATAGAAACAATCCTAAAAAAACACCCTAAAGTTGAAGAAGCATATTGCCTAAAACATAATGATAATCTTGTGTGTGCAGTTGTTTCAAAATATGTTGATTTAGAAGAAAAGGAACTAAAATCATATTTATCGGGATTTAGCGAAATTGTTCCTAAAAAATGGAGAATTTTAGATGAAATTCCTAAAACCGCAACAGGGAAAACCGATAAAGAAAAAATCAAACATATTTTTGACTTAAATTTATCATATCCTTTTGTATTTGAAAGAAGAAAAATCGAAAACGGATACGAAGCAGATTTGCTCTTTAAAGATAAATCAAACTTTTTCAAAGGTCATTTTGATATAATGCCGATACTCCCCGGGGTTGTTCAACTTTATTTTGCGGATTGGTTTATTAAGGAATTTTTCCACGTTGATACATCAAAAAAAGAAGTTAAAAGAATAAAGTTTTCAAATATTATAAAATCAAATCAAAAAGTTACTTTAAGAATTACAGAAAAAGACTCTTCATTTGATTATACCTATCTGTCTGATGACAAAGTATTTTCAACGGGTATATTCATAAAATAGAGAAAGAGGTTTTAAATGAGTTTTTCAACTGAAACAAGTATTACAGTACAATTTTACGACTTAGATCCGATGAAAGTTGTTTGGCACGGAAACTATATTAAATATTTAGAGCAAGCAAGATGTGATTTGCTGAATAAAATCGGTTACACCTATTCTGATATGATGAAAGACGAAATTGCATACCCTGTTGCAACAATGGAAATGAAATATATAAAACCCTGCGTATTCAATCAGAGAATAAAAGTTATAACAACAGTTGAAGAAATTGAACCTGCCTTAGTTATTAAATATTTAATAACGGATGAACAAACAGGGGAAAAATTATTTAAAGCCAAAACAATGCAAATATGTTTTGATATCAACAAAAGACAAAGTCTATACGAAGCACCTCTAAATTTGAAAAAAAAGATTGCTTGTTGTAAAGTTTAAATATGAAAAAGACTTTATTATCTATATTTTCGTTTTTATTATTAACATCCCTCTGTTATGCGACAGATGATGTTTTTACACATACAGCCGATACTTCAAAAATAAAAATTCCGACATTTAAAGATACTTCCTGTAAGTTTGAGCAGGAAAAACACATCAATGGAAATGTTATTAAATCAGGCGGGGATTTCCGTTTTATTCTCAAAAAAGGTGTTATATTTGAAACGATTTACCCTATAAAATATACAACAACATACAATTCAAAAGAAAACAAATATGTAAATGATATAATTATAAGCATTTCAAAGAAAAATTTTTCCGCAATAGAAAAAAATTTTAATATATATTTTAAAGAAAAATCTCCAAGTTGGACAATGGGGCTTATTCCCAAAACCGACTCCGTTGCACATGAGCATATAAAAAATATTATAATTAAAGGGGAAAAAGATATTAACGGGATTATGATAAATACCGTTAAAAACGGATATACTGTAATTAATTTTACTCAATGTGAATAGAATGAAAAAGTTTTTAAAAATATTATTTATATTTGGTCTTGTACTTCTCGGGTTTGTAACCTTTTTAAAGCACCCTGTTGTACAAACAAACCTTTTAAATGCAATTTTTTCAGAGAGCGAAAATACCCAAGTCATAATTGATTTAAGCAGCAAATTTTCTTCAAAAATTAATATTATTGTTGAGACTGAATTACCCGAACTGTCAGAAAAAACTGCATTACAAATCACAAATGAACTAAATCGAGAAGTTTTTAACACACAAGATATAGATTTCAAAAAATTATTGAATACCTATCAGGCACATTCTCAATATCTTTTATCAAACAGTACAAGAAATTTACTTATTAATAAAGATTATGAAACAGTAAAATACCAAGCCTTTGAAAGACTGATTAATCCGATTGGGATGTCTTTGTTTCCGCTGGAAGATGACCCTTTTATGTTGTTTTCCGATTATTTATCCTCTCTTTCAGAAAATACAACCGAAAAAGGGATTATAAATTACAACGACAAGTATTATAAAATTACACCAATTTCAATAAATAAAGAAATTTCACTTGCTCCGACACTTGCAAACAAAGAAATCAAAAAACTGGTTTCACTGCAAAAAAAATACTCAAATGGCGGAACAACTGTTTATCTGAGCGGAGCACCCGTTCATTCGTTTCATGCCAGCGAAAAATCAATGATAGAAATAAATGTTATATGTATTATCTCAATTTTATTTTTATTAGGACTTTTTCATTATGCGTTCAAAAGTTATAAACTATTTTTGCCGGCTGTTTTAAGTTTGATTGTCGGAATTTTTGCAGGAGTTTGCACAACAGGAATTATCTCAAACTCACTGCACATACTGACTTTTGTATTTTCAACAACTTTAATAGGAGTATGTATTGACTATTCTTTGCATTACTTTGTTGAAAAAAGTTTTGATAAATTAAAGAAAAGTATGACAATAAGTCTAATAAGTACAACTTTTGCATTTTTAATTTTGTTCTTCTCCGGAGTTGAACTGCTAAAACA
>CAYYPD010000013.1:0-36362 GCA_964473445.1 uncultured Muribaculaceae bacterium
TAGAAAAATCAGAGGATAATGCCCACCCGAGATTCATAAGCGGTAAAACAACGTCGTATGCCGGCTTGTCCTCAGATTTTGAAATTACATTAATTTCTTTATAATTATTTTTTAGCAGAGAAAGAACTTCATTATCGGTTTGCAAAGTAATATTTTTTGAAAATTTTTCTAAGAGAGGAATATATCTGGCATACATAATTGTATCCCCAAGTCCGCAATCAGAGTATAATAAAATACCTTTACCGTTCATGTCTGTATCTTTTGTCCAAACTTTATCCGAAAATTGATCTTTAAATTTTGTATCTTCCGAACGTAAAGAGTATAATTGCATACCTTTTTCAAACTGTTTTTCTTTCAAATACATCATTCCGAGGCTGATTTTTGCCTGATTAGAGCATTCCGGCATTGAAACAATTGCTTCCAGTATCTTTTTTGAATTTTCATAATCATCTAAATATTTTAATGCGGTTGATTTACCATGCAAATAATTAAGATTGTGAGGTGATAAATCAAGTGCCTTATTGTAATTTATGAGTGCTTCATTATATTTTTTTATATCCATATAATTTATTGCAAGTTGATTATAAATTTCAGGATTATTTTTTTCTGTTTCTAACAGTTTATTCAGTAAATCAATACTTTTGTTATTATCAAATTTTTCTCTGTATATTTGTGAAAGCATTAAATTAACATTCACTTGTGAGTTATTAATTTTATATGCGTGTTCAAGGTACATTAGAGCTTTATCCGAGTCTTTAGCATTGTCTTTATAAATTGTTGCCATGTTTATGTATGTTTCGATACTGTTCGGATTTAGCAGAAGAGAATACTTGTAGTTATCCAGCGACTGTTTATAGCTTTTAACTTTAGAGTACAGAACTCCTAAATTATAAAAATATACATAATTGTGGTTATTAATGCTGATTGCAGCTTCAAGTGATGTTATTGCATTTTTGTAATCGGATTTTACTTCATAAAGTCCTGATAGAAGTGTATATAAATCCTCATCATGCCTGTTATACCCGAGTGCTTTCTTTGCAAAAATAAGTGAATTATCATTGTCTTTTAAATCTTTGTAAATTAATGCAAGATTATATAGTGAGCTATAGTGTGCGGGGTTTAATTTTAAAGCATTTTTGTATGCCTGTTCGGCATCACGCAACCGGTTTGCTTTTTTATAAGCCAGCCCCAGCGAGTAAAATGTATCATCAGACGGTGAAATGTTTAGTGCGTTAATATACATTTTTATTGAGTTATTTATTTCATTATTCAGAAAATATGCTTTAGCTAAATTAGTCATTACATAAGCATTACTTTTAAGAACAACGGCAGCGGAAAGCAGTTCTATTGCCTTATTATAATCTTTTTTTGCAATACAAAGCATTCCGTATAGGTTTAAGACATTGATATCATTTGGAGCTTGAGATAAAAGCTCTTTATATAACTTTTCAGCCTCTTCCAATTTCCCCTCTTGATGAAGAGAAAATGCCTTATCAGATTTTTCTTTATACGCCGAATTCATCCGTAATTGCCCTGTTTACTCTTGTTATTACTTCATCCCAATCATTTGGTTTTGTTTGTTTAAAAAGTCTGACGCTATCGTACCATGGTGTTGTTTGTGTATCATAAAACCAACGCCATTCAGTGTAGTATGGCAACAGTAAATAAGTTTTTATTCCTAACGCTCCTGCCAAATGTGCAATAGATGAATCAATCGTGATTAGAACATCCATATTCTTTAAGAAAGCAGCTGTATCGGCATAATTTTTTATATTAGGCTGTAAATTTACAACAGGTAATGTCTTTAACAGTTCATAAGACTCATCATCGGTTTTAGAAATTTGAAAAGAATAAATTTGTCTGTTATCGTTAAAAATCGGAAGTAATTTTTCCGGTTTTATAGAGCGGTTTTGTAAAATTCCTGCGTTACCCTGCCAAAATATACCGATTTTCTTTTTGTCAGTATTTTTTATAAAATCAAGTTCTGATTTTTCTCTGACTTTTTCTTCAGGAATATTTAAGTAACCTTTTGAAAACGGGATATTACTTAAATCAACATCAAGATTGTATAATAGTCCTAAAAAAGTAGCTGTATAATCATATTCATCTATTGAAAAGTCTTCTTTTATGTCAGTAATTTTTAAATTCGGATAATTAAATTTTAAGAGTTCAATTACGGATTTAGGGACAACCATTGATATATTTGAAGTTTTTTCAAGCATTATGTTGACATATCTTACTCCCATCAATAAATCTCCAATTCCGTTTGGAGAATACATAAGGATTTTTTTATTTGTAAAATCTTCTTTTCTTAAAAGTTTTGAATGCAGCATTTCTTCTTTTTTATGAAAATCAACATCCAAATTGAGCCTGAATTGAGCAAAAGCGTCTTCTGAAATGTTAAATCTGTCTTTTACGTTGAGTTTATAATACATTTCTCTTGCTTTATCTTCTGTTGCACTATCTTCTGCCAATTCTGTATTTTCGTTAAAATAAAAAAGCCCTGCGTCTTTGTGATTTTTATTTCGTAAAAGAATCTCTTTATATATTTTTCTTCCTGTCTTAGTATCCAGCATATTTTTTGCAATATCAAAGGCTATGTCTTCATGATTATTCTTTTCACAGATTTTTGCATATTGAAGTTTATTATCCTTATTAGGATTTAGGTCATAAGCAATTTTTGAATATTTCTCGGCATTGTCGTAGTCATATAATTCTTCATAAGCATTTGCAATCATATAATATGCATTATAATCATTTTTTACCCTGTTAACATATTCAAGTCCATATTTTATACAGGTGTTGAAGTCTAATACTTCCGTTGAGCAAAGTAAAATCATGTATAAAAAATCATTATTTGATTTGTTATTTTCAAACAGCTCAATAAACATATCGCAAGCAAGTTTTTTATCAATATTTCTGTATAACATTGCAATTTTAGTCATTGCATTCAAATTTTCACTGTCAAATTCTAAAATTTTATTTAAGTAGCCGATTGCAAGTTCAATATTACCTGTTTTCTCGGCAAGATTTGCACATGCAAACAATTGTTTAATGTTATTTGTTCTTAATGCAACATCAGATAAGTATTTTAACTCGTTAACATTGTCATTCAGTCTATGGTAAATAGACGCAATATTAAGAGTATTTTCTATATTTTCAGGTTCCGCTTGAAAAACTTTTTCATATATTAATTTTGCTTCTTCAAGATTACCGTTTTTTTCCAGCTTTTGTGCTTGATGTATAAGTTTATAATATCTGCTTCTCATTTTTTACTTCTTTATATATTTTATCTAAAACTTCATTCCAATTGCAGTTTTCTGATTGTTTGAAGATTCTTATACTATCATACCAAGGTGTTGTTTCTGTATCGTGAAACCAACGCCATTCAGCTTTATATGGTAGCATAAGATATGTTTTTATTCCTAATGTCCCTGCAAGATGTGCAATTGAGGAATCAATTGTGATTAACAAATCTAAGTTTTTAAGTATTGCAGCGGTATCCGAATATGTCTTAATATATGGTTTTAAGTCAATAATATCCGATTGTTCAAGAATTGCAGCTGAATTATCATCAATATTTTCTAATTGCAATGAATATAATTGAATTGATTTATCTTCTATAAACTGTTTAAAGTCACTCAATTTTGAGGAACGATTAAATAATAATAACGGATTACCCTGCCAAAATATGCCGATTTTTTTCTTGTCAGATTTAATTAATTTTGACTTATCCTTTATTAATTTTTTATCGATATTTAAAAACTTATCAGGATATGGAATATTTTTTAAATCACAACCAAAATTATAAAAAAGCTTGAAATATGAAGTTATATAATCAGTATTAATTTTATAAACATCATCATTTTGTAATATACAATTAAATTCCGAGAAATTGTATTTTACTAAGTCAATTATGGATGTCGGGCATGCTAAAGTAATATTTTTTGAATACTTTTTTAGAAAATTAAGATATCTTAAATTCATAATCATATCTCCCATTCCGTTTTGGGATAATATTAACAGTTTTTTCTTCTCTAAACTTTCATTTTTCCACTGTTTAGAAATAATTAGTTCTGATTTTTTAATTTCTTTCTCCAGTGCTTCACTGCCGAGTTGGTGAAATTCATTTACATCAATGCTATATTTACTGTTTATATTGAATTTATTAAATAAAATTTGTGCTCTATCTTTTATTTTCTTTTTAGAATTATTTTGGAGTAATAATTCGTAGAATAATTCTTTTACTTTTTCTGCTTCGCGGTTTCTTATGAAATGCTCACAATAAGTTTGTTTTGCATTTTGAGTTGTTAAATTATCCTGTATTATCTCAATTGCTTTTTCACCTTTCCCTATTGTTTCAAGAACTTCTGCGTATTCTGATTGAATAAGTTCTGAATTTGGGTTCATTTCATAAGCAGTCTTTAATGCTAACTCTGCATTTTTATAGTCATTAGCATTTGAAAGGGCAAGTCCTGCTATTAAGTAATCTTCTGGGGTTAAATTATCCAATGTAAGTAATATTTTAGCATACCTTGCCGCTTCATCATATTTTATTAATATTTGCAGGGTATTACATAAATTTGAAATTATATTTTTGTTATTTGGAAACTTATTACTCAAATCATAAAGTAATTTTAAAGCTAAATTTGGATTTTTAATTTCATAAATTTCTGCAATTTTTATTTGTATATCTAAATCATCAGGATTAATTTCCAGTAATTTATTGTAAAAAAATATTGCTAAATCAAGTTTTTTTAATTTTTCGGATAGTATTGCACATGTTTTTAACAATATTTTATTGTTTGAAATTAACGCTGCCTTTTGCAAGTAGAAAAGCTCATTTTCGCTATCATTAAAAATATTGTACAAAGATGAAATATGTAATAGCAGATTGACGTCTGTCGGAATTTTTTCCAGTACGGAAAGAGCCAATTGCAAAGATTTTTCATACATTTTTATATTTTTATAGCAAATTGCGAGATTAAACGAGAACATCGGATTGTCTGATTTTTTTACTATTTCTTCATACAATTTAACTGCATTATTATAATCTTCAATCTTAGTATAGCAACTTGCTTCCAACTCAAGCACTTTTATGTCTTTTTCAAGAATTTGATTAAACAACTTAATTGCATTTGTATAATCTCCTTTCAGCATATAAGTCTTAGCCAATTGGATTTTTACATCATCAATATTTTTAATCTCGTATAATCTGTTAAATAACTCTATTGATTTATCGTAATCTCTGACGGAAGCCGATAATTGTCCATATAAATTTAACGCCTCAACATTATCAGGCTGAATATTAATGATACTTTCATAAATATTCTTAGCTTCTTCAAATTTACCTGATTTATGAAAGTCAAATGCCTTATCTAATAAACTGTCAAAATTATCTGCCATATATTGATGATAATTCATGTATTTTGTTTTGGTCAATACACTATATAAATTGTCCGTAAAATATTAAGCAGGGTTAAAAAATACATTTATTTTAAATTATCAGTTATAATTATCCTTTAAAGAGTGAATATATGAAACTAAAAGACACAAAAGCAGAAAAATCATTTAATTACTTATGGCTGAGTAAAAGGATATATCCGTATATAAAACCGTTTTTGCCCGTTATTATTCTTGGACTTGTGGTTGGGATACCTTTAGGCTTGACGGATGGTGTTATTTCATTTTCAATGAAGCCATATTTTGATTATGTTCTTAATAAACAAAGTATTACAATTTTTAATAAAGAATACAGCTATGAACTTTTAACGATAGTTATACCCGTTGCATTAATTTTATTTGCAATATTTCAAGGTATTTTAAGGTTTTTTAATTCATATATTACCCAATGGACAAGTATAAAAATTACAAATTCAATTAAATATGATTTATTAAAAAGACTTGTTTATATGGATACATCTTTTTTTGATGAAAACAGCTCGGGAATAATTATAAACAGATACTTATATGATCCTGCAATAGCTTCAAACGGGATTGTCGATTACATTCAAACTCTTGTAGTCAGCATTTTCGGTTCACTATCATTAATTGCAGTTATGTTTTACAGTTCTATCGAACTCACTCTTATTGGTATTATAGGTTTGTGCACTGCTTTTCTTCCTGCATTTTTTATAAGAAGAAAAATCAAAAATGTTTCTAATGAATATGCGGTTATAAACGGCAAAATAATGACAACTATGAATGAAACCTACATCGGCAACAAAGTTGTTAGCACTTACGAATTACAAAACAGACAAATTGACAGTTTTAGAGTTCAAATTGAAAACAGTTTTAAAATATTGATTTCTTTGGCAAAAAAGGTATCTTGGATTTCTCCGTTGATGTTTTTAATATCGGCAATAATTATTGCTTTTATACTTTACTACGGAACTCATCTTATATCTGATGGGAAAATGACACAAGGTGCTTTTGTTGCTTTTATAACTTCTCTTTTAATGTTATATAAGCCTGTAAGAACGATGGGGCAAATACTAACTAACGTTCAAAATGTATTTGTTGCAATGGGTCGTATTTTTGAGTTGTTTGATTATTACCCTGAAATTAAGGACAGTGAAAATCCTGTTGAATTAGCCGAGCTAAAAAATTCAATTAAATTTAATGATGTCTCTTTTGAGTATATTAAAGGTCAAGAAGTGCTTAAAACTATTAATCTTGAAATAAAAAAAGGAGAAACCGTTGCAATAGTTGGTGCTTCGGGTTGCGGGAAATCTACTCTGGCTAATCTTTTGCCAAGGTTATATGATGTAAAATCAGGTTCAATATTAATTGATGATATTAACATAAAAAATATAAAATTATCATCATTAAGAAAGCTTATTTCTATTGTTTTTCAAGATAACTTTTTATTTACCGGAACTATAAAAGAAAATATTTTGATTTCAAATCCTAAAGCAACTGAAATTGAACTTGAAAATGTTATAAATACTTCTAACTTAAAGGATTTTATAAGTTCACTTCCAAACGGAATTGACACGGTTATAGGAGAAAGAGGTGTAACTCTTTCGGGTGGGCAAAGACAAAGAATTGCAATTGCAAGAGCTATGATTAGAAATTCACAAATTATAGTGCTTGATGAAGCGACTTCTTCTCTTGATAACGAATCAGAGTTAACCGTTCAAAAAGCTCTTGATAATTTAATTAACAATAAAACAGTTATAACAATAGCTCACAGGCTTTCAACAATTAAAAATGCCGATAGAATAATTGTTTTAAATAACGGTCAAATTGTTGAACAAGGTACGCATGAGGAATTGTTAAAAATACAAAACGGAAACTATAAAAACTTATACGATATACAGTTTATAAATAATAATGAGGAATAATATGAAAAGAATATTGGTTACGGGCGGTGCAGGATTTATTGGCTCACACCTTTGCGAAAAACTCTTAAATAATGGAGATGATGTAATTTGTTTGGATAACTATTTTACAGGCTCAAAAAACAATATAAGACATTTAATCGGAAATAATCGCTTTGAACTTGTAAGACACGATGTTATTAATGAATATTTGGCGGAAGTTGATCAAATTTATAATTTAGCTTGTCCTGCTTCTCCTGTGCATTACCAATATAACCCTATAAAAACAACGAAAACTTCTGTTATGGGAATTATAAACATGTTAGGACTTGCGAAAAGATGTAAGGCTACAATCTTGCAGGCAAGTACGAGTGAAATATACGGAGATCCTCATATTCATCCCCAAGTTGAAAGTTATTGGGGTAACGTTAACCCTATAGGATTAAGAAGCTGCTATGACGAGGGCAAGCGTTGTGCCGAAACTTTAATGATGGACTACCACAGGCAAAATAATGTAGATATAAGAATTGCAAGAATTTTTAATACTTATGGTCCCAGAATGGCTGTAAATGACGGAAGAGTTGTTTCTAATTTTATTATTCAGGCACTAAAAAATGAACCGATTACCGTATATGGAGAAGGTAACCAAACGAGAGCATTTTGTTATGTTTCAGATTTGGTTGATGCCTTAATCAGATTTATGAATAATGATGAAAAATTCATAGGTCCTGTTAACTTAGGAAATCCGCAAGAATATACTATTTTAAATTTTGCAAAACTGATAATTGAATTAACTAATTCTAATTCTGAAATTATCTTTGCACCGCTTCCTGCGGATGACCCTGTTCAAAGAGAACCAAATATTACTCTTGCAAAAGAAAAATTGAATTGGGAACCGAAAGTTGGTGTAAAAGAGGGACTTTTGAAAACAATTGAATATTTTTCAAAAGTTATAAATGCGTAATTTGTACTATCTTGTTTGCACGAATTGTTATATGCGGTTATAATTAGTATTATGAACGATAATGAAACAAGCAAATTAACCCAAGAGTTAATAAAAGAAATAGTTAAAAATCCTAATAATTCGGATAATTATGTTAAGTTAGCCGGTATTTATTTGTATAATAAAGAATATGACTTGGCAATAAATACTTATGAAAGCATTTTGGCATTTGAACCTGCTAACTTTATTGCATTAACTAATCTTGGGAGTATTTTCTTTTGTAAGGGCGATTACGTAACTGCAATCAATTACTATTTAAGAGCAACCGAGCTTGGTGTTGAAAATCTGAATATATATTTCAATCTTGGTAATGCTTTTGCTGAAATTGGTGATTTTAAACAGTCTATGGCAAATTATATTAAAGCCTTGAACATGGATAAAACGGATTTCAAAATATATTCTGCAATTGCTATGTTGTATCAGGATCAGGAAAATTATGATGAAGCACTAAGGTATTATGAAAAAGCCTTGAGTTTAAATAATAATTTGCCTGAAAACTACAATAATATTGCTTTTGTATTAATGAAAATAGGAAGAGCCGATTTAGCTGCGACGTACTTTGTTAAGGCTTTAAGTTTTGATAAAACAAATATAAAGTATGTGCTTTCTTGTGCAAATGCATTTTCTGCAGCTGCTCAATATGATATTGCAGATAAGTATTTTGAAAAAGCAATAAGTATTGATGAAAAAAGCTATCAAGTATATTTATGCTATGCAATTTCAATGTATGAACAAGGTAATATTGATAAAGCAATTGAGCTGTATGAATATGCAATTTCTATTAACCCTGAAATTATAAATGCTTATACATTGCTCGGAAATTTGTATTTCTCCGAGCAAAAATATGAACCGGCAGTTGAATTATACAAAAAAGTAATTGAACTTGAACCTGCTGATTCTAATGTGTTTACACTTCTTGGAAATACTTATGTAATGCTTAAAGATTTACGTTCTGCAATTTCTTATTATAAGCAGGCAATTGACATTGATGTAAACAATGATGAATTGAAACTTATTTATATTGAATTGATTAACGAATTTATTAAACACAAAGCTGAAACGGAAGAAGAATAATGTCATCACAACAAAATAATGTCAACCTGTTTGAAAAATCGATTTCAATATTATCATATATTACAATGGGAATAGTTGGACTGGTTTTGATTATTGTTGCAACTTTAAAAAAGCAAAAAATCAGATTTTTTCTTATATATAACATTGCTCAATCAATGATTATAAGTATTTTTCTCTCAATAATAAAATTGGCTTCGGATTTATTAATACAAATGTTTGTAAATATTCCTATTTTGAATATTATTACAGAAATTTTAAATTTTTTGTTCGTAAAAAAAATAATATTCTTAGTTGGTTTTTCATTCTCGTTAATTGAAATGATTGTATTCCTATTGTTTGCATATTTGATTATAGGAATATGCTACGGAAGAATATTTACAATACCTGTACTGACAAACTTAATGAAAAAAATGTTGGCTGATTACTAGTTGTTGTGATTTATTTCTTTATTTGATAAGCAATATCTTTCTTCATAGTTCTAATTTCTTGCTCTCTATTAATTTGTCTTTTAACATACCTTGTCAGAATTATCGGTTGACTGCTCTTTGCTTTTGCTTTTGCTTGTTTATTATAATCAGCAGGGTCTTTTAATGTTTTTAAATAATTGAAATCAAGTTCAGTCGGAAGAATGTTTCCAAAACCGGCTGCTATTGGTGTTAAAAAAGTTCTATTTTGTTTTCCCGGGGACATTTCCCTTTGATGTAAATATGCAACGTAAGTATAATCTTCAAATGCTTTTTTTACTTCTGGAGCGGCATTTACATAGAACTTTATAAAGTTATCTCTAAAACTACCCAATTTGGGATCCGCTAACTTTTTGCCACTTTTTAATTTATAGCATAAATCTTCAAGTCCTTTTAAATATTCTACGTTTTTTCCTATAATTTGTATTTCTCCACCGAATCCGTCATAATCTTTTCCGTATTTTCCAAAGATTGGATCTGTTAAATCAAGATTAATGTGAATTGCAATGTACCCTGATACTGATTTTTTAGTATCAAGTTTAGCTCCTGCAACTTTTGCAAGTGCTTTTAACTGTTGATCGGAAGCGTAGGCATAATCGGAAACAGTTTTTCCTTTGGGTAATTTACTTTCGTCAGGAATATTATTTTCTATTGATGTTATTTTTAATTTCCCGTCTAAAACAGCTTTCTTTAGGGATTCAATTACTTCCCCTGCATATTGTGGCTCTGCCTCATTCATAATAATTCTTGCACCAACAATATCTTGTGCATAAAACTTTATGCCTTCAGATGTAAATGGATTTACAAAATTGTCATTGACTTTAGTATCATTCGGAGCTGAATCATATAATTTTTCAATTAAATCATTAAAAACTGCACTTTTCTTTTTCTCATCTACTGACGAAAAATCATAATAACCTTGTGAGCCAAAGAATTCAACAATAGCATTAAAATAAAATTCTATCTCATTATATGGTGACATTATTTGAGGTGTACCGACAAAACCCGTTATTCTGTTTATAGTGTCATTAATGACATCATCTGTTATATTGGGGTTTCTCTTAAAATTACTGTCAAATCCCTCTTTTATGTGTCTTGCGTACTGTTCTGATTCACTATTATATAATCTGTAGAATCTGGAACTGACTTTCTCTTTTATACTTAAGGGTTCTTTTACTCTTGTAATAAGACTAAATACAGGAAACTTCCTTGTATTTGATTGTTCATTTTCCATTTTTAATGGAGATAAGTATTTATTAAGAACACTTTCAAGGTAATATCTTGCAGGTTCTGCACATGTATAAACATCTTCACATACGCTTATGCTTGGAGAAAATCTTCTTTCATTTTCTTTTGAGGGCATAATATTTTCCAGCCCGCGAAATGAAAAAGTATCTTTTATCGGGCTGTTCAAATTAACTTGTTGTGCATAAGAAAGACGGTTTGTTTGCACCGTTTTTCTGTTTGGCTTTAATATATTGAAATTATTTATACCTAAAATCATGAGATAACTCCGCAATATTAAAAATCGTAAATAAATTTTATTTCCGATTTCTAATCAAATTTTAACAAAATTTAATAAAAAACTACTTTACTACTTTAGTTAATCCGTTCGGCTTATCTACGTTTCTTTTTAAGAGTAATGCCGAGTGGAATGCCAATAATTGCAGAACAACAAGTGTTGCAAAAAGAAATTCTACATCTCTATATGTATTTACGCAGATAATATTATCATCATCTTTTGCTGTTAACTGAAATGCAGAGATAATCAAACTATCGGTTGTATAGTTTTCTTTTATTTTCTTTAAAACATTAATTGTAAAATCAACATTATTATTATTTATAATTGAAATAACCGCACATTTTTTATTCAGGATTGCAATATGACCGTGTAAAAATTCCCCTGTCGGGTAAGCAGTTGTATTTATGTATGAGGTTTCTTTAATTTTTAATGCACCCTCTTTTGCCATAGGATAAAAGACTCCTGAGGCAAGTACTGCGGTATTATCATATTGAATTAATTTTTTTGAAAATATTTTAATTTTATCTTCAATTGTAAATACTTTGTCTATAGTTTTTGGAATTGCATATAATTCTTCAATCAGAGAATTTGCAGGCATGTCTTTTGTTTGCATGATTTTTACGGCAATCAAATAAAGGCAGAAAATTTGTGCACACATAGTTTTAGTTGAAGCAATAGATTTCTCCGTTCCTGCATGAATTAATAATTTATACTTTGCATTATTGTATAATGTTGAATTCTTTGCATTGGTAATAGCCAAGGTCTTATTTGATTTTACTTTTACAATGTCAAGAGATTTATTTGTATCAGAAGTTTCCCCTGATTGAGAAATAAAGATGTAAAGTGTATTTAAGTCTATATCTGCATTTTCATTCAAACAAAATTCGCTGGCATAATATGATTGAGCATCACAGTGAACGGAATTTCTTAAATAATTTGCAGCGATAGTTGCACTATGATACGATGAACCGCTTGCAATAAGTGCAACTTTTTCGATTTTTTCGGGCAATAATATGTTTATGTTTCCATCTTTACCTATATATTTTGAAATTAAATCGGTTACAACATCACTTTGTTCGTAGATTTCTTTTTGCATATTAGGCATGTTTGATCTTATAAATAAGTGTTTTAATGAATTTAAAAATCTCACAGTAATTCTCTTTTCTTTAACTAATAAAACTTTTTCTTATAATCTTTCAATGCAGTTTGTGAAGTAATAAGACCTGTTTCAAACAATAAATTTGTTTGAGCTCTGTTATATTCTATCATATTTTTAATTAAATTGATATTTGCTTTTATTTTTAAATTCTGAGAATTAATTACATCAATAAAGGTTGATTCTCCTGCTTGCATACTTGTCATTGCTAAATCTAAACTTAAATCTGCGGCACTGACTTCAAATTTTGCAGCTTGTATTTTTTTTAGTGCATTTTCTGAATCATAGTAGTAATTTATAATATTTTCTTTAATATTTCGTTTTAATGATACCAATTCCAGCTTTTTCGCTTTTACTAAAGCCGAATCCGCTTTTACCTGCGTGATAGTTCCAAGTAGCATGTTTTTCCCCAGATGAGCTCTTATATCCATAGTTAAACTGTTGTGTGCATTCAGCCCTCTGTCTTTTGTACCGACAAAACCATTTTGGTATGAGAATGTAACTTCGGGAATAAAATCAGTATAATTTGAGCTTCTTTGAGCTCTGTAGGCATTTATTTCAGCTATTTTAGATTTAACATCTTCTCTTGATTTAATTGCGTGAGCGTAGAGTTCATTAATTTCTAAATCAGGATTAACAAGCACTCTTTCATCAACGGTAATTTCAAACGGATATATTGCATCTAAAACATCGACCCCCATTACATTAGCCAAAACTGCTTGTTTTAGTCTTAATGAATTTAGTGTTGTCGTGTAATCCTGTTGTGCTCCTGCCAGTTCTGCTTGTGCTCTTTTTACGTCGTATAAATTTCCAAGTCCTGATTCAAATCTCGCTTGTGTGTATTTTAATTGTTCAAATCTGTCATATAAGTTCGTTTTTTGAACATGCATTTCCATTTTCTTCTCAAGTACATCGTAATATGCAAGTACAGTATCTCTTACAATTGTATCTTTACTGAACTCATACTCTGCTTTTGCTGATTTAAATGAATTTTGCGCTTGTGCTACAAGAAAAAAATACTTTCCCTGATTAAACAATGACCACTCAACAACGGCTAAACTTTGAACAGGAACTTCATGTGTTGTTGTTGATACAATTCCGCCAACTAAATATCTACCCTCAAGGTTTTTAATATCATAGTTATAGTAAATATCCGGCAGAATGCTAAACTGTGCATTTTTATTTAACCAAAAAGATTCATCTTTATAGGCATTTCTTATTTGTATATCGAAATTTTTATTAAGAGCAATATTTATACAATTGTCTAAATCTGTATATAAAAAGAGGGAACAAAGTTCAGTCGACAATTCCTCATCAACCAGCAGTTGTTTATCAATATCCGAAATAGTGGCTTTCCCCTCTACAATTTGCCTGAATTCTTTATATGACGGATTTTCACTGCAATTATTACAAAACTCTTTTAAGTCAAGAGTTTTAGCTAAACAGCCATTTATTGAAAACAATGCAATTATAAATAAAAAGATAATTTTCATACGAAATATTATCTTTTAAATTTTAGTAAAAAATCTTACCCGAATTATTAATACCAATTGACTATTTATTTTCAAGTTTTTTAGTACGAACTTGAACATCCTCGATAAGTTTTCTGTTGATAGCCAATAAGTCGGCCAAAATACCGAAAATACAAGTTTGGAAACCTGTAATTATTAATATTGAAGCAAATATTAACGATTGAATATGACCGTTACCCATATCAAATAAATAGAAATATAAAAATCTGCCCAGTAATAAAAGACCGAGCGACAGAGTTATTCCGCCAATAATTGCAAAGAATCTAAATGGTCTGTATATAATAAACATTCTTAAAATTGTAAAAGAGTTACGTCTTATATATGTGAAAATATTATTTACCAGCCTTGATTTTCTGAAACACGAATTAACTCTTATCGGTACAGACATAATATGCAACCCTTTTGTTTTTGATTGAATTACGGTTTCGATTGTATATGTGTAATTATCAAAAACATTTATTGACAAAGCTGCATCTCTTGAAAACGCTCTGAAACCGCTTGGAGCGTCAATCGTTGATGTTGCACTTAACAGCCTGACTACTTTAGAACCCAGGAACTGCAAAAGCTTTTTAAGAGGTGAAAACTCTTTAATATCGTTAATTGGTCTTGCTCCGATAACAATATCCGCTTTTTTTTCTAATATAGGTTTAACAAGTTTTTCTATATCATCTGCACAATATTGATTGTCAGCATCAGTATTTACAATAATATCAGCACCCTCTTCGATTGCTTTTTGCAAGCCAAACAAGAATGTTTTCGCTAATCCTCTGTGGTGAGTCGTTGTTACAATATGTTTAACACCATATTCCTTTGCAATTTCAATTGTTCTATCAGAACTAAAGTCATCAGATATCAGAACTTCTATTTCATCTATGCCGTCTATATGAGTCGGCAATTGTGAAAGAGTTACAGGAAGAGAAATTTCTTCATTATAACAAGGTATCTGAATTATTAATTTCATACTCTAAATCCAAAATGTGATAAAATAATTATAATTTATATTAACATGTAATAAAGAATTTTCATGAAAAGCAATACATTTTTTAAACTATTTATAATATTAATGATTTCTTTGGCTTTAAGGGTTTGGTTCCTCGATAAGCCGGAAGGATTATGGAATGACGAGTATGTAAGTTGGTTCATTGCTCAAAAATTAAGTTTTAGAGATTCTGTTAATGCTATTTTTTCTAACTGTCATATGCCGTTTTACTATTTGTATATTAAATGCTGGCTGTTGTTTTTTACTGATACAGACATGTCATTAAGACTTTCCTCTGTATTTCCCTCTATCTTAGCTATTCCTGCGATATATGTTTGTGCCAAAGAGTTTTTCGATAAAAAAATTGCAATGTTTACTGCTTTTATCTCTGCTATAAACTCGTTCTTAATTTATTTTGCACAAGAAGTAAGACCTTATTCTTTAATCTTTTTGTTTTCTACAATGATGTTTTACTATTTTGCAAAAATTATAAATAAGAATAATAAAATTGATTATATTTTTTATTTTATTTTCAATGCTTTGCTTGTAGCTACGCACACCTTAGGAATAGTTTTTTGTATATTTAATATATTGTTTTTATTCTTGTATTTATCAAAAGAAAATAAAAATTTTGATTTAAAAATATTTATAAAGGATAAACTGATATATTTTACTCCGTTTTTTATTGTGATATTACTTTTGGTTCCATTGATGATATCAATAGTTTTTTCAGGAAATTTATCTCAATTTTGGTCTGACTTTTCATTTTCAAAATTGCTTTTTGTATTTACGGATTACTTGACACCTATTCAAACAAATATAATTAATACCCCAAATAATTATTTTGACTTCCTGTTTGTTGAAGATAAAGTTAATAACTCATTTCTGTTTTTCGGCATTATACCTTTAATGATTGCGTTATTTTCAATTTTTTACTGTTTAAAAGAAAATAATAAAAAGCTTAATTTTGCATTATATAGTTCATTAGCTTTCCTTGTTGTAATTTTATTACTTGCAATTATAGGGAAAATGGTATTAATTACAAAATACACTATTGAAATTTATCCTATTATTATTGTTATACTTTCTCTCGGATTGTATAAACTGTTAAAAAATAACAATTTAAAATTAATTGCAATTGCATATATAATTTTATGTTTAGCATATTTGATATTTGCTCCGAACAGTGCCCCTAAAATGGAGCGAAAAGAGGGTAACAGAGCTGCTGTTGAGCTTATAAAATATTCTCCGCTTAAATACGGTGATATTCTTTTGTTGACATATTATGATAAAGATAAATTTTTAAGATATGCTGATTTAACCAAACATTATAAAGTACATTCAATAAATAAATTTAATTTTAACGAAATAATTTTTAAAGATGATAACTATCACATGGTTATTACAAACGGCAAAATTATATACAAAAATGAGTTTCAAAAAGAACACAATAAAAATATTATAAATTATATGAAAACCTTATCTGACGCTCAATCAAAGGGTGAGAGAATCGGATTATTATTTTTAGATAATGTTTCATTTATAACCCCCAAAGATATTATAGAAATTTCAAATAATGAAAAAGAATACAATAAAACATCATTTATATTTTTGGTGTTTTCAATGTTGAAACAAAATTTGATGTATTCACTAAAAGATGACTATATACTTGAAACAATCACTCACTCCGGCGATTGGTCGTTATATGTATATAAAAAGAAAAATTAATCCGGCAGAGTTTCCGATATGCTGTCAAAACTTGATTTTATGTATTTTTTTAATGCTGTAGGATAATCATTTTCATCAACATCAGATACAAATTCTTTTGCTTCTTCTCTTGCTTTTTCTAAAATATGTATATCTTTTGTTAAATCTGCTAAATGAAGTTCATATAAACCGCTTTGTCGAACTCCTAAAAATTCTCCGGGACCTCTTATTTCTAAATCTTTTTCAGCAATAACAAACCCGTTATTTGTTTGAACAAGAACGTTTAGTCTTGTAATTGTATCTTCATTTCGGGAGGAAGATATAAGTACACAATATGATTGATTATCGTTTCTTCCTACTCTGCCTCGGAGCTGGTGTAATTGAGATAATCCAAACCTCTCGGCATTTTCAATAACCATAACTGTTGCATTTGGTACATCAACTCCAACCTCAACAACCGTTGTACTTACTAAAACATCATATAATTTATTTTTAAAATCGGTCATTACTTTTTCTTTTTCATCTGTTTTCATTTTTCCGTGTAACAGTCCGACTTTTAAATTTTTAAAATAATTATTTTGAAGTTCTTCCGCTTCTTTTGTGGCTGCTTTAGCTGAAAGAGTTTCCGATTCATCAATTAAAGGAAAAACTATATAGGCTTGATGACCTTTTGCAACCTCATCTTTTATTAAATCAAGTGCTTTCTTTCTTCCCGATGACGTTAATAGAGCCGTCTTAATCGGTTTTCTGCCTTTAGGAAGCTCATCGATTACGGTTAAATCTAAATCTCCATGAACAGATAGAGCAAGCGTTCTTGGAATTGGAGTTGCTGTCATTGTGAGCATTTGAGGAATTTGTGCTTTACTGCGAAGCATATTTCTTTGTTTAACACCAAACCTGTGTTGTTCATCAATAACAACCGCACCTAAATTTGCAAATTCAACGTTATCTTGAATAAGTGAATGAGTGCCTACAGCTATATTAATTTGACCGTTTCGTAAATCTTTTTCCAGTTTAGTGCGTTGTTTTTTTGTATTTGATGAAGTAAATAATCCCACGTTAATACCTAACGGGGCAAGCCATTTTACAAAATTATTAAAATGTTGTTGAGCTAAAATTTCCGTCGGTGCCATTATTGCGGCTTGAAATCCGTTTTCAATTGCAGAAAGAAGCATTATACATGCAACAACGGTCTTGCCGCTGCCAACATCACCCTGCAAAAGTCTTTGCATTGGAGTATCAGAATTAACATCATTTAAAATTTGATTGACGGCTTTTTTCTGACCGTCTGTTAATTCAAATGGAAGCGAATGCACAAATTTTTGAACTAACCCGCCATCTTTAACAGATAATGCAACCGTTTTAAAATCCTTTGAATTTCTTTTTTTCAGTAAAAATAATCTTAACTGCAATAAAAAAAATTCTTCAAAAACAAGTGAAAATCTTGCCCTTTCAAGTGTTTCCTGATTATCCGGAAAATGGATAATTTTTAGTGCTATTGCCCTGTCTAAAATATCATATTTCTTAGCAATACTGTCAGGAATTAAATTTTCAATTTTATCTGAATATAGGTTTAATGCGTTATCAATAGCTTTTCTTAATGCTTTTATATTCAAATTTTCAACTAACGGATAAACAGGCACTATTCTGCCTAAATTTAAGTTGTCATTTTGTGCGTGTTCTTCGTTTACCAATTGATATTGAGGTTTATCAATTGTCAACATGCCGGAGTAATTATCTCGTTTAACCGTACCTGAAACAATAATCCCTGAGTTTTTAGGAAACTGACCTTTATATCTTTCAATTGAAAACCTGTTAATTTTTGAATAAAAGAAATTCAAGTCAATTGATCCTGACCGATCCAAAATTGTTACATTAATAATTGTCAGACCCTTTTTTGTCGTAAATGTTTTTACGGAAGAAATAACTCCGATTATTGTTACTGTTTTATCTTCTCTTAAGTCTTTAATTAGAGAATTAACCGAGTAATCAATGTACTTTTTAGGGTAATAGCTGATTAAATCAAAAATGCTAAAAATACCCAGTTTATTTAAAAGATATCCAAACTTTGGACCGACTCCTTTTAGCATAATTACGTCAGAGTTGTAGATATAATTCTGCAATACAACTTTATCTGATTTATTTTCTTCTTCCTTTGATAGTTCCTTTTTTAATTGAGTTATAAAAAGCGTAATAGTATTTTTTCTTTGTATAACATTTTCCATTGCATAGTGTTCAAATGCTTCAATTACAGTAAGCCATTTAGGATTTCGTCCCGAATTTTTGTAAATTAAATTTAGTTGCCTTTGCATAAATTTAGCGAAGTCAACTTCACGCCCCATTATGTTTATGTATTTATATTTTTCTTCAATTTGAATGGCACGCTTAATTTGTGCAATATCTATATCATTTAATGCGTTATTGTTTTTCATTTTTTATTTTTAAAACTTCATATATATCAATAGGTTTAGCTTTACCTTTTATTGAAACTTGACTTAATTTTACAACCTCAACAAAGTCTTTTACACGCTCATAAGTATTTTGACTGATTAGAAATTGAGTCTTTAACAATTGGTTAAATGCTTCAATTCTGCTTGCCAGATTAACGTTATCACCGATAACTGTATATTCAAGACGTTCTTCCGAACCTACATTTCCTGCAAAAACTTCACCTGTATTAATTCCGATACCGATTTCAATTCTTGGTTTGCCCTCTGCTTCTAATTTTTTAGTTAATTCTTTAACTGCGGATATCATTTCCATACTGCAGCAAATAGCGTCAAAAGCATGATTTTCATTCCTTATGGGTTCTCCGAATACCGCCAAAACTCCGTCACCTAAAAATTTGTTAATAATACCGTGGTATTTTGCAATTATAGGTTCAATTGTTGCAAAATAAATATTAAGTAATGATGTTACTTCTTGCGGTTCAAGATTTTCCGACATCTTTGTAAAGTTTCGAATATCAACAAATAAAACCGTAACAACCGACCTTACACCGCCCAATTCTACGGAATTAACATCGCTTAAAACTTTTTTCATTACATCTTTTGATACGAATTTACCCATAGCTTTTTTAATAAGCTCAGTTGACTTATCAGTTGTAATTATATGAAATAATTTTTTTAATACGGCTGCCGAATAAATTGTAACAATAGGGGTTATCGGCGGAACATATATTCTCATGGTAAATTGGAAAACATAATATATAAAATATACAACTGATAGAAGAGAAGCAAATAACAGATTATTTTTTAAGTCTTTAAACCCGAAAATAATAAATAAACAAAATACAACAGTGATTAACAGTGTAGAGTTTGCACTGGCATTTATTTTAAATGTGTTTGCAAATAAATTATCAATATAAGTAGCGTGAACATCAACATCAGCGTGTCTTTTTAAGACAGGTGATTCACTCTGTTGCTCCCACACATTTTTATCTGCATTTAATCCGACAATTACAATCTTATCTTTAAAAACGGAAGGTGAAATTTTGGGTGCTTTTCCGCTTTCATATTCATAAGCAGAAACTAAAACATCTATTGCCGAATACTTTTTATGGGTATAGTAATTTGAAAACGGCTTAAACCAGAATATTGAAGAGTAAATTCCGTCTATTTCATTATCAAAATAATCTCTTGTTTTCTTTCTTACAATCGGAATTTTTAAAGTTCTGCAATCGTCAATCGAACATAAATAATTGTCATATAAAATAAAATCGGTAATTCCGGTTGACATAGAGAATGCACTTAAAGCGATAGACGGTAATAAGTAATTATTGTAAGAAACTACAGGCATGTAAGAGCGAAGAACACTGTCATCATCTTCAGATAAGATTGATGACCCCAAATTATTTACGCTATCTAAAAAGACTTTAGGCAAATTAATAATTCCCTTATAAACATGCGAATTTTTAATAGTTCTGTTATCGTGAATATTAACTTTATTTTTAGACAAAAATTCAGGCACATATTCACTTCTTAAAACATCCCCCGCAACATTTGAATTAACTAAAATATAACTGTTTATAAGCCTTTTATTATTCTTTATACTGTTATAAAAAATTTTATCTTTTTCGGGGTAATAAGAATCAGGGAAAAGTACCAAGTTTTGAAAAATGACTGATTTAGCACCGCAGTCTTTCTCTAAATAGTTAAACATATCCGCAAAGGTATCTTTTGACCACGGCCATTTCAGTTTATCTGTTGAAACATCATCAACAACAACCAATACAACATCATCGGGAGCCTTTTGGTTTGTTAAATCGATAATAACTTTTGTATAAAAATCATTAACTTTATTGTCAAACGAGGTTAAAGAAACAATGTATATAATTGAAACAATAAAGAAAAGTACTATTAAAACTATTATATTAGAACTGAAATTTTTACTCATATTTATATTTTACCTAAACTAAAACAAATGGCACAAATATAAACTATCGTTACAAATTATTATAATATGACATAAAAATATCTTTATACTAAAATAAAGAAAAGAACATAAAGAGGAAATTAAGATGAAAATATCATTAGAATGGTTAAATGAGTTTGTTGACATTAAAGATATTTCAGCTGATGAAATAGTTAATAAACTTACTATGAGCGGTTTGGAAGTTGAAGAAGTTGAAACTGTCGGTGCTAAATTTACAAATATTATTACGGCACAAATTAAAGAAATCAGGCAACATCCGAATGCTGATAAACTTCACCTTGTAGATGTTGATTTAGGTAATGTTGTTAAAACAGTTGTCTGTGGAGCTCAAAATATAAAAGAGGGACAAATTATCCCTTATGCTTCTGTAGGTTCTAAAGTTTTGAACAGAAAAACAGGAGAACCATTTGAATTAACACCTGCCGTAATCAGAGGTATTGAATCTCAAGGAATGCTTTGTTCTCAAGATGAACTTGGTCTTGAAGGGATGCAGGATGAAGACGGGATTCTTATATTAAACAGACTGTTTGATGACATTAAATCAGGTACAAAACTCGAAGACCTTTTAAATATTCAGGAAGATACAATTATTGATGTCGCACCTACTGCAAACAGAGGTGATGAAATGTCTGTAATCGGTGTAGCAAGAGAATTATGTTCTTTATTTAATAAAAAATTGAAATTTTCACCTATTGAATGCGTTAATGATTTAAAAACAGACAAATTTGAAGTTGAAATTATAGCTAAAGACGCCTGTACATATTATGCGGCAGGTCTTTTAAAAGATATTAAGATTAAACCGTCACCTGCATGGATGAGAAGAAGACTTGAAGTTTCAGGTATCAGAGCAATCAATAATGTAGTAGATATTACAAATTACGTTTTACTTGAATACGGTCAACCTCTTCACTCTTTTGATATGGACAAATTAAACGGTTATATCTGTGTAAGACACGCTAATGAGGGTGAAACAATAGTAACGCTTGACGGTGTTGAACGTAAACTTACTTATGATTCTATTCTTTGTGCAACTAAAGATTATGGAGTTTGTGTCGCAGGGGTATTCGGCGGAAAAAATTCAGGCATAGACGAAAATACAAAAAATATTGTACTTGAATCAGCTTACTTTACACCACCTGCTAACAGAAAAAATGCAAGAAGTATAGGTTACAGAAGTGAAGCGTGTGCAAGATTTGAAAGAGGAGTTGATATTGAAGAATCTAAGCCTGCGTTATTAAGAGCTATGCAACTTTTAACCGAATATGCAGATGCTAAAGTTGATGGTATCGTTGAAACAGGCAGCAATAAATGTGAAGATATTGAAATTACATTAAGATTTGCACAAATAAAGAGAATTTTAGGTACTGAAATTCCGTCTGATAAATGTATTGAAATTCTTCAAAACTTAGGTTTTGAATTATTAGGTAAAAATGAACTTGCAGCTAAATTCAAGACTCCAAGTTTTAGAGTAAATGATGTAAAACAAGAAGTTGATTTAATTGAAGAAATAGCAAGAATATATGGTTACGAGGGTATTGAGCCTACTCTTCCAAAGAAAACTCAATCTCCTGTTATTACTAAAGAAAATATATTACTTAGAGGCGTAAATAATTTGTTCTTAGGATACGGTTTCAATGAAGCAGTTACTTCTTCATTGATTGGAGAGCCGTTATTGAAACAATTCGGACTTTCATATAATAAAGAACAGGCAGTTTTTGTTCAAAATCCCCAATCAGACGAACACACAATGTTAAGACAAACTTTAATCGGAAATATGCTTAATACATTAAAGTATAATTTTGATAACGGACAAAAAAATATCAGATTATATGAAATCGGTAAAACATATTTTATTAAAACTCCGGCAACGCAAAAAGATAGTGGAGTTGAGGAAAATCAAATAGTAGCAGGTATAATTACAGGTGATACAAATAACAATTTATGGAAGAAAAATTCAAAACCTGATTTTTATTCATTAAAAGGTGTTATGGAAGCATTGTTTGAATTATTGGGAATTTCTAACAGAGTAAAATTATCATCTGCAACTGACTGTGAATATTTGCACCCGGGAAGAAGCACAAAGGTTGTATTATTGAGCAAAAATCCTGAAACAATCGGTTACTTTGGCGAAATTTATCCGATTATCAAAGATGATATGAAAATTAATCAAAATATTTTATTATTTGAAATTAATTTAGGGAAATTAATTCAAGCGGCACCTTGCCACACAACAAAATATAAGCCGTTGTCACAATTTCAAGAAGTTCAAAGAGATATTTCATTTGCTATTGAAAAGAATATATCTAATGATGACATTACATTAGCAATTAAGAAATGTTCAAATTCAAAAATATTTAAAGGTTCTAACCTGTTTGATATTTATGAGGGCGAACATATTCAAGAGGGCTATAAATCAATGGCATACAGAATCACTCTTCAAAATGAAGAAGCTACATTAACTGATGATGTAATTGATAACGAAATCAACTCTATTAAGAGCGGATTAATGAAAAAGTTCCCGACCGTTAATTTCAGATAATATGGTTTTGAATATTTTTACAATAAAAAAGAAGCTAAATTAGCTTCTTTTTTGTTTTCCCCAATCCATTTTATTTAAAGTCTGTAGTCGTAAAAGTCAAATTCTTTAATCTTATAATCTTTCAAGCCTTTAGTTTTAATTTTCCCAACCCTAAATTAAGCCTGTAGTCGTAAAAGTCATTTTTTAGTCTAACAGTGATTCTAATATACTTGCATTTTTTATGGCAAGTGCATTTTCCTTAACTCTTTGTTTATGAATATAAGTTCTTAGTGCTTCACGAATAAGTTCACTCCTTGTTCTGTTTTCGCCTTCTGCAACTTCATCTATCTTTGTTAAAAAGTCTTCGGGCATTGAAATTAAAACTCTTGCCATATATTTCCTCTTTCAATTTTTCTTTTATTTCTTACATTTATATAAAAACAATCCGTAATTAAAATGTGCATATTTTGTATATATTTTTTCTTTATTTCTTAACATTTCTTTAGATAAACTTTAAGAATAGTTAATTTTATTGACTTTTGTATGGTATATTAGAATTTATTACTTAGAATAATTTTAGAGGGATATATTATGTATAAGAAATTTTTAATGTTTATTTTTACTCTAATTTTGTCAACAATTTGCTCATTTTGCATAGCAAGTGATGATTTTATAACATATAAAACAAATTTAAAATCAAATATTGAAAAAAATTGGAATGTATCTGCATATTCGGCACTGCCGACGGAAGTATTTTTTAAGATTAATAAAGACGGTTCAATTGAAAATATTAAACTCTATAAATCTTCTAACAATAAGAAATTTGATAAAACCGCATTACTTGCGGTCAAAACATTAAATACTGTCGGTACGCTCCCAAATTACTATAACAGCGAATATATTGAGGTTATAGCTTCATTTATCAATGTTAAAAATACAAAAAATGTGTACATGAAAAAGAATGTTCATATAAAAAAGGTCATTTTTTTAAATAATTACCTTGGTGACTCTAACTTTAAAGAAAAAATGATAAAATTAGAACCGAATTTAAAAATTCAAAAAGCAATAACAAAATAGTTTTAAAACTTTTTAAGCTGAGCAAATGCCGCATCAAGTGCTTTTTCACCTTGTGAGGAGAAGTTTACAATATACATTTTTGTCCCTACAACATCTTGTATGTTTGTAATTTTGCCAATTCCGAACTTAGAGTGAAAAACTCTGTCCCCGATTGCAAAATCTTGTGAAGAGGGGCTCGAATAAATTGATTTTTTCTCATTTTCCAGTTGTTGTAAACGTTTTCTTTCAATTAATTTTTTCTTTATCGGATTGTTTTCAAGAAGTTCTTTTATTCTTTCTTCATCTCGCTGTTTGCGTTCTTGAGCAATTGCTTCATGATTTTTGCTCTTTACGACAAAAGATGTGTTATGAGTAATATTTTTCTTTGGAGCAACGAAGTTCTTACCGAATGATGCTACTGATTTTATACTGCCGTCTTCATTTTCACTTAATGACGAGGTATTTACGGATGGAATTCTTGATTTCATTGAACTTACCGCTTTATTAAACGTATAAGAACTTTGTGAAGATTGGTATTGAGATTCATTGTACTCAAGAAGCTCCTGCGGAATTTCTTGCAAGAAACGGCTTGGATTATAGTATTTATAATCACCCCACATTTTACGGCGTTTTGCATAGCTTAAATAGAGGTTTTTCTTCGCTCTCGTTATACCTACATACATAAGTCTGCGTTCTTCTTCCATTTCGCTTGGAGAATTCAATGAACGACTGTGCGGGAATATCCCTTCTTCCAGTCCTGATAAAAATACAGTATCAAACTCAAGACCTTTAGCACTGTGTAATGTCATTAAGGTAAGTGCTTTAGTTTCATCAACATAAGAATCGATATCACTTACAAGAGAAACTTGAGATAAGAATTCTCCCAAAATATCTGTATCGGTAGGTTGGAATTCTTTTGCAACGCTTATAAACTCTTGTAGGTTATCTGTTTTTGTTTCTATTGTAGTTTCATCTTCATTATTTTTAATATCTTGCATATAACCGGATTTATCAATAACATATCCAACAAATGCAGGTAAATCCATTTTATTAAACGCATCTTTAAAATCGAAAATCATATTATAAAATTCGGTCAGCTTAACTTTAACGCCCGCTGAAAATTCGTCATATTTATCAATTTCAGCTAAAATATCCATAAATTTCATCTCGGATTTAGTTGAAATTTCTAAAAGTTTTTCAACCGTAGCGGGTCCGATTGAACGTTTTGGAACATTAATAATTCGTCTTAAACTTTGTGAATCACTTGTGTTATATATAAGTTTTAAGTAAGCAACAATATCTTTAATTTCTTTTCTGTCGTAGAACTTTAGACCTCCGACAACTTTATACGGAATATTGTTTGCCATACATGCTTCTTCAATTGCACGTGATTGGGAGTTTGTTCTGTATAAAACAGCCATGTCGGAAAGTGATTCAGATAAAGATAATCTTTTAACTTCTCTAATTAGATTTAGAGCTTCATCAGCTTCATCATTTGCTTGGTATAAACTTATTTCATGACCTCTGCCTAAATTAGAATATAGATTTTTGCTTATCCTTTGTTTATTGTTACAAATTACTGCATTTGCGGCCTCTAAAACAGTTCCTACAGAGCGGTAATTTTGTTCAAGTTTAATTAAATGTGTCTTTCTGAAAGTTGATTGAAGATTTAAGATGATTTTGTAATCAGCACCTCTCCAACTGTAAATTGATTGATCGACATCGCCTACAACACATAAACTTTTTTCGGGCGGAATTTCTTCTTCATCTTTGTCATTTGTGTAAATTGATTTAATCATTTTATACTGGCAAAGGTTAGTGTCCTGAAATTCATCGACTAATATATGTTTAAATCTTCTAAAGTATTTTTCTCTGACTTTTTCACTGTTTTCAAGCAATTTTACCGCAAGTACTAGCATGTCATCAAAATCCAGTGCATTATTTGCCATTAGCTGTTTTTGATATTCCATGTAAATTTGAGCATATTTTTCGCTTCTGAAGTCTCTTGCTCTTGTAGCATAAGTGTATGCGTCTTGCATTTTATTCTTTGCATTGGAAATTATAGTTTTAACCAATTTAGGCTGGTAAATTTTTTCATCAAGATTACAAGTTTTAATTGCATTCTTTAGTAATTTGTTTGTATCATCATCATCATAAATTACAAACTTATTATCGTATGATTTCCCCTCTTCGTCATGGTAAGATTCAATATCAGTTCTTAAAATTCTGCCTGATATTGAGTGGAAAGTGCCTATCCACATCTTTTTAGCGTTATCTTCGCCTACCATTTTTGACAGACGTTGAACCATTTCTTTTGCAGCTTTATTAGTAAATGTTACGGCTAAAATTTCGTACGGAGAAACTCCTGACTGTACCAGATTTGCTATCCTTGTAGTCAGAACCTTCGTTTTACCGCAGCCTGCACCTGCCAGTACCAATATGGTACCTCTGTCTTGCAATACTGCTTCTTGCTGCTCCCTGTTTAATCCCTCTAAAATATTTGACATATAGTTTTAAATTTTTTAAAATTATGATATTATTATTATATTACAAAAAAATTTATTTAGTTAAATAGGAAAATGTATGTCAGAAGAAAATCAAAATGAACAGCAGATTATGGTTCCGCTTGATGATTTAGATAAAGTGGAAGAAAGTGATGCACACACGCTGGATGCGTTAGCAATGGAATTGGCTACAATTCAACAATCTGCAAAGAAAGTAGCTATTATCGGAAGCCGAAATTTACCGATTACACACCAACAAATTATTGAAATTTTATCTTATGCGTTGGTTATGCAAGGAAATACAGTTATAACCAGTGGTGGTTCAAGCGGTACAAACGCAGCTACAATCAGAGGTGCAATGAAAGCAAACCCTGATAAATTAAGAGTTATTTTACCCCAAACAATTGGTCAACAACCGTCTGATGTACAAGATCAGCTAATAGGAGTTCCGAATATAATCGAACATCCTGACCGTTCAATGCTTACCTTGGCTGATGCAAGCCGTATTTGTAACAGAGAAATTATTGATGAATGTCAACAATTAATTTGTTTCTTGTCACATACATCAAATACTCTACATAAGGCAATTCAGCATGCCGAAGATTCTCATAAGGTTGTAACGGCATTCTATCTTGACTAGTTTTGTAAAAAAAGCATTTTATATTTTAGGACTACTTTGCGTTTTTTGTATAATTCTTTATACTCAATATCTGCAAAGCAGTTTTGATTTAATAATGCATGATGATATATATGTTATGTTTTATAGCTTTAATAGCTTATTACATGAGTTTATGTATGCATACCATGGTAGATTTATTACAAATACAGTTGCTGCATTTATTGGAGTACAGTTGCCGTTATCACTTAATATTCATCCAATAGAATGGTTGCACTCCGGTGCAATTCTTTTCAAAAGCTTTTTTATTTTTATAATTTGTGTACTGCTTTCCTATAATGTATTTATTTTTAGAAGAGAGAAGGACAAATTATCGTTTTTTGAGTATTTTTATATTATAACTTCTACATTATTATTTTATTTTTTATATCAGAATGCTTTTTTAAAAACATATCAATCTGTATTGTACATGTCATTTTATGGCTTTACATTTCCATTTATAGTTTATTTTATATTTTGGAGTTTGCTAATTAGTCAATATGTCTATGATTGCAATAAATCAAATAAATCAATATTTATATTATGTATATTATCTTTTTTGATAGGATATTCATCTGAATTTTTCTCTTTTTCGACATTTGCTTCTCTAACGTTAATGTTTGTTTACTTTTTCTTCAAAGAAAAAGTAATAATATTAAAATTCTTACCAATTTATATTTCTAACATAATAGGATTTATTTTATATGTTGCATTACCGGGATTCTATAATACTTGTTCAGATGAGGCTAAGCTATTTATAACTACTTGCAGCTCTCTTAATGAATTATTTGATTGGTTAAAAGAAGCTTGCAATTCATTATTAACTCTAATTTATGACGATTTTTTAATATACACTATTGCAATTCTGATTCTTTATTTAGTAATATTTAAGTCTAAAGTTGAATTAAAAAACAAAAAAATAATTGGAATAACATTCTATTTAATAGGCATTCTTTGTTTCATTCTTTCAATGTTGTTTGTAAAGCGGCATTTCCCAGGTGAAAATGATTATATTTATATAGCTCATTTTGATATAATTCAGCAGATAAAAATTGGTCTTATGTTTTTAATTACAGCTTTAATTTCTTGCTTCGTGAATTTTAGAATTATATTTAATATATTTAGAGCCATATTTTTTACTATATTACTATGTTTTACGTCGATGAATTTTCACGATATTTTATCCCTTTTGACTACTTCCAGTAATGGTTTATATATTGATAAGTATTGTAACCGTGATTATGAACAAAAAGTTTTAAGGTATAAAATGGAGTACATGCTACTTGAACAAGTTTCAAGAAACAAAGATATTTATATACTCGATAATAATTCTATTTTTGAAGTGTATCCGTATGATTGTGATGACTATATTTATTTGGTTTATAGGTTAAACTATAAATATGTAGCCAAAAACGAAAATATAATAGTTCATTCAATTGATGAATACTATGAGCAGTATTTAAAGGACGGAAATCGCCCTATTAACAATATTGAACTAATAAAAGCTGATTTTAACAAATTGTTGAAAAAATATAGAAAATAAAATTATTTTATCTTTTTAAATATATCTTTTGCAACTGCTTCCCCCATTGAAAAACAGCTCATTTGAGTTCTTAATGCAGATTGTGATTCAAAATCGGCACTTATTATTCTGCCTGCAGCATATAAATTGTCATCACACTCGGCTATAAGGCACTCTATCGGAATAAAATAAGGCTCAGATATTTTTTCAAGTTTATCATTTGTCTTTTGTGATGAATGTATATCAATCGGGTAATCGCAAGCAAATGCAACATTTTCAAACTTTTTGTGATTGATTATATCATTTTTAGTATATGTATATTTTCCTTTAATTCTGTACGATTCACGAACTCCAAGTGTGTCTGAAATATGCGAGATGAAAGAATCTCTGAAGCCATTTAAATATTTTTTGCAAAATTTATGCAGCCTGTAAATTCGTTCCCTGCCCTGAATTAAAGCATTAGAGTAAGTGAACGGTTCTAATATAGATTCATTTTCTTTTAAAATAATTCTTGGGGCATTCACTGCAAGCGTCCCAAGCATATCAGGTATTGTAAAGACCTGAAAATATGCACAATCAGACTCACTTAAAACCTTATCTTGTACTGCTTTTTCAAATATGGGGAATAATGCCCAATTTCTGCTCTTATCCCAAGTACAAGCCGTTGATAAATGAATTTGAGATTTACTCCTATCAACTGTTGTAACATTTTTATCAGAGTCAATTTCTTCAAGCCATGAGGCAAATGCATTCATATTAATACCGGAAATGTTAAAGCGTAAAGAAGCTGCTTGAGATTTATTTTCATTTTTTTGAAATTCATAATTTAAAATTTTAAAAATTTCTCCGTTTGCAGTTGTATCTACAACATACTTCGTTTCGATATCTAACGATAATATTTTATGTTTTAATCGTAAGTAATATTTGCCTAAAGTCGTATCTTTATTGGCAGAAATCGGGGTGGTAGAGAATAAAACCTTACAATTAACGCTTTTCAGCATATTATCAAAGACTATCTTTAATAACTCAGGGTTAAACCAGCCTGAATTGCCGTCGTTATATGTGTTTTGAGCGTTATAAGATTGAGCTTTATCTACCAAATCATTATAAAAGTCAGTATTTATGCCTAATGAGTCGAGTTTCATAACAGGAACAACTAGACCTTGTGTAATAGCTCCGCCCAGTACGTCACCTGCTTCAACAAGCAATGTATTAAGCCCCAGTTTAGCTGATGTATATGCGGCAGAAACACCTGCCGTACCACCACCAAATATAACTACATCGTAAATCATAAATACCTCATAAAATTATTATATAGATTTTAAATTAAAATAAAAAATTTTTTAAAAATTTTAATAAAAAATTTAAATTTAATAAATTTGCTAAATAATAAATCGACAAGATATGTAACGATAAAGTAACTGAGTTAATTGTAATATTATCGTTTTATATCTAATAGATATTAGTGTAATATATTAAATTTTATTGTCGGTACAAGAAAGTATCAATTAAATTAATTTGAGTTTTTGAATACAATCATTTTTATTGATTTAATTCTTTTATGTCCTTAGGACGGGGAAGCTTTTTAAAAAGTTTCACAAAACCGCAATCGGAGCTACACTCACTAATAAATAGTAATGCAATACCTAAGTTCGCATAAGAAGATGCTCACTTGCTGTCGTATTGCATAACATTTATTGTTCGTTCAGCTATGGTTGCATCTATAAATTACTAAATTGGGTGAAAATTTTTGACAAAAATGTTTATTAACTTTTACTCATCTTTAGAAACCTAGTGTGAGAAATTCGATTTGATAATTTTTGTTCTTGTTCTCTGTTTGATAAAATTTCTGCAGGTTGGAGTGATAAATTTATATCTTTATAGGTTATTCCGCTTTTTGTATTTATTAATTTAATATCATAATCAGATAATGGGTTTTGTATATTTGATTTATTTTTAGATGCAATTGTTCCCATGTCAATTTCGTTTATAAAAGTTTTGCCGACATTAAAACCTAATTCTAATAATGCACTTCTGAACGGTGTCGATTTTGAATAAGATAAAATAACAGAATTGTCATCTAAGTGCTTTAAAATTAGTGACAGAAAATCGATAGTCCAAAGTGTCGGGTCTTTTTGTGGGGAAAATGCATCTAAAAATACAATGTCGTATTTCTTATCTATAGTTTTTAGTGATATTCTGGCGTCGTTGATATAAAAATTTATGTTATTTGTGCTTTTGAAGTCTCGTTTCGACTGATTAGATATATACCTATAATATATATTATGTAAGAAGCCACATGGATTAGGTTGATAGGATAAATTATATCCATGTTTTTGAATTAAAGATAACAAATTTAATATAGAAGTATCAAAAAATTGAAAATAAGGCTCATTAAGGTAAGGATAAATCTCGGTGTAATATTCATCAAAATTGTTATAACTTTTTAAAACGGATTCAAGTATGAATAACTTTAAATCTATATTGTCTATCGAATCCTTAATCAAAGGTGATAGTGCAACTAATGTTCTATCGGTATCTAATGAATCAATGGAAAAAGATTTATTTGCAATTTTGTTCAACAAGGCTTTTGAGTTATATCCGATACCGTAGCAAATATCTAATACGCTGAATGCGTTTTTGTTCTTAAAATAATTTATATTAATTAACGGCTTTACAAATTTTTCATAAGCCTCAAGATAAGCACCTGATTTTGAATGATAGATATCTTTTACCTTATTATTATATAACCCGACAGACGTATCATCTGTCATGACAAAATTAAATTCATTATCCATATAAAAATTTTATGTTTATTTTTTATCTTCTGCAAAAAATTAAAATATATTAATTTTTAATTGATTACTTTATCGTTGTAATTCTATAAGATATATAATAATAAAATACTACAATGTTATAGTTGTATATCTTATCGACTTAAAAGTATTATTTTTTTTATTGTTATATTTCTTTTAGATATTATTTATAGACAAAAATTTGAATTTTAATTTTTAAAAAATTTTTATAAAAATTATATTATACAAAATTTTTATTTTTCGGGGGATATTAACTCTAAAGAAAAATTTTATTATATAACGGGAGGATATTATGAACAGACCTGTTAAAGTTATGCTTGTTGAAGACCAGAAATTAATTCGTGTAGGTATAAGAACGATATTTGATGAAACAGACGATTATATGGTGGTTGCGGAGGCTGCCAGCGGCAGAGAAGCCGTATCTAAACTTAAAAACAGCTCTCCTGACGTAGTATTATTGGACTTGGGGTTGCCTGATATGTCCGGAATTACGCTTATAAAAGAGCTTTCCGAGATAGATAATAACATCAAAATTGCGGTTTTAACTGCACATAATTCTGAGGAAGAAATAGCAAAAGCCTTATCATTAGGCGTTTATGCATATATTTTTAAGGACATTGCAACAGAAATACTGCTAAGCATAATAAAAACTATTGCCAAAGGTGCTATTTGGCTGGATCCTCATATAGTACCAATACTTAGAGATAAGAATTCTAAAGTCATTCCCGAGAAAAAAGTTTCAAGATTAGGATTTAGAAGTACGCACGCAAACTTAACTCAACGTGAATATGAAGTTCTAAAGCTGATTGTTGACGGTAAATCTAATAATGATATTGCTAATGAACTTTGCATAAGTGAACATACCGCAAAAGCACATGTTTGTAATATTATTCAAAAATTAGTCGTTGATGATAGAACCCAAGCTGCAGTAAAGGCACTCAAAGAGGGAATTGTCTAATTAAATTATTTATTAAAGTAACAAAATATTAACATTTTATTTCTGTTTAGCAAAATATGTCTTTATCTGACTTATAATTAATAAAAAAATTGGAGTGAAGATGAATAACTTATCTGCAGAACAAAATGAACAAAGAAGAATTAATATTTCAGAGTTACCAAAGGATATTCCCGATTTTAGCTGTTCTTATGAACCTAAACAATCACTTGTAAAGAAATGGCTTTTAGGGTGGATATTGTCGGCAACTAAAAAGAATACAATTAAAGTTAATGATATTATTCCTTGTAAGTCAGACATTTCTGAACATTTGGGTGTTAGTATGGGAACCGTACAAAATGCGATAAGAAGTATAGAAGATGAGGGCTATTTGAAATCTAAGCAAAGAACAGGAACTATGATTTCAAATGTAACTAACCCTGTTTCAAATAACTTAAAATCAACTTCTAAGCGTGATAAAACAATAGATGCAATAAAAATCTACATTAAACAGAAAAATATTAAAGTAGGGAAAATAATTCCGACTACAAGTAAGATGGCTGAAATTTTGAATATTTCTCAAAATACTGTCAGAATGGCATACGACTATCTTGAATCTGAAGGAATTATTTCTGCGTGCTTACATAGAGGGAAAGATAGCAACAGAACATTAAAATCTGTTCCTGAAATTAACGAAGAAAGAATAAATAACCTTACTTTAACTGCTGACACTCTTGTTTTAAAGTTAACTGAAGAACTAAAGCAATACTTATGCAACAGATTCAATATTGGAGATAAAATACCATCTCATGAAGAACTTTCTAAGAAACTAAATGTAAGCATTAAGACTATAAATGATTGCATTAAAAATTTATCTGATGATGGAATATTAATTGCAAGAAGAGGAAGATACGGCACAATTCTTTCTTCAAATCCTTATAACAAACCAACATCAATGCAGACACAATTTTTGCCCCGGCAGAAGAAGCAATAACTTACAGTTATCAAAAAATCGAATCACAAATTTATGATTTAATCAGAACAGAATATAAGTCAGGCGATAAGTTGCCTACAATGTCTGATTTAGCAAAAAGATTTGATGTCAGTACAAATACAATTAGAAAAGCATTAAATAACATTTCATCACAAGGTTATTTAACATTTGGCAGGGGCAGATATGGCGGCACATTTGTAATAGAATCACCGGAATATGAAGAAAAAGAAGCATATCAATGGCTATCAATCAACCCTGATTTTATTTCAAATGAAGAATAAGTTTTATAATTAAAAAAACATTTTATTTAATTATAATTTACACCTTTATAATGCCGTAAATCTATAACTTTATAAGCTAAGCCACTTGTGTATAGTGCAAAAAAATACTTTTCATGTTATTATAATATAAGATAATCAGTGTATTATAATTCACCGAAAGGTATTTCATAACGTACTAGATTATATATAAAGGAGGCTCCTATGTCAACCGTAACAACTGATGTGGCAAAAAATTCAAAGAAAGTAACTTCAAAATTCACTGAAGAATTTGAAAAATATCTAAAGAAACAATCTTTACGAACAACGTTTAATGGTTGTGATATTGAAACATTCAGCTGGTATAAAAAAGTGTTGGGGATAGGTTGTTAGTTAAAGAAAAGATAAATATTTATAAAAAAGAGAAACAATATGTTTCTCTTTTTTGTTAAATGCTAAAATCTTTGTTAAAATAAATGTATGAAAAAGCTATTTTCTTTATTATTGCTACTTATTCTACCAAATATTGTATTTGCTTATGAGGATTATAATAACGGATACAGTGATGTTGAAACTCTGATTATACTTGATTTATCTTCAAGTATGATTTTACCGTTGGAAGACAGGACTCGTTTTGATGTCGCTGTTCAAACTATAAATAACCTGTTAGATAAGTATTCAGAGCAATCAAAAGTAGGGTTAAGAATAATAGGAATGGCTAAACCGCTGGTAATTACTCCCGAAGTTCTGTTTGGAGTAACTCAAGAAGATATGTGTACCCTGACAAGTACTCCTATTTCAATACAAGCAGGAACGAAATCAAGAATAAGGCGAAAAATAAATACTTTATTTCCGCTTGGAAATACCCCTATTGAACTGGCACTAAGGCAATCTATAGATAACGATTTCCATAATTCAAACAGTTTTAAGCACATAATTTTAGTTACAGATGGCGGAGAAAATTGTGGCGGTGATGCTTGCTCTTACATCAAGGAAATTACTTCTGCAAGAAATGATATTAGAATTGATGTTATTGCAATAAAATTAGAGTCTGATGATTTTCCTTTGTATAACTGCATTACTCAGGAAACTAACGGACAAATTATTAATATTAATACATCAGAAGATACTAATATAAGGTTTAATCCGCCTCAAGTTCAATATACTGTACAAAAACCCGTAACCCAAACAGTGCAAAACCAATCAGTCAATAGTAGTTTTAGGCTTGAAAGTCATTTGTATGAAATAAAATAGCCGAACTAAATATTTTTATTTTCGTTATAAAATAAAGATAGCTTACTCGGGAATGACAGAGAATTTATTATCAATTAAAATATAGAAAACAGTAGGAAAATATGAAAATAAAGGTACTCATTTTATTTATAATCTCAACTTTAATCGCCGGAATTGCTTTTGCAGGGCAGAATTTTACCTATTCAACTCCTCAAACATATAAAAACTATGGAGTTGATAAACTTGATAATTCCGGAGAAAAAGTGTTATTTATTGTAGATTTTTCAAACAGTATGAATGAAAGAATGGGCGGTTCCACAAAATTAAGAATAGCCCTTTCTACAATGCAGGATATATTACAAAATATCCCACCCACAACAAGCGTGGGATTACGAGTATATGGTCATAAATCAGGATTTACACCAAGGCAAGGTTGTTCGGCTTCAGATTTGTTAGCACCGATTCAGCCGAATAATTCAATTAATGTATATTCAAAGCTAAAATCTGTTGATGCTGTCGGATGGACGCCTATCACATATTCATTAAAGCAAGCTGCTTTCAATGATTTTGGAACTGACACAACAACAAAAAAACGAATAATATTAATCAGTGACGGTGGAGAAAACTGCGATGAAAGCCCATGTGATTTTATTATCAGCCTGATGAAATACCGTGACGAT